>JBILPK010000076.1:0-15395 GCA_044373875.1 Polymorphobacter sp.
CCCGCCACCGTCGCCAGTACGATGAAGAACGGAAACAGTGTCAGCAGCGACAGATAGGCGAGGTTGCCGGCATGGGTGAAACCATCGGCCCAGACCCCGACCACCGTATCGCGCGCCACCACCAACGCGCGGCGGTTGCGCAAGAGCAGGCGGCGAATGTCGATCACCCGGGCGTCAGACGCCCAGGTCGCGGCGCACGTCGCGGCCATCGCTCCAGCCGGCGACAAAGCCGGCCAGCGCCGCATCGTCTGCGGGCAGGTCGACAAGCACCGTCACCAACTGGTCACCGCGGCTGCCGTCGGCGCGGCTGAAGCCGCGGCCCTTGAGGCGGAACACCTTGCCCGAGCTGCTGCCGGGCGGCAGCGTCAGCGTCACGGCGCCCTCCACCGTCGGCATGCGGATCTTGGCGCCCGCCACGGCTTCGGCGAGCGTCACCGGCAGGTCGAGCCGGACATCGTCGCCATCGCGGCGCAGCGCCTTGTGGCGGCCGATTTCCAGCGTCACCAGCGCATCGCCCGGCCCCGCCGGCCCGGGCTCGCCCTGCCCGGCCATGCGCACCTGCTGGCCCGATTCGATGCCGGCGGGCAGCTTCAATTCCACGGTCTTGCCCGATCGCAGCGTCACCCGCTGCGGCTTCAGCGCGGCGGCATCCTCGAACGGTACGACCAGGCGATAGGCGACATCGCTGCCCTTTTGCGGCGGGGCGCGGAACCCGCCGCCACTGCCGCCGCCGCCGCCGCCAAAGGGACTGCGCCCGCCGAACAGCTCGGCGAACAGGTCTTCGGGGCCACCGCCGCCGAAATCGAAACCGCCGCCGCCCGGGGCGCTGCGCCCGCCGCGCGCAAAGGGGTCCGGGCCCGGCCGCGCGCCGCCGCCGCGAAAGCCGCCGCCGCCGCCAAAGGGCGAGGTCGGGTTGCCGTCGGGGCCGATCTCGCCGCGGTCGAAACGCGCCTTCTTTTCGGGGTCGGACAGCAGTTCATAGGCCGAATTGGCCTCCTTGAAGACCTCGAGCTTCTTGGGGTTGTCGGCATTGCGGTCAGGGTGGTTTTCCTTCGCCAGCTTGCGATAAGCCTTCTTGATCTCGGCCTCGCTGGCGGCGCGGGTCACGCCCAGTACCTGATAGGGATCGCGCATTGTCATCCTGTCGTGTCACACGGCGTTGCAGATGTGCAACAACCGGCCGCAGTGCAAGGGGCCAGCATAGCGCCAAGATTCTTCCATCGCCACCACCCCGCCGATGCGGCATAGAATGATGCCATGATGTTCCGCCCCCTGATTGCCGCCGTCCTGCTTGGCAGCGCCACCCCGGCGCTGGCCTGGGGCGATTATGCCCATCGCCTGATCGCTGGCATCGCCACCGCCAACATGACCCCCGCCGCGCGTGCCGAGGTGCGCCGCATCCTGGCGCGCGGCGCCGCGGTCGACACACCGACCTGCCCGATCGGCAGCCTCTCCGATGCCTCGGTCTGGCCCGATTGCGTGCGCGGACTGGGTGATCGCTTCGCTTTCAGCGCCGCCTGGCATTACCAGAACATCGATGTCTGCCGGCCGTTCGATGCCGCCGCCAAATGCCCGGACGGCAATTGTGTGACGGCGCAGATCCCGCGCCAGCTCGCCATCGCCGCCGACCGCAAGGCGTCGCCGGCGGCGCGGGCGCAGGCGCTGGCGTTCGTGGTGCATTTCGTCGGCGACATGCACCAGCCGCTGCACATCGGCGACAAGCATGATCGCGGCGGCAACGACGTGGTTGCCGCTTATGGTGCCAAGGCGCCGGCGCGCATGAACCTGCACCGCATCTGGGATTCCGACCTTGCCGAACGCGCGCTGACCGAGCCGCCGGCGATCACCCCCTGGGCAACCGGCCCCCGCCAGCGCCGCAGCCTGGGTGCCGGCAGCGTCGCGGACAGCGTCGCCGGCTGGGCACGCGAAAGCTGGGACCTGTCGCGCACCACCGCCTATCCCGAATTGAAGGATTATCCCGATACCTGCCCGGCGGGATCGAAAGTCCGCGCCCGGATCGACGAGGATTATGTGAAAACCGCCACGCCGGCGCTGCGCCGGCAGGTCGAACGCGCCGGCGTGCGCCTCGCCATGCTGCTGAACGGCGCGCTCGGGCGTTAGGCGCAGCACCAGAAGAAGGACACCGCATGCGCCTTGATGACGAGGAAGAAAGCCGCAACATCGAGGACCGGCGCGGCCAGGGCGGCGGCGGCTTCAACCTGCCCGGCATGGGCGGCGGGCTGAACATCGGCGGGCGCGGCATGGGGCTCGGGACCATCGCCATCGTCATCGTCGTGGCGCTGGTCTTCGGCATCAACCCGCTGACCCTGCTCGGCGGCGGCGGCCCGATCGCGCCGTCCAGTCAACAGATCGGCCAGCCGCAGCAGCCCGCCGATCCGGCGCGACCGGCCTCGGAAGCCGATCGCTTCGTCGCCAGGGTGCTGCGCACCACCGAACGCACCTGGGAAACCATCTTCACCAACGAGATCGGCGAACCCTACCAGCCGCCGCGCCTCGTGCTGTTCACCGGCAGCGTGCAATCGGGCTGCGGCGCGGCGCAATCGGCGATGGGGCCATTTTATTGCCCGGCCGACCGCAAGGTCTATCTCGACCAGAGCTTTTTCGACGAACTGTCGCGTCGCTTCGGCGCACCGGGGGATTTCGCCGCCGCCTATGTGATCGCCCACGAAGTCGGCCATCATGTCCAGAATCTGCTCGGCATCTCGGGCCAGGCGCAGGAAGCCCAGCAGCGGTCGTCGAAAACCCGCGCCAATGCGATTTCGGTGCAGGTCGAGCTCCAGGCCGATTGCCTCGCCGGCGTCTGGGCCAAGGACAATGCCGGCCGGCTCGAACCCGGCGATGTCGAGGAAGCGATGCGCGCCGCCACCGCCATCGGCGACGACACGCTGCAAAAGGCGGCGCAGGGCGTCGTCGTCCCCGAAAGCTTCACCCATGGTTCGAGCGCCCAGCGCACGAAATGGTTCATGCGCGGCATGACGACGGGCACGGTAGCCGGGTGCGATACCTTTTCGGGGGGTGCGCTCTAACCTCCCTTCTCCCTGCGGGGAGGGCGTTGTCCCTACTTCCGATCGTGGATCGTCAACTGCCCGCGCGCCTTGCCGCCGGCGATATCGCTGAGCAGCAGCGCGAAATCATTGCCATCTTCGGTCTTGCCGGTCAGCAGCGTGCCCTTGCGGCGGACCGCGATGTTCTTGGCCCGGAACTGGCCTTCGTACCACCCTGCCACCGTTTCGGCGCTGGCGGGCGCCGCAAAGCCGATGACCACGACTGCCTTGTCGCCCGACGCATCATCCCGCTTGTCGGCGTTGACGTTGATCGTGTCGACCGTCGCGCCCGGATACAGGCCGACCCCGTCGATATCGAACTTGTTGTCGTCGGTGATGCCGTCGGGCATCGGCATCTTGGCCTCAAAGCCGCCGGGCAGCTTGATCGCCAGCTTGCCGGGATCGGAACTGGCGACGATCGCGACATCCGTGTCGCCGGCGGCGTCGGTATCGCCGGTCACCCGCGCGACATCCTTGCTGTCGCCGTCGATAGCAATGCTCACCCGGGCCTTATGCGCATCGGGATCATTGTCATCCGAATCGAAGATGTTGTCGGCCTGGAAGTACAGCGCCAGCATGGCGATGGCCGCCCCGCCGACAATGATCGTCTTCATTCGCATCGCGGCGCTCCAAACTGTATTGTGACTACAATACGCAAAGCGCGCCGGCCGCGTCAATGTGCCCCGGGGTCGGCCTTCTTGCCCGGTCGCAGGTGCAGCACCGCGACGATCACCGCGCCGAGCAACAGCCCGAACACCCCCGAACCGATCGCCCCGACCAGCCAGCCGACAAACGACCCGATGCCGCCGGTGGCAGCCGCCGCAACCTCGGCGAAATGGTGGATGCTGTGGCCGGGTTCGGCAATGCCATAGGTTTCCATGCCATGGACGACGATGCCGCCGCCGACCCACAGCATCGCCGCCGTGCCGACGCTGGCGAGCAAGCGCAGGAAGGGCGGCATGCCGGTGACCAGCGCGCGCCCGACGATGCGCAGCGGCCCGGCGACGGTGCCCGGCCGCCGGGCCAGCACGACGCCGACATCATCGGCCTTCACGATCAGCGCGACGGCGCCATAAACCATCGCGGTGATGCCGATCCCGACGACGGCCATCACCGCCGCCTGCTCGGTGATCGGCGCATCGGCGACATCGGCGAGGGTGATCGCCATGATTTCGCCGGACAGGATCAGGTCGGTGCGGATCGCGCCGCTGACCATGCCGTCCTCGACCGAGAACAGCTCTTCATCGACCGGAGCCGCGACGGCGACGGGGTGCGGCCAGAACACTTCATAAAGCTTTTCAGCCCCTTCGTAGCAAAGGAAGGCGCCGCCGGCCATCAACAGCGGCGTGATCGCCCAGGGCGCGAAAAAGCTGAGCACCAGCGCGCCGGGAAGCAGATAGAGTAGCTTGTTGCGCAGCGAGCCCAGCGCGATCTTGCCGACGATCGGCAGTTCGCGCGCCGGTTCGAAGCCATGGACATAGCGCGGCGTGACGGCGGTATCGTCGATGACGACGCCGGCGGCCTTGACGCTCGCCTTGCCGGCGGCCGCCGCGGTGTCGTCGATCGATGCCGCCGCCACCTGCGCGATCGCAGTGACCTTGTCGAGCAACGCAAACAAACCCGTGGCCACCTGTTTCTCCCTGTCTGCCCCGCGCCACCATGGCCGAGGCGACCGCCGCGGCCAAGGGGGCGCGCCCGCCGTACCGCAACATTTGAACTTGGCCCCGCTATCCGCTAAGCCGCGCCCACATCACCATCCTTCGCAATCGAAAGCCCCTGCCCGTGGCCTATCAATACGCCTATGTCATGAAGGGTCTGTCCAAGACCTACCCCGGCGCGCCCAAGCCCGCCTTCAAGGACATAACGCTGTCCTTCCTGCCTGGTGCCAAGATCGCCATCATCGGCCCCAACGGCGCCGGCAAGTCGACGCTGATGAAGGTCATCGCCGGCATCGACAAGGAATATCAGGGCGAAGCCTGGGCCGCCGAAGGCATCACCGTCGGCTATCTGCCGCAGGAACCGCAGCTCGACCCGACCAAGGACGTGCGCGGCAATGTCATGGACGGCGTCCGTCAGGTTGCCGACATGATGACGCGCTTCAACGCGATCAGCGCCGAAATGGCCGACCCGCAGGACGATACCGATTTCGACAAGCTGATGGAGGAAATGGGCACCCTCCAGGAAAAGATCGACACCGTCGACGGCTGGACGCTCGACAACCAGCTCGAAATCGCCATGGACGCGCTGCGCTGCCCGCCGGCCGACAGCCCGGTCGACAAATTGTCGGGGGGCGAAAAGCGCCGCGTCGCGCTGTGCAAGCTGCTGCTCGAAAAGCCCGACATCCTGCTGCTCGATGAACCGACCAACCATCTTGATGCCGAATCGGTCCAGTGGCTCGAAAACCACCTGAAGGAATACAAGGGGATGGCCATCATGGTCACCCATGATCGCTACTTCCTCGACAATGTCGTGAAGTGGGTGCTCGAACTCGATCGCGGCCAAGCCATCCCGTTCGAAGGCAATTATTCGGATTGGCTCGAAGCCAAGGCCAAGCGCATGGACCAGGAAGAGCGCGAGGACAAAAGCCGCCAGAAGGCGATCACCGACGAATTGCAATGGATCCGGTCATCGGCCAAGGCACGCCAGACCAAGTCCAAGGCGCGCATCAAGGCGTTCGATGAACTCGTCGAAAAACAGGCGAACCGCCGGCTGGGCAGCGCGCAGATCCTCATCCAGATTCCGGAACGCCTCGGCAACACCGTCATCGAGGCCAAGAACCTCACCAAATCCTATGGCGACAAGCTGCTCTTCGAAAACCTCAGCTTCAGCCTGCCGCCGGGCGGCATCGTCGGCATCATCGGCCCCAACGGCGCCGGCAAGACGACGCTGTTCCGCATGATCACCGGGCAGGAAGTGCCCGACAGCGGCAGCATACGGGTCGGCGATACGGTCAAGCTTGCCTATGTCGACCAGAGCCGCGACGCGCTGGCGCCGAACAAGAATGTCTGGGAAGAGATCAGCCAGGGCAACGAGAAATTCTACTTCGGCAAGAACGAGGTGCTGACCCGCGCCTATGTCGGTGCCTTCAACTTCAAGGGCGCCGACCAGCAGAAGAAGGTCGGCCAGCTGTCGGGCGGGGAACGCAACCGCGTCCACATGGCCAAGATGCTCGTCAAGGGCGGCAACGTGCTGCTGCTCGATGAACCGACCAACGATCTCGACGTCGAAACCCTGCGTGCGCTGGAAGAAGCGCTCGAATCATTCGCCGGTTGCGCCGTGGTCATCAGCCACGATCGCTTCTTCCTCGATCGCCTCGCGACCCACATCCTCGCCTTCGAAGGCAACAGCCATGTCGAATGGTTCGAAGGCAATTTCGAGGCTTATGAGGAAGACAAGCGCCGCCGCCTGGGTGACGCAGCGGATCGCCCGACGGCGCTGACGTACAAGAAACTGACGCGGTAGCGCCGCGCGCGTTTAGCGCGGCTAAACGCCGACAGGCGCAACGCCGGCCAGCGGGGCGTCGAAGCGTCGGCTTCGACGAACCCGTCTGACGTCAGGACGCGGCTTTGCCGCGGCCAGCCTCGCTCAGGGCACCCGCCATTCCCCCTGCCACGCATCGCCGGCGCGGCTGAACACCGCCCGCCGATGCCCGGCCTGCGCCAGATGCAGCCAGTCGATGCGGTCGATATCGATCATCACCAGCGCGAAATTCTCGCGCGCCGGCACCAGGTCCTCGATCTCGGGCTTCTGCCCCTCCAGCCATACCGGCAGCCCCGACGCCGGCCCCGGCAGCGGCGTGCCCGGCGCCGCTTCGACGAGGTAGCAGCGCCGCGCGAAGGGTGTCGATTGCGTCCAGATGCGGTCGACCTCGTCCCCGTCGCGCAGCACCCGCGCATGGCCGGCGAGCCGCAACTGCACCGCTTCGCCGGGATGATAGCCGAGCACCGCCACCGGCCGGCCGGCGAGCACTGCGCATTTTGGGCTGCGCGCATCGGTGTGGAAGCGCAAGGCAGCGCCAAGCCGGTCGGCGGCGCGCAGCACCATCACCCGCGCATCGGGCGCACCGTCGCAAACGCTTGCCACCACCGGCGTGTGCAACGGGCTGCGCCGGTCGGCAGCGCCGCGCACCAGCAGCCGCCAGGCGCTGTCGAACACGTCGGAAAGGGCATCGTCCATGCCCCGGCCTTTGCCGCAAGCGTCAGCCGAAAGCCACCGATTTACCCGGCGTGGCGAGGCGCCGCAGCACATAGACGCCGCCCATGCTGCCGAAATTGATCCGCATGTCGTCGTCGCAATAAACGACATCGGAATGCAGTTTCATCGGCTTCAATTCGCACTTGAGCGGCTGGTCCGCGGGCAGCCCGAACTGTGCCCTCACCTCGGCTTCCGACACGCCGGCCGGCGGGCGCAGTTCGACCCCGTAGAAATTGACGACATAGCGCTGCGGCGCGGCGGCATCGATCCTGTAGTGCCCCCAGACGATCATTTCCGCCCGGTGCGCGCCATCCAGGGTCTGGATGCTGACGACATTGTTGTAATGCGCGTCGGCGACCCGGATTTCCTGGTCGATATCGCTGACGAACATGTCCACGGCCGGAAATTTGTTGAAGCTTTGCAGGTTCATCGTCGTCCGGTGGCGGGTCGGCTTGCCGGCGGTGTGGCGCGGCCCGAATTGCGAATAAAGCGAGCGCCACGGCGAGGCGACGAAATCCTGCGCGCCCGCGCAATCGGGGGTCGGCGTCAGCGGCACCAGCGCGGCGATGGCGGCATGGATGCGATCGAAATCCGCATCGGCATAGCTGCCGTCGGGCTGTGCAGCGGCGATGGCGGCGAACAGTTCGGCCTTGATCGTGGCGATATCGGTCATGCTGGTTCCCGCTTTGCTGAGCGCGTCTTGTCCCGCGCTACGCCTGCAATGCCAAACCAGCCCCCGCCTTTGACCATAGCGCGGTCAATCGGGCAGCGCGAACAACGTTTCCACCGGGCAATCGAGCGCCCGCGCCAGCTTCAGCGCCAGCACCGTCGAGGGCACGAAGACGCCGTTTTCGACCGTGTTGATCGTCTTGCGGCTGACCCCCACCCGTTCCGCCAGCTCGGCCTGGGTCCAGCCGCGTGCGCTTCGCACAGCCTTCAGCCGGCAGTCGAGCGCGTCAGTCATCGCGCAGCGACTCGCGCTCCCGCTTGCCGAACCACAACAGCCCGGTTGCCACCGTCGCGGTCAACGACAGGCGGATCGCCTCGCCCGCCGCTAGCGGCACGAACAGGTTGAGCGCATAAAGCCCGAAGCCGGCGAACACCGCCGCCCAGAAACCCGCCGCCATCGCCTCGCGGCGGTTCACCCGCGTCGTTTCGTCGTTCATCAGGCCGCGCACCGTGCGACTGCGGAAATAGCCCCCGCCCAGCGCCAGCAGCAGCACCAGCATCGCCGCCCAGACGATCCACGCCGCCAGGTGCAGCGTCTGCGCCCGGTTGGGGGCTTCACCAAAGCTGAAACTTTGCGCCATGCTGCCCATGAACATCAGCGCCAGCACGGTCGCGCCGCGCGCCCGCCGCCGCGTCAGATGGTCGGCGAGAGCGATATCGTTGGAATCCGCCACGGCAAGCTCCTTTGTGTAACCCAAGGGTTACAAAGTAACGCCAAGGTTACACGGAGGCAAGCGCTTTCAGCACGCCCGCTTCACGCGTCGACCAGCGCGCGCAGCCGGCGGCTATCAAGGATGGCGATGCGGCCATAGCGCGAATCGACCAGCCCGGCCTGTTCGAACTGGCGCAGCAACTTGCCGACGGTATTGCGGCTGAGCGCGGTCGCGCCGGCCAGTTCCTCATGCGTGCACAGGAACTGCGCCGGCGGCGCGATGCGGAACAGCCGATGGCGACGGCCGCCCAGCCGCAGGATTGTCGCTGCCACCCGGCGTTGACTGTCGGGGATCAGCAGGTCGGCATGGCCGCCGGCCGACTGCTGAAACAGGTCGGCAATGCCCAGCGTGATCGCCTGCCAGTCTTCGGGGTGGGCGGCGAGCCGGGCGCGCAGCAGCGAGACGGGAACCACCCCGCACAGCGTTTCGCCCGCCGCAACGATCGATCCCAGGCGCTTGCCCCCGAGCAACGGCGCATGGCCCCACCAGGTGCCGGGCAGGCCGAAATAGCTGCTGCCGCTATCGGCGACGCCAACCCCGGCGGCAAAACGCACCTGGCCTTCGACGACACAGTAAAGCGCACCTTCGGTATCGCCGGCGTGTGAAACACCGGCGCCGTTGCGGTACTGCTGCCACTGCAAATGCGCCAGCATCCAGTCACGAAACGCCGGCGAACACGACGCCAGCCAGCCATTGGCGGCAACAAAGCTGGTCGCTGACAGAAACCGGGGAGACATCGCCCCCCTATGGTCAATGGCCTTCGCCTTGGCAATTGCGCCCGCAATGGCAAAGCCCCCCTTGCCAAGCCCCCCTTGCCAAGCCGGAGTCCAGCGACGACAGACGCGGCCCCCCGCTATTGCCTGCAAGGTTTTCGATGTCTGCCGTTGCGCTGCTTGCCCCCGCTGCCCCCGAAGCCTGTGACTGGCGCTATGATTATCGCGCCGCCGCCATGTCGAGCGCCGATCTGCTGGCGCGGGTCGGCCTCGATGCCGCGGCGCTGCCCTATGCCATTGCCGAAACGCCGTTTCCGGTGCGGGTGCCGCCGCATTTTCTGGCGCTGATCCACAGCGGGGATCCTTTCGATCCGCTGCTGCTGCAAGTGCTCGCCCGCGCCGAGGAACTGGCGCCGATGCCCGGCACCAGCACCGATCCGCTCGGCGAAAGCGGCTTCGGCCTTTCCCCCGGCATCACCCCGGGCATCCTGCGCAAATACGGCAGCCGCGCGCTGCTGCTCGCCGCCGGCAGCTGCGCCGTGCACTGCCGCTACTGCTTCCGTCGCCACACCGATTATGGCGCGGCGACGCTGCCCGCCGGCGCGCTCGATACGGCACTGGCGGCGATTGCGGCAGACCCGGGCATTGCCGAAATCATCCTATCGGGGGGCGACCCGCTGACCCTCTCCGATACCCGGCTGGCAGCACTGCTGACCGCGCTCGCCGCCCTGCCGCAACTGACCAGCATTCGCATCCACAGCCGCACCCTCACAGCGGTGCCGGCGCGCGTTACCCCGGCGCTGGTCGCGCTGTTCGCCGGGCTCGGCACCCCGGTTGTCATCGTCCTCCACACCAACCATGCGCAGGAGCTCGATCCCGTCGTCGCCGCAGCGCTCGCCCGGCTGCGCACGGCCGGGGTGCATCTGCTCAACCAGTCGGTGCTGCTGCGCGGCATCAACGACACCTCCGCTGTCGCCGCCGCCCATGCCCGGCGGCTGTTCGCCTGCGGGGTGCTGCCCTACTACACCCATCTCCTCGATCGGGTGGCGGGCGCCGCGCATTTCGACGTGCCGCTGGATGAAGCGCTGGCGCTCGAAGCTGCCCTGCGCGCCGCGCTGCCGGGCTATCTGGTGCCGCGCTTCGTTCGCGAAGTGCCGGGGGATGTCTCGAAGACGCCGATCTGGCAGTTGACGAACTGATAGGCCTCCGGCGGCCGGGGCCTCAGGCCCCGGACCCCGATTGTTGGAGCCACGCGGTGACGACATGCAGGTCTTCGGCGACAGCCAGGGCCAGTGCGCGCATCTCTTCGGTCGCCGGCAGCAGGTCGGGCACCATGATCACCGGCACCCCGGCGGCATGGGCGGCGCGCACCCCCGAATGCGAATCCTCCAGCGCCAGGCACGCCGCCGGCGGCTGGCCCAGCGCCGCGGCAGCCGCGAGATAAAGATCGGGAAACGGCTTGCCGCGCGCCACCTCGTCGCGGGTCACTACCGCGGCGAAGTGCGGCAAAAGCCCGGCA
This sequence comes from Polymorphobacter sp., assembly GCA_044373875.1. GTDB lineage: Bacteria > Pseudomonadota > Alphaproteobacteria > Sphingomonadales > Sphingomonadaceae > Sandarakinorhabdus. Next base: position 10,934 of record JBILPK010000076.1, read on the forward strand.
TGCGTCAGGTGCGACACGGTCTTTTCGCGCTGGCTCGATGTGGCGATCGCACAGGGTATCCCCAGCGCCGCCACCGCAGCGACAATCGCCCGCGCCCCCGGCCGCAGGGGTCGCGACAGGCCGTGACGCGCCGTATCGAGCGCGCGCTGCCGCGCCCGCATGTCGTCATAATCGAAACCGGCCCCGAACTCGGCCGCCAGTTGCGCCCGGTTGCCATCCGCCGGAATCCCGATCAGCGTGGCGAAAATCGCCTCAGTCATCGGATAGCCCATGCCCTGCATCACCTCGATCATCGAGGCACGGCTCAGCCGTTCGGTATCGAGCAGCAACCCGTCCATATCGAACAGGATTGCCGCCGGCCGGGACGCGATCACGCGCTTTCGAGCGCCTTCATCTTCGCGATTTTCTCCCGCCACACCAGCGGCCCGGTCGCATGGACGCTCTCGCCCGTCGCATCGACCGCCACCGTCACCGGCATGTCCTGGACGGTGAATTCATAGATCGCCTCCATGCCGAGCTCCTCGAAGGCCAGCACCTTCGAGGCCTTGATCGCCTTCGACACCAGATAGGCGGCGCCGCCGACCGCCATCAGATACGCCGCCTTGTGCTTCTGGATCGCCGCGATGCCCGCCGGGCCGCGCTCGGCCTTGCCGACCATGGCGATGAGCCCGGTTTTGGCGAGCATTTCCTCGGTGAACTTGTCCATGCGGGTGGCGGTGGTCGGCCCGGCGGGGCCGACGACTTCGTCGCGCACCGGATCGACCGGGCCGACATAATAGATGACGCGGTTGGTGAAATCGACCGGCAGCGTTTCGCCGCGCGCCAGCATGTCCACCATGCGCTTGTGCGCCGCATCGCGCCCGGTCAGCATCTTGCCGTTGAGCAGCAGGCGATCGCCCGGCTTCCAGCTCGCGACGATTTCGGGCGTCAGCGTGTCGAGATCGACGGGGATCGCCTGTTTCGACGGCTTCCATTCGACCTGGGGCCATTCGGCGAGGTTGGGCGCCTCCAGATACGCCGGGCCGTCGCCCGTCAGCGTGAAATGCGCATGGCGGGTCGCGGCGCAATTGGGGATCATCGCGATCGGCTTGGATGCCGCATGCGTCGGCGTATCGAGGATCTTGACATCGAGGATCGTCGACAGCCCGCCGAGCCCTTGCGCCCCGATGCCAAGATCGTTGACCGCGTCATAAAGCTCGATCCGCAGTTCCTCGATCTTGCTGTTCGGCCCGCGCGCCTTCAGCTCCGCCATGTCGATCGGCAGCATGAGCGATTCCTTGGCCAGCAGCATCGCCTTTTCGGCCGAGCCGCCGATGCCGATGCCCAGCATCCCCGGCGGGCACCAGCCGGCGCCCATCAGCGGCACGGTATTGACCACCCAGTCGCGGATGCTGTCGCTCGGGTTGAGCATGGCGAACTTGGTCTTGTTCTCGGAGCCGCCGCCCTTGGCCGCCACGGTGATCTCGACATGATCGCCGGGCACCAGTTCGACGTGCGTTACCGCCGGCGTATTGTCCTTCGTGTTGGTCCGCGCAAACGCCGGATCGGCCACGATCGAGGCGCGCAGCCGGTTCTCGGGGTTGAGATAGGCGCGCCGCACGCCCTCGTTGATCATCTCCTCCAGCGTCATCGTCGCCTGCCAGCGCACGTTCATGCCGACCTTGACGAACGCGACGACGATGCCGGTATCCTGGCAGATCGGGCGATGGCCTTCGGCGCACATGCGACTGTTGGTCAGGATCTGCGCGATCGCATCCTTGGCCGCCGGGCCCTGTTCGGCATCATGGGCGCGGCCCAGCGCCCGGATATAGTCCATCGGGTGAAAATAGCTGATGTACTGCAACGCATCGGCGACCGATTCGATGACATCATCCTGTTTGATCAGCGTCATGGCATGTTCCCCCGTGGCGGCGTGTCGTGGCGCCCTGAATACCCCCCCTGTGGCGCTTGGTCCACATCGCACTGTCACCCCATCGCGCAAGTGACTGATACCAAAAGTCCAGCGCTAAATTAACACGCGCGACAGAAAAGCCGCTTGTCATCGCCAGCGGTTCAGGCACAATCTGTAGCCCGGTTAAGCAGCGATACACACCAATTGTGGTAGCCGCGGCAAAGGGGAGGCAGCCTTGGACACAAGTCCGACTGTGGATATCGGGGATAAACCCGCCGGTGACAATTTGGCGCGCGACCCCCTTTTGTTCTCATCCTATGCTATCTGGCACGGATAGGGCGTATCGGGGCGGAAAGTTTTCAGGAGTGAAATGGTGAGCGAGTTTCGGAACATGGGCAGCGACGGCATGGGCGGCGACGGCAAGGGCGGCGATCTGCTGGCGCTCGAACCGCTGGCGATTCCCACGGCGGCTCCCGTCGATGCGGCACCTGCCAAGGCGGCCAAGCGCGCGTCGAACGAAATCATGCCGTGGAAATTCCCGGTGACGGTCGATCGCTCGCGTGACGCGCTGCTCACCGATTTCGGCAAGGACACGCTGGACGATCGCTACCTGCTGCCCGGCGAATCCTATCAGGATCTGTTTGCCCGCGTCGCCGCCGCCTATGCCGATGATGCCGGCCACGCCCAGCGCCTGTACGATCACATGTCGCAATTGTGGTTCATGCCGTCGACGCCGGTGCTGTCGAACGGCGGCACCGGGCGCGGCCTGCCGATCTCCTGCTATCTCAATTCGGTCGGCGACAGTCTCGATGCCATCGTCAACACCTGGAACGAAAATGTCTGGCTCGCCAGCCGCGGCGGCGGCATCGGCACCTATTGGGGCAATGTGCGCGGCATCGGCGAACCCGTCGGCCTCAACGGCAAGACCAGCGGCATCATCCCGTTCGTGCGCGTCATGGATTCGCTCACGCTGGCCATTTCGCAGGGCTCGCTGCGCCGGGGCTCGGCCGCGGTCTATCTCGACGTCTCGCACCCCGAAATCGAGGAGTTCCTCGAAATCCGCAAGCCGTCGGGCGATTTCAACCGCAAGGCGCTCAACCTGCATCACGGCGTGCTGATCACCGATGCCTTTATGGAAGCCGTGCGCGACGGCAACAGCTTCGATCTGGTCAGCCCGAAAACCGGTGAAAAGCGCGCCCAGGTCGATGCCCGCAGCCTGTTCACCAAACTCGTCGAAACGCGGCTGGCCACCGGCGAGCCCTACATCATCTTCGTCGATGAAGTGAACCGCACCATGCCCAAGCATCAGCGTGATCTGGGCCTGAAGGTTTCCACCTCGAACTTGTGTTCCGAAATCACCCTGCCGACCGGGCCCGACCATCTCGGCAATGATCGCACGGCGGTGTGCTGCCTGTCGTCGCTCAACCTCGAAACCTGGGACCAGTGGCACGGCGATCCGCAGTTCATCGAAGATTGCATGCGCTTCCTCGATAACGTCCTGCAGGATTACATCGATCGCGCCGAACCTGAAATGGCGCGCGCCCGATATGCCGCGGAACGCGAACGTTCGGTCGGCCTTGGCGTCATGGGGCTGCACAGCTTCTACCAGGCGCGCGGCCTGGCCTTCGAAGGCGCCATGGCGAAGTCGTGGAATTTGAAGATGTTCAAGCACATCCGCGCTCAGGTCGACCAGGCATCGATGAATTTGGCCGCCGAACGCGGCCCCTGCCCCGATGCCGCCGACATGGGCGTCATGGAGCGGTTTTCCTGCAAGATGGCGATCGCGCCAACGGCGAGCATCTCCATCATCGCCGGCGGCACCTCGGCGTGCGTCGAACCGATCCCCGCCAACGTCTATACCCACAAGACGCTGTCGGGCAGCTTCGTCGTCCGCAACCCGTATCTCGAAAAACTGCTGATCGCCAAATCGAAGAACAGCGACGCGGTCTGGAACTCGATCCTCGAACGCGGCGGCTCGGTCGGGCATCTGGATTTCCTCAGCCCCGATGAAAAGGCGGTCTTCCGCACCGCGTTCGAAATCGACCAGCGATGGCTGCTCGAACTCGCCGGCGATCGCACGCCCTATATCGACCAGGCGCAATCGCTCAACCTGTTCATCCCCGCCGATGTCGAGAAATGGGACCTGCTCATGCTCCATTATCGCGCCTGGGAGCTCGGCATCAAATCGCTCTATTACCTGCGTTCCATGTCGATCCAGCGCGCCGGTTTCGCCGGCGGCGTCGAGGCGGACAACACCGCCGAAGCGCCGATCATGCGGATGGAAATGAAGGATTACGACGAATGCCTTGCCTGTCAGTAGGGCATGACCTCCGGTTCGCCGGGGGGACCGTGGCGGCACCAGCCGTCATGGCCGGAGAGGGGGCCGCGGCGTGGACTTCCACGACTCACCGCCACGGCCCCCTCCCAACCGACAGGCATAAGTGCCTCCGGCGGGCAGGGGCTGAGCCCCTGCACCCCATCCATTCAGTAACCACCCATTAAACGGGGTGCAGGGGGCCACCCCCTGCCTCTTCTTCAAGGACTCTCCCCATGTCGCTCCTCAAGGCTTCG
>JBILPK010000027.1:0-26416 GCA_044373875.1 Polymorphobacter sp.
CCGGCAGCGGCGGCACGCCCTGCGGCGGGATGTCGGCGCTGAGTTCGTTCACTTCATCGATGCCCATCGCGACGTTCGAGCGCGAGCGGCCATAGAGGAAATAGAACACCAGCCCGATCGCGGCCCAGCCGAAGAACACCACCTGCGACACCCAGGACAGGAAGCCGAAGAGCAGCAGGCAGCCCGCGGCGGCGAGCGGGGCGACGACCCAGACCGCCGGGGTGCGGAAGCTGCGCTTGCGATCCGGGTTCGAGCGGCGCAGCGCCATGATGGCGAGGGCGACGAAGAAGAACGCACACAGCGTGCCGCCGTTCGACACCGACGCCAGCTGCCCGACCGGGAAGAAGGCGGCAGCGATGGTCACGGCGCCGCCGGTCACCATGGTGACGATGTGCGGCGTCTTGTACTTGGGGTGGATGCGCGACAGCCCCTTGGGCAGCAGGCCATCGCGCGACATGACGAAGAACACGCGGGTCTGCGCGAACATCATCATCAGCACCACCGACGGCAGCGCAAAGCCGGCGGCGAGGCCGAGCAGATTGCCGATGCCGGGATAGCCGATTTCACGCAGCACATGCGCCAGCGCTTCCTTCGAGCAGACGACCGGGGCATCGCCGAGCGCGGCGCAGGCCTTGGTCAGCTCCATCGAGCCGGGCATCATCGCCTTGCCGGCGGCATCGAGCACCGGCTGCGCGCCATAGCTGCCGATGACTCCGGTGCCGACGAGCAGGTAGAAGATCGTGCAGATGACGAGGCTGGCAATCAGCCCGATCGGGATGTTGCGCTGCGGATCCTTGGTTTCTTCGGCGGCGGTCGACACCGCATCGAAACCGACAAAGGCGAAGAAGATGATCGAGGCGGCGCCGATGGCGCTGCCGGCGCCGAGCGGCATGAACGGCACGAAGTTTTCGGACTTCACCGCCGGCACCGCCAGCACGACGAACGCGGTGAGGGCGAGCACCTTGACGACCACCAGCACGGCGTTGACCGTGGCGCTTTCCTTGGTGCCGACGACGAGCAGCCAGGTCACTGCGAGCGAGATGACGACGGCGGGCAGGTTGATGATGCCGCCGGCATAAGGCCCGTTGACGAGTGCCTTGGGCAATTCCAGCCCGGCAAAATTCTGCAGCACGCCGACGGCATAGCCCGACCAGCCGACCGCGACCGCACTCGCGGCCACCGCATATTCGAGCACCAGCGCCCAGCCGACCACCCAGGCGAGGATTTCACCGAAGGTCGCATAGCTGTAGGTATAGGCTGAGCCCGAGACCGGCACCATCGAGGCCAGTTCGGCATAGCAGAGCGCGGCAAGGCCGCAGACGACGGCGGCGAGGACGAAGCTGACCAGCATCGCGGGCCCCGCCACCTGCGCCGCTTCGGCGGTCAGCACGAAGATGCCGGTGCCGATGATGCCGCCGATGCCGAGCATGGTCAGCTGGAACGCGCCCAACGATCGGGTGAGTGCCTTTTTCTCTGCGGTCGCCAGAATCGAATCGAGCGACTTGATACGCCAGTTTGCCAAGAATTTTCCCCTTCAAGGGCCATGCGGGCGCTTCGCCTCATCATGACCAGAACGATACTTTCCATAGAGCAAGGACTTTCACCCCGGGTCAAGGATTGATGCAGGGGGCTGCGACAGGGCGTGTCGCGCCGGCCGACGTTCGATAAATCACACAAAGTCAGTGATGTTACGCATGTTCACAATTTCGGCTGGCGAGGGCGGCGATTCTGGGCTATCGCGCCGGCATGACCCTGTCCGCTCCCACCGGCCCCGCGCGCCCGCCTGGCCCTGCCGAAGCGGCGGCGCTGGCGCTGCTGGCGGGCACCCGCGCCGGCATGCTGGCGCAGGTGCGGGACTGGGCGGCGATCAACAGCGGCAGCCGCAACCTTGCCGGGCTGGCGGTGATGGCCGATCGGCTGATGGCGGCGTTTGCGCCGCTGGGCGGGGACGCGCGGCTGTGCGAGCCGGTGCCGGTGACCGCGATCGACGCTGCCGGGGCGCAGGTGGCGCTGGCGCATGGCCGTAACCTCCACATCGTCAAGCGACCCGATGCGCCGGTGCGGGTGCTGCTCACCGGCCATATGGACACGGTATTCGGCGCCGATCATCCGTTCCAGGCCTGCCGCTGGCTCGATACCGAGACGCTGAACGGCCCCGGCACCGCCGACATGAAGGGCGGTATCGCGGTCATGCTCGCGGCGCTGACGGCGTTCGAAGCCTCGCCCTTTGCCGATCGACTCGGCTGGGAAATCATCATCAACAGCGACGAGGAAGTCTCCTCGCCCGGGTCGGCGGCACTGCTCGCCGACGCGGCGCGGCGCTGCCACCTCGGGTTCACCTATGAACCGGCGCTGCCCGACGGCACGCTTGCCGGGGCGCGCAAGGGGTCGGGCAATTTTTCGGCCGCAATCACCGGTCGCGCCGCCCATGCCGGCCGCGAGCCCGAAAAGGGCCGCAACGCGCTGCTCGCCGCCGCCGACCTGGCGCTGCGGCTGAAGGCGCTGACCGCCGCCGACCTGTCGGTCAATCCGGCCAGGATCGACGGCGGCGGGCCGAACAACATCGTTCCCGATATGGCGGTGCTGCGCTGGAACATGCGGCCGTCGACGCCCGCCGCGGAAGCCCGCGCCACGGCCGCCATCGCTTCGCTGGTCGGCGACATCGAGGCGGCGCACGAGGTTTCCATCCATGTCCATGGCAGTTTCGCCCGGCCGCCCAAGCCGATGGATGCCAACCAGCAGCGCCTGTTCGACCTGGTGCGCGTCTGCGGCGCCGCGATCGGGCTGCCCATCGGCTGGCGCGATACCGGCGGGGTTTGCGACGGCAACAACCTCGCGGCGACCGGGCTGGCGGTGGTCGATACGCTCGGGCCGCGCGGCGGCGCCATCCATTCGGCGGACGAATTCCTGTGCGTCGCTTCGCTCGAGGAACGCGCGCAATTGTCGGCGCTGTTGCTGATGCGCATCGCGCAGAGCGGCTGGGTTCGGGAGATAGCGGCATGAGCTGGCATATCCGCCCGGCGCACGGCAGCGATCGCGACGCCCTGCTCGAACTCGCGCAGCTGACCGGCGGCGGCTTCACCAACCTGCCCGCCGATGCCGGCTCGCTCGCCGAACGCCTTGCCTGGTCCGACGCCAGCTTTGCGCGCCCCGAGGACTCGCCAGAGAACGAGCTCTACATCCTGCTGCTCGAACAGGCCGGCACCGGCCGCATCGGTGGCTGCGGCATGGTATTCAGCAAGATCGGCGTCGAATGGCCTTTCTACAGCTACAAGCTCGGCACGCTCAGCCAGGCATCGAAGGAGCTGGGCCGCACCTTTGCGATGCCGTTCCTCAGCCTGACCACCGACCATGACGGCGCCAGCGAAGTCGGCGGGCTGTTCCTGCGCCCCGATCTGCGCACCGGCGGGCTGGGGCGGCTGCTGGCGCGATCGCGCTACCTGTTCATTGCCCAGCACCGGGCGCGTTTTGGCGACAAATTGCTCGCCGAACTGCGCGGTGTGCTCGACGAGGCCGGCAATTCGCCGTTCTGGGACGCGCTCGGCGCCAAATTCTTCGGCATGGATTTCCCCGAGGCGGATGCCTTCAATGCCATCAACGGCAACCAGTTCATCGCCGACCTGATGCCGCGCCACCCGATCTATACCGCGTTGCTGCCCGAAACGGCCCAGGCGGTCATCGGCCTGCCGCACCCCAAGGGCCGCGCCGCGCTGGCGATGCTCGAGGCCGAAGGCTTCAGTTTCGACAATTATGTCGATATTTTCGACGGTGGCCCGACGGTGACGGCGCGCACCGACCAGGTGCGCAGCGTGCGCGACGCTGTGGCGGCACGCGTGACCGAATTCGCCGCGGAAACCGATGAACGCTTCACCCGCGCGCTGCTCGCCCATGGCCGGCTGACCGATTTCCGCAGCTGGATCGGTCATGTCGCCTCGGCGCCCGGCGGCATCATCCTGCCCGAAAACGAAGCGCACGCGATGGGCATTATGCCGGGAGACGAACTCCGCCATGTCGACTGCTGAACTGTTTTCCGTCGATCCCTGCACCGCCGAGGTGATCTGGCGCGGCGCTGCTGGCGATGTCGGCGCTGCTGTTGCCCGGGCGCGCGCGGCGCTGCCCGGCTGGGCGCTGGCCTCGCTGGCTGATCGCATCGCCGTGGTGCGCGCCTTCAAGGCTGTGGTGCAGGATCGGGCCGAGGCTTTCGCCCGCCTGATCGCGACCGAAACCGGCAAGCCGCTGTGGGAGACGAAAACCGAAGTCGCCAGCGTCGCCGCCAAGGTGGATATTTCGATTACCGCGCAGGCCGAACGCGCCGGGTCGCGCACCGGTGAGGTCGGCGGCGTGCGCCAGGTGCTGCGCCACAAGCCGCACGGCGTGCTGGCGGTGCTCGGGCCGTATAATTTCCCGGCGCACCTGCCCAACGGCCATATCGTGCCGGCGCTGCTGGCGGGCAACACCATCGTCTTCAAGCCATCGGAACTGACCCCGGCGGTCGCCGATTTCATGGCCGAATGCTGGGCAGCGGCGGGGCTGCCGGCGGGGGTGTTGAACATCGTCCATGGCGGCGGCGACACCGGGCGCGATCTCGCTGCGGCCGATATCGACGGGCTGCTGTTCACCGGTTCCGCGCCTGTCGGCGCGGCGCTGGCGCGGCAGTTTTCGGCCACGCCGGGCAAGATCCTCGCGCTGGAAATGGGCGGCAACAACCCATTGATCGTTTGGGACGCGGCGCCCGACAGCCTCGATGCCGTGGCGGCGCTAGTGGTGCAATCGGCCTATCTGTCGGCCGGGCAGCGCTGCACCTGCGCGCGGCGGCTGATCGTGCGCGATGGCGATGAAGGCCCGCTGCTCGACCGGGTGACGGCGCTGATCGACCGGATCATCGTCGGCGTCCCCTTCGGCGAGCCACAACCGTTCATGGGCCCGGTGATCGGCAACCGGGCCGCCGACGGGCTGGTCGCCGGCGCCGAGGCGTTGGTGGACAAGGGCGCGCGGGTCATCCGCCCGCTCGACCGGCTGCGGCCTGACCGGCCTTTCCTCACTCCGGCGCTGTTCGATGTCACCGGCGTGTCGGGCCTGCCCGATGCCGAACTGTTCGGCCCGATGCTGCAACTGACCCGCGTCGCCGATTGGGGCGCGGCAATCGCTGCCGCCAACGCCACGCAGTTCGGTCTTTCGGCCGGGCTGATCGGCGGCGATGCGGCGCTGTACGATCGCTTCTGGGCCGCCAGCCGCGCCGGCGTGGTCAATTGGAACCGCCCGACCAATGGCGCTGCGTCCAACGCCCCCTTCGGCGGCATCGGCCTGTCGGGCAACCACCGCCCCAGCGCCTATTATGCCGCCGACTACAGCGCCTGGCCGGTGGCGAGCCTCGAGGCCGATGCGCCGGAAGGCGCGATTGCGGTGGGGCTCCGCGCGTAAGCGCGCAAACAAACAGGAACGCCCATGATCCGCGAAATCAATTTCGACAGCCTGATCGGCCCGACGCACAATTACGCCGCCTTGAGCTTCGGCAACCTCGCCAGCGCTTCGAACGCTGGGGCGACCAGCCGCCCGCGCGATGCGGCGTTGCAGGGGCTGGCCAAGATGCGCTTCGCGATGAGCCTCGGGTTGGCGCAGGGGTTCTTGCTGCCGCTCGAACGCCCCAACACCGCCTGGCTGCGGGCGCTGGGCTTTGCCGGCAGCGACGCGCAGGTCTGCGCCGCCGCGCACGCCGCCGACCCGCGGCTGTTCGCCCAGGCCTGTTCGGCATCATCGATGTGGACCGCCAACGCCGGCACCGTCTCACCCGCCGCCGATTGCGGCGATGGCCGCACCCATATCAGCACCGCCAACCTGTCGCGGATGACCCACCGCAGCCTCGAAGCCCCCGAAACCGAAGCGCAGTTGCGGCTTGCCTTCGCGCATCCGGCCTTTGCCGTGCATGCCGCCGTGCCGGCGACCTTCGGCGATGAAGGCGCGGCGAACCACATGCGCTTGACCGCCCGGCATGGCGAACCCGGCGTCGAAGTGTTCGTCTATGGCGAGGAAGGCGGCAAATTCCCCGCCCGCCAGAACCGCCGTGCCAGCGAAGCCGTCGCCCGCCGCCACGGCCTTGATCCGGCGCGCACGCTGTTCGTCGCGCAAAGCCAGACCGCCATCGATGCCGGCGCCTTCCACAATGATGTCGTCGCCGTCGCCAATGAACACGTCCTGTTCGCCCATGAACAGGCCTTTGCCGACGCGAGCGCGCTCAAGGCCGATCTCGCCCGGCTGCTACCACAAGCGGTCGTCGTCGAAGTCCCCGCCAGTGCCGTCAGCCTCGCCGATGCCATCCGGTCGTACCTGTTCAACTCGCAACTCGTCACCGTTCCCGACGGCAGCATGGCGCTTATCCTGCCGATGGAGGCGCATGATTGCGCGCCGGTAAAGGCGTATCTCGATGCACTCGTCGCCGGCAACGGCCCGATCCGCGCCGTCCACTATGTCCAGGTCCGCGAATCCATGCGCAACGGCGGCGGCCCCGCCTGCCTGCGCCTGCGCGTCGTCGCCGACCCCGCCACGATCGACCCGCGCTTCCTGCTCGATGCGGCAAAGGCCGACCGGTTCGAAGCGCTCATCGCCACCCACTGGCCCGAAGCCATCGGCCCGGATGAGCTCGGCAACCCCGATCTGTGGGCGCAGGCCTGGGCGGCGCGGCGGGCGCTGCTGGCGGAATTGGGCATCTAGGCTCGGTAGCCGCAGAACAACGCATTCTAAAGTTCGCCATATTGTATGGTAATTGACAGTATTTCTGTTTAGTATAGCGTCTGCGGCATGAGACGTGCCGCCACCACCGACGAAACGCCGTTCCCGACCGCGCTCGACGCGCTGACCTTTCGCTTCGAGGACCTGCCGCGCCAGCTCCGCCGCATCATCGACGACGCCTTGAACGGCCATGATCTTGGCCGCACCCAGTGGCGCCTGCTCGCCTATGTGCTGCGCCGCGAAGGCATGACCCAGACCGAGCTGGCGCGCTGTCTCGAGGTCGAACGCGCCAGTGTCGGCCAGGCGATCGACGCGCTCGAACGCAAGGGGCTGCTCGCCCGCCAGCAAAGGGATGGTGACCGCCGCGTATGGTGCATCATCGCCACGTCGCGCGCCCGCGCCCTGCTCGCCGAGCTGCGTGTCGTCGTCGATGAAGTCTATGCCCAGATGTTCGCCGGTTTCTCGGCGACCGAAATCGCCGCGCTCGGCGGCTATCTCGACCGCATCGCCCGCAACATCCGCGCCTGAAGGGAACCGCCGCATGGCCAGCCTGTCGCTTGAACCACTCGCGGAACTCGATCCGGCGCGGCCCGACCGCTTCGCCGATGGCTCGGTGAATGCCATCTTCGACCGGCTGCGGCGCGAGGCGCCGGTGCATTTCTGCCCCGCCAGCCAGTTCGGGCCCTATTGGTCGGTCAGCCGCTATCACGACATCGTCGAGATCGAGAGCCAACCGCTGCTGTTCTCCTCGCAGGCCCGGCACGGCGGCGTGTCGATCATCGACGTCAACCCAAATGACAGCGCCGGCTTCGAATCCTTCATCATGATGGACCCGCCCGATCACGCCGGGAAACGCCGTGCCATCGCGCCGGCCTTTGCGCCGTCCGAAATGACGCGGCTCAGCGATGCCATCCGGGCACGCACCGCCGCCAAGCTGGATTCGCTGCCGGTCGGTATGCCGTTCGATTGGGTCGGCACCGTGTCGATCGACCTGACCATCGACATGCTGGCGATCCTGTTCGATTTCCCCTGGGACGAGCGCCACCAGCTGCGCATCTGGTCCGATGCGATCACCTCGCTCGACATGATCATCAACAACCCTGGCGAACGCGCGCGGCTGCTGTTCGAAATGGCGGGGCGCTTCTTTCAGCTGTGGCAGGAACGCGCCGGCCAGGCGCCGGCACCCGATCTGCTGTCGATGATGATCCATTCGGCCGATCTCGGCCAGATGGAGGCGCCCGAGTTCATGGGCAACATGGCCACGCTGATCGTCGGCGGCAACGACACCACGCGCAATTCCATGTCGGGCATGATCGACGCTTTTTCGCGTTGGCCGGCGGAATGGGACACGCTGGTCGCCAACCCCGATCTTGTCGCCAACGCCGCCAGCGAGATCATCCGCTGGCAATGCCCCGCCGCGCACATGCGCCGCACCGCGACCGAAGATATCGAATTCAAGGGTCACCAGTTTCGCAAGGGCGACAAGATCGTCCTCTGGTATGCATCGGCCAATCGTGATGAAGCGGTCTTTGACGACGGCGCGCGCTTCCGCGTCGATCGGGAGAATGCCCGGCGGCATCTGTCGTTCGGCCATGGCATCCACCGCTGCGTCGGTGCCCGGCTGGCCGAGCTGCAATTGCAGATCCTGCTGTCGGAAATGCTGGCGCGCGACATGCGGGTCAGCGCGATCGGCCCGGTGGTGCGCGAGGCGCATCCTTTCCTCAACATCATCAAGGCACTGCCGGTCATAATCAGCCGCGGTTGACGTGCCGGCCCCTTTCCTGCCTGGCTTTTGCCCCTATGGTGACAGCACAATCATGGGGACCGACACATGCTTCTGACCATCGCGACGCTGCTCGCCGCGGCGCAGCCCGCGGCGACGGCCGCCGCTCCAATGTGCCAGCTCGAAGCACCAGACCCCGCAGTGCCGGCGATCCTGGCGCTCAAGGACCGCGCCGCCTTGCAAGACAAGTGGTTGAAGGAACGGCTCGATACGGTCGTGCCCAAGCTCATGCGCGAACATGGCATCGACTTGTGGGTGCTGGTGGCGCGCGAGTATCTGGAAGACCCGGTGGTGGCGACGATGCTCGATGCCGAAAGTTTCAGCGCGCGGCGGCGGACGATCCTGGTGTTCTTCGACCCCGGGGATGGCAAGCCCGTCGAGCGCTTCACCGTCAGCCGCTATGGCCTGGCCGGGCTGTTCGAGGCGAAGTGGAACCCGGAAGCCCAGCCCGACCAATGGGCGGCGCTCGCCGAGATCATCGCGGCGCGCAACCCGAAGAAGATCGCGCTCAATGTCTCGGCGCTGTCGGCCTTTGCCGATGGCCTGACGGCGAGCCAGCGCGAAGGCGTGCTCGGCGCGCTGTCGCCCGAATTGCGCGCGCGGGTGGTGCCGGCCGAACCGCTCGCCATCGGCTGGCTGGAAACGCGGATCCCGGCCGAAATGGCGGTCTATCCCGAAATCGTTCGCACCGCGCATGCGATCATCGCCGAAGGTTTTTCGGGCAAGGTCATCACGCCTGGCAAGACGACGACCGATGATGTAGTCTGGTGGTATCGCGAGCGTATCGCCGGGCTGAAGCTGGCGACCTGGTTCCAGCCGTCGGTCAACATCACCCGCGCCGGGACGACGGGCACGCAGGATGGCGATGCGGTCATCCAGCCTGGCGACCTGTTATGGGTCGATTTCGGCATCACCTATCTCGGGCTCAACACCGATACCCAGCATATGGGCTATGTGCTGAAAGCCGGTGAAAGCGACGCGCCGGCAGGGCTGAAGGCCGGGCTGGCGGCGGCCAACGCCGTGCAGGATGCGCTGACATCGTCGTTCAAGGTGGGCGCGAGCGGCAATGACGTGCTGGCGGCGGCGCGCGGCAAGGCGATTGCCGCCGGGCTGGTGCCGGTCATCTATTCGCACCCGATCGGCTATCACGGCCATGCGGCCGGGACGCCGATCGGCATGTGGGACAACCAGGGGCCGCGGGCGGAGGGCGAATGGCCGATGCACGCCCCCACCGCCTGGTCGATCGAGCTCGCGGCAAAGCACAAGGTGCCCGAATGGGGCGGCCAGGAAGTCGGCTTCCGACTGGAGGAGGATGCGTATTTCGATGGCACCAAGGTGCAGTATATCGATGGGCGGCAGACGCGGTTTCACCTGATCCCGCGGCGGCGAGCGGCGACGACCGGGTGTCCGGCCGATTGACCGCAGGCTCGACCTTCGCAAGATAGCATCCAGACAACATCATCGGGGACGACGACATGGCAAAGGCAGACATCGGCCTTGGCAGCTGGTTCGAGCGGCGGACGGTTCAGACGCCGCAGCGGCCGGCGCTGACCTTCGAGGGCATCACCTGGAGCTATGCCGAGATGAACGGCCGGATCGACCGGCTGGCGGCGGCCTTGCGCGCCGGCGGCGTGTGCCGGGGGGACCGCATCGGGTTCCTGGGCTTCAACCAGCCGGCCTATTTCGAGCTGTTGTTTGCCGCCGCGCGGCTGGGGGCGATTTTCGTGCCGTTGAACTTCCGGCTGACGGGGCCGGAGCTCGATTACATCATCAACGATGCCGGTATCCACACGTTGGTGGTGGATGGCACGATGCGGCCGGTGATCGACGGCATCAGGGGGTCGCTCTGCTGCCGGTTGTACCTGTCGGCGGATGGGCCGGCGGACGGGTGGTTGCCCGTCAGCGCCTTTGTCGGCGACACGACGCCGCTGGCTTCGGGAGAGCCAGCCGACGACGATGATATCGCCGTCATCATGTACACATCGGGCACCACCGGGCGGCCCAAGGGCGTCATGCTGACCCATGGCAATCTGTGGTGGACGAACATCAACGCGGCATTGAGCACCGACATTTCGGAAGCCGACGTGTCGGTCGTCATGGCGCCGCTGTTTCATATCGGCGGGCTGAACGTCACGCCGCTGGTCGCTTGGCAAAAGGGTGCGCATGTCGTTCTGCATCGCAGCTTCGACCCGGCGCGGTTCATCGCCGATGTCGTGGCGCTGCGGGTGACGACAACCTTTGCGGTGCCGGCGATGCTGCTGTTCATTGCCCAGCAGCCGGATTTCGAGAGCGCCGACCTGTCCAGCCTGCGCCTCATCTCGTGCGGCGGGGCGCCGGTGCCCGAGCCGCTGTTGCGGCTCTACAACGCCCGCGGCGTGCCGGTGAGCCAGGGCTATGGCCTGACCGAAACATCGCCATCGGGCACGTTCCTGGGCAGCGATTTCGCGCTGGCCAAGCTGGGGTCGGCGGGCAAGCCGGCGTTCTTTGTCGACCTGCGCATCGTCGGCGAGGACGGCCGCACGCCGCTGCCGCCGGGCGAACGCGGCGAGGTCATCATGCGCGGGCCGCACATCATGCGCGGCTACTGGAACAAGCCCGAAGCCACCGCCGCCGCCATTGACCCCGAAGGCTGGTTCCATTCGGGCGACATCGGTTACCTCGACGACGAGGGGTTCCTCTATATCTGCGACCGCCTCAAGGACATGATCATCAGCGGCGGCGAGAACATCTATCCGGCCGAAGTCGAGGCCGCGCTCTATGCTCATCCGGCAATCGCCGAAGTGGCGGTGATCGGCGAACCCAGCGAGAAATGGGGGGAAAGCGTGACGGCCATCGCGGCGTTGAAGCCCGGCCAGAGCCTCGAACTTGAAGCGCTGCGTGCCTGGGCGACGGAGCGGCTCGCCCGCTACAAGCTGCCGTCGCGGCTTGAGATCGTGACGGCGCTGCCGCGCAACCCCGCCGGCAAGGTGTTGAAGTTCGAGCTGAGGGTACAGTTCAGGACGTAGAGCCTCCGGCGGCTGGGCCCCGCGGCTTGGCGCTCAGCGGAATGGCGGCTCGTCGAACGCGCGCAGCTTGCGACTGTGCAGCCCCGGCCCGGCATCGCGCAAAAGCTTCACCGCTTCGATGCCGATGTGGAGATGCTCCGAAATGGCGCCTTCGTAGAAACGGTTGGCCTGGCCGGGCAGCTTGATCTCGCCGTGCAGCGGCTTGTCCGAGACGCAGAGCAATGTCCCGTAGGGCACGCGGAAGCGATAGCCCTGCGCCGCGATCGTCGCCGATTCCATGTCGACCGCGACGGCGCGTGACTGGTTGAAGCGCAGCGCCGATCGGCTGAAGCGCAGTTCCCAGTTGCGGTCGTCGGTGGTCACCACCGTGCCGGTGCGCAGCCGCGGTTTCAGCGCCTCGCCGGTCGCCCCCGTCACCGATTCGGCCGCCTTTTGCAGCGCGATCTGGACTTCCGACAGCGCCGGGATGGGAATTTCGGGGGGCAGCACATCATCAAGGACATGGTCGTCGCGCAGATAGGCGTGCGCCAGCACATAATCGCCGATGGCCTGCGATGGCCGCAGCCCGCCGCAATGGCCGATCATCAGCCATGCTTCGGGGCGCAGCACGGCGAGATGGTCGCAGATCGTCTTGGCATTGGCCGGGCCGACGCCGATGTTGACGAGGGTGATGCCCAGGCGCCCCGGCGCGGTCAGGTGCCACGCCGGCATCTGGTGCTTGCGCCACGCCACATCGGCGGCGGCGCGCTCCACCGACGGATCATCGGCGAAAATGTCGAGCCCGCCGGGGCAGGCGAGGCGTTCATAGCCGTTGGCGCCGAGCTGTGCGCAGCCCCAGCGCACGAATTCATCGACATAGCGATGATAGTTGGTGAGCAGGATGTAATGCTGGAAATCTTCGGGCGCGGTGCCGGTGTAATGCTTCAACCGCGCCAGCGAGAAATCGGTGCGCGGGCCGTCGAACAGCGCCAGCGGGCGGATGTCCGACAGGCTTTCGTCCCACAGGCCATCGGCGAGTTCATCGCCGATCTGCGACAATTCGGTGGTCGGGAACCAGCGTGCCAGTTCGGACGCGGCGGCGGCATCGAGGCGCAGGTCGGCGGCGCCGTCGAGGACATAGGGGTAGGGGATCTCGATCTCCGAGCGCCCGGTTTCGATGTTGATGTCGTAATCGGCCATCAGCAGGTCGAGTTGTTCGACGAGATAGGCGCGGTACATTTCGGGGCGGGTGACGGTGGTGGCATAGCTGCCCGGGCGGTTGAGCCGGGCGAAGGCGCGTACCGGGCGCTTGGCGCCATGGCTGCCGGCAAAGTTCAGCCGCAGTTCGGGGTAGGCCCAGTCACCGCGCACCCGGGCGGCCGGGTCGGGCGCCGTGCCATGGTCGAGATAGGCCTTGAGCGCGGCGCGGAGCGACGCGGTCGATTCGGCATGGATGGCGGCAAGCTGGTCAACCAGCGCCGAAGCGGTGTGCGGATTGGTCATCGCCAGTCTATGCCCGAAACCCGTTGCAGATGCCAGCCTTCGCGCTGTCGCGAAAAACCGCTATGGGGCCGGTGACCGATCACGAAAGCCCCCGCAATGCAATTTGAACTGACCGACGACCAGCGCGCCATCCAGGACATGGCGCAGCGCTTCACCGCCGATCGCATCACGCCGCATGCAGCCGAATGGGATGAAAAGCACATCTATCCCAAGGCGACGATCAAGGCCGCGGCCGAGCTCGGCTTTGCCGCCATCTATGTGCGGCCGGAAAACGGCGGCATCGGGCTGGGCCGGCTGGAGGCGGCGCTGATCATGGAGGCGATGGCCTATGGCTGCCCGTCGACGAGCGCCTTCATCTCGATCCACAACATGGCGGCGTGGATGATCGATGCCTATGGCGAGGCGCCGGTGCAGCAGAAATACCTGCCCGGTCTGGTCAGCATGGACCTGATTGCCAGTTACTGCCTGACCGAGCCGGGTGCCGGATCGGACGCCGCCAGCCTCAAGACGCGGGCGGTGAGGGATGGCGACCATTATGTCGTAAGCGGCTCCAAGGCGTTCATTTCGGGCGGCGGTGTCAACGACATCTATGTCACCATGGTGCGCACCGGCGAGGATGGCCCCAAGGGCATCTCGTGCCTCGTCATCGAAAAGGACATGCCGGGCGTGTCGTTCGGCGCACCGGAACGCAAGCTCGGCTGGCATTCGCAGCCGACGGCGCAGGTGAATTTCGACCAGGTGCGGGTGCCGGTGGAAAATCGCGTCGGGGCGGAAGGGCAGGGCTTCGGCATCGCCATGGCCGGTCTCGATGGCGGCCGGCTCAACATCGGCGCGTGCAGCCTTGGCGGGGCGCAGCGCGCGCTCGACGAAGCGATCGCCTACACCCGCCAGCGGACGCAATTCGGCAAGGCCATCGCCGATTTCCAGGCGACGCAGTTCACGCTCGCCGACATGGACACCGAATTGAGCGCCGCCCGCGCCTTGCTCTATCAGGCCGCCGCCAAGGTGACCGCCGGCGCCCCCGACAAGACCCGCTTTGCCGCGATGGCGAAGCGGCTGGCGACCGATACCGGCATGGCGGTGGTCGACCGCGCGCTGCAACTGCACGGCGGCTATGGCTATCTGATGGACTTCCCGATCGAACGCATTTTCCGCGATCTGCGGGTGCACCAGATTCTGGAAGGCACCAACCAGATCATGCGGGTGATCACGGCGCGGGAGCTGCTGCGCGGCACGAACTGAGAGGGCCGGGCGCCCCATGAGGCACTGTCACCCCGGGCTGTACCCGGGGCCCCGCTTTCTTGCTGTCATCCCAGGGAAGCCGGGCCTCGAGCGAGGCCCGAAGTTTCATCCGCGGCTTCCTTCAATGCCGTCCCCGTAGCCTCCCGCCGCTTCGCCTCCGTCAGCAACCACGCAATCCGCGCCGCCGCCTCGCCATGGCCCAGCCCGTGCGGCGGGCGGATGTTCGACACGCAGTTGCGCAAACTGTCGGGCGTGCCGCGCACCGGCGCAAAGGTGAGATAGGCTCCCAGGCTGTCGGGCGCGCTCAACCCCGGGCGCTCGCCGATCAGTACCAGCGCCAGCCGCGCGCCGAGCGCCACCGCGACATCGTCGCCGAGCGCCACCCGGGCGTGGCAGGCCACCACCGGCGGCGCGATCCGCCAGCCCGGGAGCAGCGGCAGCAGCGCCGCCACCACCGGCGCTGCATGGGCAGCGACCGCGGTTGCCGACAGGCCGTCGCCGATCAGGATGGCAAGGTCCCAGTCCCCGTGCGCCAGCGCCGACCCTGCGGCCAGCCGGCGGCCGAGATCGGGGCGTTGCAGATAGGTCGCGCGATCGCCGGCCTCGCTCGCCACCACCACGCCGCCGAGCGTCGCCGCCAGCGCAGGCGCATCGAATACGGCGTGCACCGCATCGCGCGCCCTGGCATGCGCCAGCTGGAAATCGAGCAGCGCCGCCGTCGGCAGCCCGGTGCCGGCGCGGCCGAGCCCCACCCGCGCCTGGGTCAGCCCGCGCAGCCACAGGTCGGGCAACTCAGCCACCGATCAACCCCGGCAACGCGCGCCTTGCCAAGGCCCGGGCATCGCCGCCGGTTACCCGGCCCGCGGTGTCCGCCAGCCCCATCGACTGCTGCCACGCCAGAAACTCGGGCGCCGGCTGCAACCCCAGCACCTCGCGAAGGTAAAGCGCGTCGTGAAAGCTCGTCGATTGGTAGTTGAGCATGATGTCATCGGCGCCGGGCACGCCCATGATGAAATTTACCCCCGCAACCCCCAGCAGCGTCAGGATCGCGTCCATGTCGTCCTGGTCGGCCTCGGCATGGTTCGTGTAACAGATATCGACCCCCATCGGCAGGCCGAGCAGCTTGCCGCAGCAATGGTCCTCGAGCGCGGCGCGCAGGATCTGCTTGCCGTCATAGAGATATTCCGGCCCGATGAAGCCGACCACCGAATTGACCAGCAACGGCCGGAACACCCGCGCCACGGCATAGGCGCGGCATTCGAGCGTCTGCTGGTCGACGCCATGATGGGCGCCGGCCGATAGTGCCGAGCCTTGGCCGGTTTCGAAATAAAAGGCGTTGCTGCCGACGGTGCCGCGCCCCAGCGCCACGACCGCTGCCTCCGCCTCGCCGAGCAGCGCGAGATCGATGCCGAAACCGCGGTTAGCGCCTTCGCTCCCCGCTACCGACTGGAAGACCAGGTCGACCGGCGCGCCTTGCTCAATCAGCGCCAGCGTGTTGGTGACATGGGCGAGGACGCAGCTTTGCGTCGGGATCGCCAGCCCCTGCCGCAGGTCATCGAGCAGCGCCAGCAGCGTCGCGGTGGCGGCGAGGCTGTCGCCGGCGGGGTTGATGCCGATACAGGCATCGCCCGAGCCGAGCAGCAGGCCATCAAGAATGGCGGCGGCGATGCCCGCCGGATCGTCGGTCGGGTGGTTGGGCTGCAACCGCGTCGCCAGCCGGCCGGGCAGGCCGAGCGTGTTGCGAAAGACGGTGACGACGCTGATCTTTTTGGCGACTGCAATCAGGTCCTGGTTGCGCATCAGCTTGGAAACCGCCGCGACCATTTCCGGCGTCAGCCCGGGAGCGAGCGCCATGATCGCCGCGCCCTCGGCAGCGAGCAGCCAGTCGCGAAATTCCCCGACCGTCAGCGCCGCAACGGGCGCGAACGCCCCGGCATCGTGCCGGTCGATGATCAGCCGGCTGATCTCGTCGGCCTCGTACGGGATGACCAGGTCGGCGAGGAACACCGCCAGCGGCAGCTCGGCGAGCGCCAGCCGCGCCGCGACCCGGGCTTCGGCGCTCGCCGCCGCGATGCCGGCGAGCACATCGCCCGAGCGCAGCGGGCTCGCCGCCGCCAGCAGCGCAGCGAGGCTGTCAAAGCCGTGGCGCGTGCCGCCGAGATCCTGGGTGTAGCGGCTCATTGTTCGAGGTCCGTCTCGATCGCGGCAAGCGCGCCGGGATGGCGCCGCCCCTGCCACGCGAACCACACTGCGCCGACCGTCATATAGGCAGCAAACAGCCCGGGCAGCTTGTCATAGGGCGCCGCTGGCACCGGCCAGACGCTGCCGACCATGACGAAGCCGATGACGATGACGCCCGCCAGCGCCATAAGCGCCTGGCCAACGCCGAGCTCGCCCGAGCGCCGCAGATCGACCGGCGCGACGAGGCAGACCCCCATGTAAACGAGAAGGAAGCCGAGCGTCGCGAAGGTGCCGGTCAGCCCGAAGGCGAGCAGCGCGCCGAGCGGCAGCACCGCCAGCGCCGCCGCCAGTACCAGCCCGACGCCGGCGAGCATCGCGATGTGCGGGGTGTTGTGGCGCGGGTGCAGCACCCCCAGCGGCGCCGGCAGAAAGCCGTAGCGCGCCATCGAGAACAGCAGCCGCGACCCGGCGTTCAAGGAGGCGAGGATGCAGCCGAAGCCGCCGATCGCCGCCGCCAGATAGACGATGACCGCCAGCCAGCCGAACCCGGCGGTGGTCGTCAGCATGGCAAAGGGCGCTCCGCTGGCGCCGATGGCCGGCGCACCGCCGGGGCTGCCGAGCACCATTAGATAGGCGATGCCGGTGAAGAACAGCCCGACGCCCGCCGCGCTGACCATCAGGATGCGCGGCAGAGCCCGGGCGCCGTCGCGCGATTCGCGCGCCAGGGTCGCCGCGCTTTCGAAGCCGACGAAGCTGAACACCGCAAAGGCCAGCCCGGCGCTGACCCCGCCCGCCGGCAGTGCCGCCAGGTCGAGCTGCTGCGGATCGACGATCGTGCCATGGCGGCGCACTACCGCGATGATGATGGCGATGACGATGGCGAGCGACAGCGCCTCCAGCCCCAGCGCCAGCCGCGACGACAGCTGGATCTCGCGATAGCCCGCCGCCGCCGCCAGCGCGACGATGCCGGCAACGAGGCACCACGCCGGCGGCAGCAGCGCCGCGGCGCCCGTCAGCCGCAGCACATCGCCGATGAATAGCGACACCCCCAGGCTGATTGCCACCGCGGTGAACAGATAGGCGGCAACCATCGCCCAGCCGGCGAGCGCGCCCGCAAACGGCCCGAAGTTGCGGCCGATATAGAGGAAGAACGACCCCGATTGCGGGTGCCGCCGCGCCAGCGCGCCGATATTGGCGGCAACGCACATCATGCCGATGGTGGCGATGAGATAGGCGAGCCACGTCCCCGGCCCCGCCAGCGCCGCCACCACGGTGATATTGAGCGTCGGCGTCAGGCTCGGCCCGACATTGGCGATCGACTGGCCATAAAGCTCTACCGCCGACAGGCGGCGCGGCGCGGTCATCGGCCGCGTGACGGCAAGGGGGTGGGCGTGGCCTGCATGGCGCCATCATTGCGATAAGCCGCGCCCGGTCAATGCGGCGGATGACGGGGGCAGCACGCGCTGCGCTCCGTCATGCCGGCGCCGGCACGATTGCCGGGCGCCCGGCCTTGCCCTCCCGTGTTCGGGACAGGCAACAACCAACGGCCTTGTCCCGTGTCCGAAATCGAGGGAACCCTGTCCCTGCCCGGTACGCGGCTGCCCGGCCAGCGCCCCGATCGAGGCGCGGTCGCCGCCGCCGCCGCCGTCTCCTGCCGTTGCGGCCCGTCGTGCCGGTGCGCCGATCCTGCGGGTTCGACGCCCGTGGCGGGCAAGGGAGCCCTGTACTTGCGTGGGGCGGTCGCTGCTGCCAAGGCAGACGCATGCGCCTTGCCCTCTTCGAGCCCGAAATTGCCGGCAATGTCGGCGCCGTCCTGCGGCTTGGCGCCTGCCTTGGCGCCGCGGTCGATCTGATCGAGCCGATGGGGTTTGCCTGGGATGATCGCCGGGTCCGGCGCACGGCGATGGACTATATCGATCATGTCGCCATCGCTCGCCATGCCGATTTCGCGGCTTTTCGCACCACCATGGGCGCGGCGCGGCTGGTGCTGTTCACCACGAAAAGCCGGCAATCACCCTATGATTTCGCCTTTCGCGCCGATGATGTGCTGCTGTTCGGCAAGGAAAGCGCCGGGGTGCCCGCGGCGGTGGCGGCGGCGTGCGATGCCCGGCTGTGCATCCCGATGCGGCCGCAGGTGCGATCGATGAATCTCGCCACCAGCGCCGCGCTGGCGCTCGGCGAAGCCTTGCGCCAGACCGGCAGCCTGCCGCGCTGACCGACGCTGTCGGTGGTGCCGGATGAGGGGATTGAACCCCCGACCTTCGGTTTACAAAACCGCTGCTCTACCGCTGAGCTAATCCGGCGTCCGGTGTCGGCTACAGCCAAGCCGCCGCTATTTCAACACCCGAGCGCACATTTGGGGTCCGGGTCCCACCAGACGATGCGTACCACCATGTCGCCGGCATCGCGGCGCGGGTCGGTGGCGATGGTGTTGATGCGGCCGCTTTCAGGGGCAGTGACGGTCTCGATCGTGCGCCCGAAGGCATCGGCAATGGTGGCGATCGGCTGGCCCTTGGTCACATCGCTGCCGAGCGGCGCCAGCAGGGTCATCCAGCCGGCGGTGCCGGTGCGGACCGCGACGATGCGGTTGGAAACATAGGGTTCCATATCCAGCACCAGGCCCATCAACATACCGCGATCGGTCATCAGATTGGTCAGGCCGGCGACGCCGCGGGCCACCGAATCGGCGTCGAACACCTCGGGTCGGCCCAATTCGAAGGTGATCGCCGGCACGCCGTCGCGGGTCAGTTCATTTTCCACCGTGCCCTTGTCGCCGGTGTCCATTTTCAGAATGTCGGGCCCGACCAGTTCGGCCATCGCCCGCGTTTCCGGCGTCGAGGCAAAGGCGTACATGACATAGGCGGTGCCACGCGATTGCGTGTGGAGATCGACCGCCAGATCGGCATTGGGGCGCAACAGCGCGTCCCACAGCCGCCTGGCATAGCGGTCGGCAGTGCCGCCGGCCCCGCCGTTAACCATGCCGGGCATGACGCGGTTGAGGTTGCTGCCATCGGAAAATTCGCGGGTGCCGGCGAGCAGGGCGGGCGTGTTGAGCCCCGGCACCATGACCAGCGTGCCGGCCAGCCGCGCCGGATCGACCTGCGCCGCCAGCCGGTGGATGACGGCGATGCCGTTCAATTCATCGCCATGGATTCCCGCCGTCACCAGCAGCCGCGGCCCCGGGCGGGCGCCCTTGATAACGATCACCGGCACCTGCCAGCCCTGCGCCACCGCATTGTCCCCGGCGCGGAACCAGAAGCGCTGCATTTGCCCGGCGGGCAGGTCGGCAGTGTCGAGCCGATCGATGACCGGCACGCCGCCCAGGCTGCCGCTGCGCTCGGTCGCCGCCAGCGCGGGCGGTGCCAGCAGCAACGCCGCCACCAGCAGCCGAATCACGCGGCCTCCCCCGGCGCACTCGCCTTGATGATAAGCGCATGCACCCCGCCCGGCGCCATCAGGTCGCCCAGCGCCGCATAGACCAGCCGTTGCCGCGCCACCCGCGATTGCCCGGCAAAGGCCGCCGCGGTCAGCCGCACGGTGAAATGGCTTTCGCCCGAGCCATCGTGCCCGGCGTGGCCGCGATGGCTTTCACTGTCGTCGATGATCGCCAGCGCCTCGGGCGCCAGTGCGTCGCGCAGCCGCGCCTCGATCTTGTCCGCCACCGCGCCCATATGTTCCCTTTCGCAATTCGCCTGTCGTCTATAGTCGAACCAGCACCAACGCCAACACCGCTAGGGACTGCCCGCCATTACCGCCGAATCACCCGAAGCACCGCGGCGCCCGCAGCGCCTGCACGGCCGTATCGAGCGCCCCGATCCGGCCCGGTGCGACCATCCCGGCTGTCCGTTGCCCGGCGAATTCCGCGCGCCGCGTTCGAATCGCCTGCCCGGCAGCGAAGGCGGCTGGCAATTCCTGTGCCTCGATCATGTCCGTGCCTTCAACGCCGGCTATAATTTCTTCGATGGCCTTTCCCCGGATGAAATCCACGAGGCGCAATCGCCACTCGCGGGTTGGGAACAGGCAACCACACCCAAGGGCCGCCCGGCGTTCAGCTTCGGCGATGCGCATGACCTGTTCACCAAGGACAGGCGCCCCGCCGCCCCGCGACGCTGGGCCGCAACCGGCGATGCCGCGGCGCTGTCGGCGCTGGGCTTGACCGACGCTGCCACCGCCACCGACGTGCGCCAAGCCTATAAACGCCTCGTCCGCCGCTACCACCCCGACAGCAATGGCGGGGACCGCGGGCACGAAGGAAAGTTGCAGGCGGTCGTCAACGCCTATACGCACCTGAAATCTGCTTCTGCCTTTCGAACGGAGTCCTGACCGCCGTGGCCACTTTCCCGACCGATCCTGCCAACCCGCTGTGGACCGCGCCCCGCGTGCCCGACACCAGCGTCGACGCCCGCGAAGTCTTTGGCGTCGATATCGACATGCAGGTGCCGGCCTTTTCGGTCGCCGATGAACGCGTGCCCGATCTCGACCCGTCGTATGTCTTCGATCCGGATACCACGCTCGCCATCCTCGCCGGCTTCACCCACAACCGCCGCGTCATGGTCCAGGGCTATCACGGCACGGGCAAATCGACCCATATCGAACAGGTCGCGGCGCGGCTGAACTGGCCGTGCATCCGCATCAACCTCGACAGCCACATCAGCCGCATCGATCTGATCGGCAAGGATGCCATCGTGTTGCGCGACGGCCAGCAGGTCACCGAATTCCGCGAAGGCCTGCTGCCCTGGGCGCTGCAGACCCCGACGGCGCTGGTCTTCGACGAATATGACGCCGGCCGCCCCGATGTGATGTTCGTCATCCAGCGCGTGCTCGAAGTGGAAGGCAAGCTGACCCTGCTCGACCAGAACCGCGTCATCCGGCCGCATCCGTATTTCCGGCTGTTCGCCACCGCCAACACCGTCGGTCTCGGCGATACCACCGGGCTGTATCATGGCACCCAGCAGATCAACCAGGGCCAGATGGACCGCTGGAACATCGTCACGACGCTGAATTACCTGCCGCACCACACCGAAACCGCGATCGTCGTCGCCAAGTGCAAGGAATTCGATACCGATGCCGGCCGCAAGCAGGTTGCGAACATGGTGCGCGTCGCGGACATGACCCGCGCCGGCTTCATCGGCGGTGATATCAGCACCGTGATGAGCCCGCGCACCGTCATCACCTGGGCGCAGAATGCGACGATCTTCAACAATATCGGCTTCGCCTTCCGGTTGAGCTTCCTCAACAAGTGCGACGAAGCCGAACGTGGCATCGTGGCGGAATATTACCAGCGCGTGTTCGGGGAAGAACTGCCCGAAAGCATCGCGGTGAAGGCGCGGCGGTAACATCGGCGGCGACAGCAAAATCGCCGATCCCGCTTCACGATTGCCATTTCGCGCCAGCAGGTTTGTCGTCGGCTGGCGCCATGGCATTGCGGTTTTTGATCTGCCGCAAGGCGCGTGCCGGCTGCCTTCGATAAATTGAGCCTATCCCGTTCCGAATTTTGCGAATCGGGGTTTCGGAGGGCAGGAGCATGACGCTCATTTCAAATGGCACCGGCGCGATTTACCGCTGCGGCAAGTGCGGGGGCACCTTTTCGTCCGCGCAATCGGCCAATGATCACCGTGAAAACTGTGCGGGCAACAACGACCCGAACAGCAATGGCGGCAGCGGGGACAACCCCGACGACCAGCATACCTGCGGTGTTTGCGACCAGATATTCAGTTCGTCGACGGCACTCGCTGCCCACGCGCTGCGCTGCCATCGCGAATTGCCGGATTAGGCCAAGGGTCGTGGTCGGCGGCCGATCCGCCCTGTGCTGATTGCGGCTCTGGCATTACGTTGCCGGGCGCTGCTACAACCGCTGGATGTCCGCCCCCGAAAACCCCGTCGAAGATTTCCGCCAGGCCGTGGCTGCCGCGCTCCGCGCGCTCGGCCATGCCCCCGATGTCGAACTCGCCTTTACCGCCGACAAGCCGTCGTGCTTCGGCGACCAGGCGCGGGTGCCGCAGCCGGGGCGGGCGCTGCCGGCCGATCAGGTCGCCGAAGTGCGCGGCTGGGCTGACAGTTTCGCGCTCAGGAAGCGCTTCCATGATCCGGCGCTGCACGGCGTCGACCAGCCCGAGGCCGGGCTGGCGCGCGATATCTGGAACGCCGTCGAACAGGCGCGTTTCGAAGCGCTGGGCGCGTCGGAAATGGCCGGGGTGGCGAAAAACCTCGACCGGATGACCGAGATGCGGGTGCGCGCCGATCCGATCGTCCGCGCCCGATCGCCCGAAGAAGTGCCGATGGCCACAGCGCTCGGCCTGCTGGTGCGTGAACGGCTGACCGGCCAGCCGGCGCCCAAGGCCGCCGAAACCGCGCTCGATCTCGTTCGCTGGGATATCGAGGCGCGCGCCGGCAGCCATCTCGACGACCTTGTTGCCAGCCAGGGTGACCAGGCGGCATTCGCGCAGGTCATGCGCCGCGTGCTGTCCGATCTGGGGCTGGGCGCCGATCCCGATGCCGAGCCCGAGGAATCGGGTGATTCGGAAGAAGAACAGGAACAGGACAGCCCCGGCGAGGAAGGCGACGAGCAGGACCAGGACGCCGGCAGCGACGAGCAATCGACCGAAAGCCGCGTCGAGGAATCGCAGGACGATGCCGAGGCGAGCGAGACCCGCGAAGCCGAGATGGACAGCGACATGGTCTCCGACGCCGACATGGGCGAGGATGGCGAAGAAGGCATGACGCCGTGGCGGCCCAATTTGCCGATGTCGGACCTGCCGCCCGATTTCGACTACAAGGCCTATTCGCGCGCCAATGACGAGATCATCGCCGCCGACGAGCTTTGCGACCCCGAGGAACTGACCCGGCTGCGCGCCTATCTCGACCAGCAGCTGGTGCCGCTGCAATCGGCGGTGACCAAGCTCGCCAACCGCTTGCAGCGCAAGCTGATGGCGCAGCAGAACCGCAGCTGGGATTTCGACCAGGAAGAAGGCCTGCTTGATGCGGCGCGGCTGGTGCGCATCGTCACCAACCCCAGCTACGCCATGAGCTACAAGGTCGAGCGCGATACCGAATTCCGCGACACGGTCGTCACGCTGCTCATCGACAATTCGGGCTCGATGCGTGGCCGGCCGATCTCCATCGCCGCGATCTGCGCCGACATCCTCGCCCGCACGCTCGAACGCTGTGCGGTGAAGACCGAGATCCTGGGCTTCACCACCCGCGCCTGGAAGGGCGGTCTGGCGCGCGAGAAATGGCTCGCCGATGGCCGGCCGGTCAAGCCGGGGCGGCTTAACGACCTGCGCCACATCGTCTACAAACAGGCCGATGCACCGTGGCGCCGGGCGCGCAAGAACCTCGGGCTGATGATGCGCGAAGGGTTGCTCAAGGAAAACATCGATGGCGAGGCCTTGCTGTGGGCACACGACCGGCTGATGGCTCGGCGCGAGGACCGCCGCATCCTGATGGTGATTTCGGACGGCGCGCCGGTCGATGATTCGACGCTGTCGGTCAACACCGGCAATTATCTCGAACGCCATCTCCGCCAGGTCATCAAGCAGATCGAGACACGGTCACCCGTCGAGCTGATTGCCGTCGGCATCGGCCATGACGTGACGCGCTATTATGCCAAGGCGGTGACGATCATGGACGCCGAGCAATTGGGCGGCACGCTGATCGACCAGCTCGCCGGGCTGTTCGATCCCAAGACCGGCAAGGCGCGCGGCCGCAAATGACGGCGCTGGGACACGCCGGCACCTATGTCCGCGATGTCGCCGCCAGCCTCGCCCGCATCTGCGAGAATGTTCTCGATTGGGAACATCTGCCGGCGCTGCACGCCAGCAGCTTTGCCGCGTGCGAACTGGTCGATGAAGACGCCGACGGCTGGCGGGTCCGGCTGACCGCGGCCGGCGGCGGCGAAGCGCAGACGCTGAAACTGTATATCGCGCCCGATACCAGCCGCTACCGCGTCGTCACCGAGGCCGGCCCCGGCGCGACCAGCGAAATCCGTGTCAGCGTCACCGAAACCGCCCCGCATGCGTGCCATGTGCACGTCGAATATCATGTGCCGATCAGCGATCCCGAGGTGCTGGCGATGATCGGCAAGGGCTTTGTCGCCATCTACGAACGGCTGTGGGACGAGGACGAGGCGATGATGCAGGCGCGCGAGGCCGCTCTCGCGCCGCGTCCGCGCGCGCCCGGCCGGGTCGATCTCGGCCCCGAATCGGCGCTCGCCCTGCCGCTCGATTTCGATCTCGGCAGCGGTCGCTTCCGCCTTATCCGCCACGATGGCGCGCTGCTGGCGCACAGCCGCATCTGCCCGCACTGGCTGGGGCCGCTCGATGCGCCGCCGGATGGTGATGGCTGCCTGACCTGCCCCTGGCACGGCTACCGTTTCGATGCCGCGACCGGGCGCAGCGCCGATGGCCGGGGGCTGCGGCTGGCGCCGGCGCCGCGAATCAGCATCGCAGACGGCCGCGTCAGCGTCGAAGACGGCCGCGTCATCGTCGCAGACGACCGCGTGAGCGTCGCAGACGATAAAAACAGCGCGTGCGCGTAGCGCTGTTCACCCGCTGGCCCGAAGCCGGCAAGGCCAAGACGCGGCTGATTCCGGCGCTGGGGCCGCAGGGCGCTGCCGATCTGCACCGTCGGCTGACCGAACGGACGGTGGCGACGGTGCGCGCTGCCGGGTTGGCGCTCGAGATTCGCAGCACGGGGGCTGAGCCGGCGCGGTTCCGTGAGTGGCTGGGGGTGGATGCCGTCGTCGACCAGGGCGAGGGCGATCTTGGTGAGCGCCTCGCGCGGACGGCGGAAACGCTGCCGGTGCTGCTGCTCGGTGCCGACATCCCCGGGTTGCTTCCGCATCACCTGGCCGCTGCCGCCGCCGCGCTGGCCGCCGCGCCCGCGGTCATCGGCCCGGCGGCGGACGGCGGCTATTGGCTGCTCGGGCTGGCGGCGCCGATGCCGCAGCTGTTCACCGGCATCGTCTGGGGCACCGGGACCGTGCTGGCCGACACGCTGGCGCGCTTGCCGCCCGATACGCCGCATCTCGAAACCCTGTCCGATCTCGATACCCCCGAAGACCTCGCCCGCTGGCCCGGCTTATGAGCGTCGCCATCGTCATCCCCATGCTCAACGAGGCCGCCGCGCTGCCGCGCCTCGCCCGCTGCCTCGCGGCGCTGGAGCCGCGCCCGGCCGAAATCCTCTGTGTCGATGGCGGTAGCAGCGATGACAGCGTGGCGGTGGCGCAGCGCCTTGGCCTGCGCGTCATCACCGCCCCCAAGGGTCGCGGCCGGCAATGCAACGCCGGTGCCACCGCAACCACCGCCGCTATCATCCTGTTCCTCCACGCCGATACCTGGCTGCCCGATGATGGCGTGGCGGTGGCGGCGGCGACGATGGCCGACCCGCGTACGGTGCTCGCCGGCTTCACCGCGATCCTCGCCGGGCCGGAGAAAACCCGCTGGGTGACGACGGCGCACAACTGGCTGAAAACCTGGTACGCTCCGGCACTGTTCCGCCCCTGGCTGTTCGTGCGCGGCGGGCGGCTGCTCTTCGGCGATCACGCGATGTTCGTGCGGCGTAGCGCCTTCGATGCCATCGGCGGCTTCGATGAAGCCCTCGCGGTGATGGAGGAAGCCGATTTGTGCGTCCGCATTGTGCCCCACGGCCGCACGCGATTGCTCAGCCGCACCGTCACCACTTCGGACCGCCGCATCGCCGCCTGGGGCGAATGGCGGGCGAATTGGGTTTATCTGAAGGTCGGCATTCGCTGGGGGCTGGGGTTGCGGTTGAAGACGCTGGGGAAGTTGTATCCGGATGTGCGGTAGGGGAGTTGGCGGCTTTCGTCGCTGATAAGCTGCAAGTCCCTATTTAGCCCCCGTCTTTCGTCCCGCCGACCACTGCCCATCGGATCAGCCGTCCAAGCGCGAGACCGGCCAAACCACCCAAGCTCGGCCAAAGCGGACCAAAAATGAAATCCAGCGCACTGGTAGATCGCAAATTCTCGGGATGCGAGCTT
>JBILPK010000047.1:0-21464 GCA_044373875.1 Polymorphobacter sp.
CAAATGGCTATGCAGATGACCATGCCAACAGGAATGATCAGCAAAGCGGTGCACCCGGCTTTTCCTCTGACTGTGATCATTCCGATCAACAGGCCGACAATAGTGCCTGCAATCAGCATTGCTTCAATCGACATCGGAGCATTTGTATCGCGTCGCCAAACAAACGCAATCACGGCTCGAACGGATTTTCTTCTCCCTCCCCCACCTCCGCAGGCGGTAGAATGGGGAGGGGGAACAATTTCACCTCTCCCCTTGCGGGAGAGGTCGAGAGACGCGCGTAGCGCGGCCCGGGAGAGGGGTGCTTTTGTGGGCGCGTTAGAGACCCCTCTCCCGGCTCGGGCTGCGCCCGAGTCCGACCTCTCCCGCAAGGGGAGAGGTGAGTTTCAGGCTGCCGCTTTGACTCGCACGAACCCCGCTGCGACCGCGAAGGCGATCAACCGGTCCATCCACGCCGCATCGGTCGGCGGGCAGGGGGGCAACAACCCACAATCCGCCACGAAACGCGGATCGCGCAGCAGATAGGCGGTGTAGAGCGTCGCCGCCGCCGCGTGCCAGCGGCGTTCGCCGACGGGGAGCTGCGCCGGGTCGAACTGCGCCGGGGCCACCCATTCCGGCGTGCCGAGCCCGGCGCGGGCCATGGCGGTGCCGATGGCGGGGATCGGCGTTGGCGCGCGCGCGGTCAGATGCACGGTCTGCCCCGCCAGATCGGCAAAGCGATCGGTCATCACCATCAGCCCGGCGATGACATGGTCGATCGGCACCAGGTCGAGCGTTGCGCCCGTCGCCGCCGGCAGGGTGCGGATGCGGCCTTCGGCGATCAGCTTGAAGATCATGTAGATATTCTCGAAACGCGAGATCTGCCCGCTCGCCCAATCGCCCACGACCACCGAGGGCCGCGCAATGGCGAAGGGCAGGCCCGACGCGTGTACCAGTGTTTCGCCCGCTGCCTTGCTGGCTTCATAGCCGTTGGTGAAGGCGGACCCGGTGAAGCCCGGCGCGATCGGGCCATCGGTCGTGCCGCAGACATAGGCGGTGGAAACGTGGAGTAGCCCGGCGCCGCTGGCGCGCGCGACCGCGATGGCTTGGCGGGTGCCGTCGATGTTTACCGCGCGATAGACATCCTCGGCCGCATCGAACGCCGTCACCGCCGCCGAATGGACCAGCAGGTCGATGGCGGGGGCCTGCATCAGCCCTAGCCCGGGCTGCCGCACATCGCCGCTGCGCGTCACCACTTCGCCGGCAGCGGGGTCGACGCCTTCCGCCCGGCTCGGCACCGGTTGGCCGCGGTTGTCGACAAGCGCATGCCGCCGGTGCACCAGCGCCGTCACGGCATGGCCCGCCGCCGCCAATTGCGCGCACAACTCGCTGCCGATCAGCCCGGCCGCGCCGGTCACCATTATCCGCATGGGTCAGCAGCAGCCCGAAGATGCAACGGCGCCGGCCACCACCGTATCGAAGGGCAGGCTGGTCCCGCAGCCGGCAAAGATGCCGTAATGGCGCGAAAAATCGCCGATGAAGTCGAAGTGCCGGGCAAAGCGCGTGTCGTGGAGCATTTTCCAGCTGTTGCCGCAGACCGGGAAGGCCTTGCCCGTCTCGATGACATGATGCTTGTCGAGCATGAAGCGCCCGGAGTGGCCCGGCACCGTGCCGCGATAGACGACGGCCTGGCCATAATCCTCGCATTCGGGCTCCAGGCCGTCGAGCTTGAATAGTCGGAAGGTCGCCGAAAAGAAGTTGATGCCATCGGTCATCGTCTTGACCGCATCATCACCGATGCCGAGCGGGCGATCGGTGACCAGCCGCGGGTCGTCGAAGCCAGCCGCCTTGGCGAGCGTGAGAAAGTCGTTCCAGTACAGCGCCCCCGACAGGCATTCGCCGTGCAGGACGGGGTCCGACTTCAGCGCCTCGGGCACCCGGCGGTCGGCATAGACATCGGAAAAGTACAGCTCGCCGCCGGGTTTCAGCAGCCGGTGCGCGGCACGGAACACGGCGCCCTTGTCGGCGACGAGGTTGATGACGCAGTTCGAGACAATGACATCGAAGCTGCCGGGTTCAAGCCCGAGCGTATCGAGCTGTTCGATATCGCCATCGACGAAATCGACATTGGCAAAGCCGAAGCGGTCGCGGTGCCAGTCCTGCGTCGCGCGTGCCACCGCCAGCTGCTCCAGCGTCGCATCGACCCCTGTCACATGCCCATCGGCACCGACGAACTGCGCCAGCGCATAGACGTCCTGCCCCGCGCCGCAGCCGAGATCGAGGATGCGCAGCCCCGCGATATCGGCGGGCGCGATGAAGCCGCAGCCGTAATAGCGCCCGGTAACATCGGGGTGGATGCGCGCCAGCGCCGCGCGCAGCTCCGGCCCCGGCGCGTCGGCGGTGCTGCACGCATCGGTGCGCAGGTCGGCCGAGCCTTGCAGCACCTGGCCGTAATAATTGCGGCTGTTCTCGATATTCATGCGCCGTCGATGCCCCTGCTGCTCATGCCGGTTTCGCAGATACGCGAAGACGGGTTACGCCGCTGTCGGAATTTTGCTGTAAACAGGCTGCATATCGCCACATTCGGGAGCGCCTGTCATCTCCGCTGTCTCGCCTTTCGCCGTCAACGCCGCAGCACTCGACCCGGCCAAGTTCCGTGACCCGCTGGTCACCGCCAAGGGCGAAACGCGGGCGAGCGTCGCGCTGGCCGGGCTGACGACTTTGTGGTTCAACACCGGCACGCAGTGCAACCTCGCCTGCCGCGGCTGCTATATCGAAAGTTCCCCGACCAACGACGCGCTGGCTTATCTGAGCCTCGCCGACCTGACCCGATATCTCGACGAGATCGCCCGCGATCGCCTGCCGGTGCGCGAGATCGCCTTTACCGGCGGCGAGCCCTTCATGAACCGCGATTTCCCGGCGATGATCGCGCTCGCCCAAGCCCGCGGTTTCGAGGTGCTGGTGCTGACCAACGCGATGCGGCCGCTGCTGCGCTTCGAGGCGGTAGTGCGGGCGCTGCCCCGCGAGCGCCTGACCTTTCGCGTCAGCCTCGATCATTTCACCGCGGCGGCGCATGATGCCGAGCGCGGTGACGGCAGCTTTGCCGTCGCCATCGACGGGATCCAATGGCTGGCGCGCGAAGGCTTTGCCGTGGCGATCGCCGGGCGACACCTGGCCGGCGAAGGCGCCGCCGACGCGCAGGCGGGCTATGCCGCGCTGTTCGCCGGGCTCGGGCTGGCTTGCCCGCCGCTGGTGCTGTTCCCCGAAATGGACGCGGCGGCCGATGTGCCCGAAATCACCACCGCCTGCTGGGGCATATTGGGCGTCGACCCCGATAGCCTGATGTGTGCATCGTCGCGCATGGTCGTACGCCGGCGAGGTGCCGCGGCCCCCGCCGTGCTCGCCTGCACCCTGCTCGCCTATGATCCGCAGTTCGAACTGGGGGCAACGCTTGCCGAAGCGGCGCGGCCGGTGGCATTGAACCACCCGCACTGCGCGCGCTTCTGCGTCCTCGGCGGGGCGAGCTGTTCGGGCTAGTTCAGCACTTCTTCGAATTGCCGAGCTGGTTGCCGACGAGCGCACCGCCGCCGGCGATCAGCGCGGTTTCACCCAGATTGGCACCGAGCACGGCAGCACCGACCCCGGCGACCGCTGCACCGACAATGGTGCCATCCTTGCGCGCCTTGCGCTTGGCGGCCTGGCACTGGGCCACATTGCTGTAATAGCGGCCATTATATTCGTAGCGCTGGTTGTTGTGCTGCTTGGCCGCGGCGGGCAGCGCCGGGATGGCGAGGGCAAGGCTGGCGATGAGCAAGGATGTGATGGTACGCATGATGGTCTCCTGTTGTGAAAAGCCTTTATGCCAGTGTGGACCTGAATGGCGCCCGACCATATAGTTCAGAATGGGTTCAGTGACGCCGGGCGAATATGCGACGGTTTTGTTGGTGTTGCCGTAGAGGATTGCCTCATGTCGAAATTGCTGCTTGCCGCCGTGTTGACCGTGAGTGTCGCCGCTCCGGCGCTGGCCGATGATCATGGCCGTGGCCGCGGCTACCAGGGTGGTGGCTATGGCCAGAACCGTGGCGGCGACGGTGGCGGCTATCGCGGTGGCAATAATCGCGGCGGCTACGACCGCGGCGGGTATGACCGTGGTGGTTACGACCGGGGCAATTATCGCGGCGGTTACGGGCGCGGTTATGTCGCGCCGGTCTATTACAATCGCGGCCCCGGCTTCAACGGCTATTACGCCCGGCCGGTGGTGCGCTATCGCCCGGCCTATTATGCCCCCGCCTATTATCCGCCTGCCTATTATGGCGGCGGTTATGGCTATGGTGGCTACGGCGGTGGTTATGGCGGCGTGACGATCACCTATGGCAATGGCTATCCCGCAGCCTATGGCCAGCCGGTTTATGCACCGCCGGTCTATGCGGCTCCGATCGCCTATGGCCAGCCTTATGGTCAGCCAGGCTATGGTGGCCCGGCTTATGGCTATGATCCCTGCCGCTCCTCGGGTGCCGGCGCGGTCATCGGCGCCATCGCCGGCGGCCTGATCGGCAATGGCGTTGCCGGCTATCGTGATCGCGGGCTTGGCACCGTGCTCGGCGCCGGGCTCGGTGCGGTCACCGGCACGGCGATCGAACGCAACCAGCGCTGCGGTTACTGAACCGGGCGCCGCGCATCGGCGGCCGCCAGCTGCGCCCGCGCCCGGGCGGCGGTTTCGAGGTAGATGGTCGCTTCCTGCAACGGCGTGTCGGGGGCGGCCAGCCGCGCCATATAGATATCCACTGCCAGCCGCAGCGCCAGGCAGTCATCGGGCGCGCCATACAGCGCCCAGTCCGCCATGCGGGTTGCCAGCCGCGGATTGCCGGGCAGGGCGGCGCGGGCCTGTCGGTCGATAGCCGCCACGCCGCCGGCGAGCGCGACGATGGCGCGGGCTTCGGCGGCGAAATCGAGCGCATTGTGGTGCGACGGAATATCGTCCCACCAGCCGGTCCAGCGATGGGCGACCATCTTGGCGATATCTTCGGGCCGGACATAGGAAGCCGTCAGCAGCGGCGAATCCGCAAAGCGCGCCGGCCAGTCGATCGAGGCGAGGATGGCATCCTTGCGCTCGCCCTTGTTGAGCCGGTCGACGACCTGCGCGGCGATGAAGTCGAGCGCATCGGCGTGGAGGGTCAGCGCGCCGTCGATCGTCGCGGCACCGGTCAACGCCGCGCCGTGCATCGGCAGCAGCAGATCGGCCTGTTTCGCCGCCATGGCGCGCAGCGCGGCGCTCCATTCCTCGACATGGCGCTGGATACGCTTGCCATTGCCGGCGTTGGGCAGGAAGCCCTGGTAATAATCCGCCGTTACCAAAGTCTTGCGACCCGGCAGCCAGATATAGAGTTGGTCGGCGGTTTCGGCCGGGGCCGCCACCAGTTCGATGGCCTCGCCGCCGATGGTCAGCGCCAGCCGGCCCTCGAAGGTCCGCGTCGGCAGGGTGAAATCGGCGCGGCTTTCAGGCTGCAGCGCCAGCGGCTGGTTGTTGTATTTCGCGATCGAGCCCCGCAGCCGGCTGTCGACATCGGCCATCGCCGGGAATTGCGCCGTGGTGATGATCTGCGGCTTGTCGGCGAGCAGCGCATAGGCGCCATAGGCATGGTCGACATGGGTATGGCTGATGACGATGGTCTTCAGCGGCTTGGCGCTGAGCGTCGGGATCAGGTCGCGCAGCACCGGGCCGATCGCGGCATAGCCGGTATCGAACAGCACCAGGCTGTCGCGCGTTTCGAGCAGCACGACGTTGACGTAGGGGAAGCGGATCAGCCACAGGCCCATCCCTTCGACACCCCTGCCTTCGACATCCTTGCCAAAGGCTTCGACGCTCATCTTGGCACGGGCTTCGGTGACCAGTTCGGGTGCCCGGTCTTGCATGCGGTTGGCGATCAGTGCCGATTTCGGCCCGCCAAAGCCGTCGTTGCGCGCCATCCGGGCAAACGCTTCGGGATGTTCGGCGAACAGCAGCCTGCGCCCCGCCGCGACCAGCGCTTCATCGGGGGTCGGCGCCGGCGCCGACCCGGTAACCAGGAACAGCGCAGCAAGCGCCGCCAGCATGCGGATCAGCATCGATCATTCCCCCCGTTGCCGCCGCCAGGCGACCTTGTTCAGGCGGCGCGCGCGCGTGCCTCGCGTTCGCCCTTCAGCGCTTCGGCGATCAGGAACGCCAGTTCGAGACTCTGGCTGGCGTTGAGCCGCGGGTCGCACTGCGTCTGGTAGCGGTCGGCAAGGCCTTCATCGGTGATGGCGATGGCGCCGCCGGTGCATTCGGTGACATTCTGCCCGGTCATCTCGATATGGATGCCGCCGGCATGGCTGCCTTCGGCGCGGTGGACGGCGAAGACATTCTTCACTTCGGCGAGGATGCGGTCGAACGGCCGGGTCTTGAGCCCGCCGGCAGCCTTCACCGTGTTGCCATGCATCGGGTCGCATGACCAGATGACGCGCTTGCCTTCGGCCTGCACGGCGCGGATCAGGCGGGGCAGGTGCGCCTCCACCTTGTCATCGCCGAAGCGGGTGATGAGCGTCAGCTTGCCCGGGACATTGCCGGGGTTGAGCGTATCGATGAGGCGGATGAGATCGTCGGGCTCGGTGGTCGGGCCGCATTTGAGGCCGAGCGGATTGCCGACGCCGCGCAGGAACTCGACATGCGCCGACCCCGCGAAGCGCGTGCGATCGCCGATCCACAGCATGTGCGCGGAGGTGTCGTACCAGTCGCCGGTCAGCGAATCCTGCCGGGTCATGGCCTGTTCGTAGCCGAGCAGCAGCGCTTCATGGCTGGTGAAGAAGCTGGTGCCCTTCAACTGCGGCACGGTTTCCGGGGAGATGCCGCACGCCGCCATGAAATCCAGCGCTTCGCCGATGCGATCGGCGAGCGCGGTATATTGGTCGGACCACAGCGAGCGCCCGGTGAAATCGAGGTTCCATTTATGGACCTGGTGGAGATTGGCATAGCCGCCGCTGGCGAAGGCGCGCAGCAGGTTGAGCGTCGCCGCCGATTGCATGTAGCCGGTGCGCATGCGTTCGGGGTCCGGCGTGCGCGCCGCCGCGGTGAAGGCGATGTCGTTGACATTGTCGCCGCGATAGCTTGGCAGTGACACGCCGCCGATCTCCTCGAAATCGCCCGAGCGCGGCTTGGCGAACTGCCCGGCCATGCGGCCGACCTTCACCACCGGCATCTTCGACGCAAAGGTCAGCACCACCGCCATCTGGAGCAGCACGCGGAAGGTGTCGCGGATGTTGTTGGGGTGGAAATCGGCAAAGCTTTCGGCGCAATCGCCGCCCTGGAGCAGGAAGGCCTTGCCGGCCTCGACATCGGCGAGTTGCGTGGTCAGGTCGCGCGCTTCGCCGGCAAACACCAGCGGCGGATAGGATTGCAGCTCGCGCTCGACGGCTGCGAGCGCGGCGGCATCAGGATAGCTGGGCAACTGCCGGGCCTCATGGGCGCGCCAGCTGGTCGGGGTCCAGGGAGTTGTCATGGTCATGATGGCGGTTCCCATGGCGCAGGTGGCGGGGGGACGCAAGATTTTCGCGCGATGGCGGGGAGGTGCAACCCGCTTGGTCACCCCCGCCTATGCGGGGGTGACGAGCCTTGATCGATATTGCGGACGCGGTGATGGCTACCGCGTTACTTCATCAACACAAGCTCTTCCGACATTGTCGGATGCAGCGCCACCGTATCGTCGAACTGGGCCTTGGTCAGCCCGGCCTTGATGCAGATCGCCACCGCCTGCAAAATCTCCGGCGCATCGGGGCCGA
Source organism: Polymorphobacter sp. (assembly GCA_044373875.1). Lineage (GTDB taxonomy): Bacteria > Pseudomonadota > Alphaproteobacteria > Sphingomonadales > Sphingomonadaceae > Sandarakinorhabdus. Next base: position 7,771 of record JBILPK010000047.1, read on the forward strand.
TCATGTGCGCGCCGATCACCTTGTCGCTGGCTTCGTCGACGATCAATTTATACAGCGCCCGCTCGTTGCGCCCGGCGAGCACGTTGCGCATCGGCCGGAAATCCGAGGTGAAGATTTTCACCGAACCATATTGATTGCGCGCCTGCGCTTCGGTCAGCCCGACGCTGCCGAGCGGCGGGTTGGAGAAGACCGCGCTCGGGATGGCGTTGTAATCGACCTGCCAGCGCCGCATGCCGAACAGGCGGTCGGCAACGGCATGGCCCTCGCGAATGGCGATCGGAGTCAGCTGAACCCGGTCGGTGACATCCCCGACGGCGTGGATGTGGGCGATATTAGTCTGGCTGTCGGCATCGACGGCAATGGCGCCGCCATCGTTCAGCGCGACGCCGGCAGTCGCCAGTTCCAGCCCTTCGGTGTTGGGCAGGCGCCCGACAGCCCAGAGGAAGACATCGGTTTCGACCGACTTGCCATCGGTGAAGTGCACGGTGATGGCGTCGCCGGTCTTTTCCAGCCGGTCGAGCCGGCAGTTCAGCTTGAAATCGATGCCCTTGGCCATCGAAATGCTCAGCAGGCGCTCGGCGAGCGCCGGCTCCCAGCCGCGCAGGATGGTTTCGCTGCGGTTGATCAGCGTCACATCGACGCCGAATTCGTGGAACACCCCGGCGAATTCATTGGCGATATAGCCGCCGCCGGCGATGACCATGCGCTCGGGCAATGTCGGCAGATGGAAGACCTCGTTCGAGGTGATGCCGAGCTCGGCGCCGGGGATATCCGGAACGAACGGCCGGGCGCCGGTGGCGATGAGGATGTTGCGGGCGGTGTAGTGCGTGCCATCGACCGCGACGGTATGCGCATCGATGAAGCTGGCGCGGCCGTGCAGCGTCGTCACCTTGTTGCTGTCGAGCGTCGTCTGGTAAAGCCCGTTGAGCCGATCGACCTCGGCCAGGACATTGTCGCGCAGCGTCGGCCAATCGAAGCGCTTGCCATCGAGCTGCCAGCCGAAGCGCTGCGCATCGACCAGATCCTCGGCGAAATGCGCGCCGTAGACGAGCAGCTTTTTCGGCACGCAGCCGCGGATGACACAGGTGCCGCCGACGCGGAATTCCTCGGCCACCGCAACCCGCGCGCCATGGCCGGCAGCGATGCGGCTGGCACGCACGCCGCCCGACCCGGCGCCGATGACGAACAGGTCGAAATCAAAATCGGGGGTGTCGGGCATGGACGGAAGCTTTCACGGAAAGGACGGTCAACGCCCTCCCCGCAAGGGGGAGGAAGTGGATTTGTTCTCCGTCTAGGCGCTGCGTCCCCACCCCGCCAACGCAAAAACCCGCTCGCGCTTATCGAAATTGCCCATCACTTCGGCCGGATTGCGATGGCGGCGAGTTCCTTGACCAGCTTGGCCGCCACCGCCGCGGTCATGCCGTTGATATCGAAGTCGGGATTATACTCGACGATATCGCCGCCGACGATCGGGCCGGTGATGCGCGCCAGCACATCGAGCAGTTGCCGCGTCGACAGCCCGCCGGGTTCATGGTGCGAGACACCGGGCGCAAAGGCCGGATCGAGCCCGTCGAGATCGATCGAGACATAAAGCGGCGCGACCGGGATCGGCACGTTCGCCGCCACGAAGTCGCGCATCGCCACGATCTCGACGCCGAAACGCGCCGCCTGTTCGCGCTGATGGGCATTCAAGGTGCGGATGCCGACCTGCACCAGCCGCGTCGCCAGCCCCGCCTCTATGATCCGCGCAAAGGGCGAAGCGTGCGAGCGCCGGTTGCCGCCGAGTTCGTCGTACAGGTCGGGATGGGCGTCGAAATGCAGGATGGTGACCGGGCCATGCACCGCCGCGACCCCGGCGACCGCGGGAAAGCTGACGCTGTGATCGCCGCCGATAAGCAGCGGCACCGCGCCCGCAGCACAGGTCGCCCGCGTGGCGGCACTGATCAGCGCGTCATCGCCCGGGCCTTCGGTCAGCGGCAGGTCGCCGATATCGACGAGCTCGATCTCCCGGCCGATTTCAGCGCCGCATTCAGCTGCAGCATTGCCCATGTCCGAAAACAGCGCGGCGCGGACCAGCGCCGGCGCGCGTGCCGGCCCGCGCCGAAAGCTGCTGTTGCAATCGGTCGGGGCGCCGATGAGATGAACCTTGGTCATTTTAAGTTTCTGCCAGTTTGTCGGGGCCACGGTCTGTGGCACAGGAAACACCATGCGCCATGTCCTGATGATTCTCCTCGCTTGTCTTGCCGCACCGGCGGCGGCGCGCGCCCCCAGCCTCGTGCCCGGCGATGCGCCGGCGCTCGCGGCCCCCGGGCCGCTGCCGGTCGGCGTGCGCGAGACGAAATTCGCCGCCGGACCCGGCCGCAACCTCGGCCTGACCCTCTTCTACCCCGCCGCGACTCGGGGCTCACCGACGACGTATCCGCACATCACGGCCAACCCACCCGCCGGTTTCCCCGAAAAATTGGTCTTCGAAGGCATCGCGACGCGCGATTCCACCCCCGCCAGGGGCAACAAACTGCCGCTGATCCTGCTCAGCCATGGCCTTGGCCGCTGGTCGACGGCGATGAGCGGCATGGCCGAGAACCTTGCGTCCAAGGGCTATGTCGTCGCCAGCATCGATCATGACGACAGCGGCGCCATGGATCCGGCCAAGCGCTTGCAGGTTTTTGCCACCGCCTATGCTCGCCGCAGCGCCGACCAGCGCGCCGCGATCGCCTTTCTGACCGGCCTTGCCGCGTCGCAGGACCCGCTGGCACCGCGCATCGACCCGCAGAATATCGCCGTCATCGGCTATTCGATGGGGGGGTATGGCGCGCTTGCCACCGGCGGTGCGGGTCATGATCCAAAAGCGCCGCTGACGGCGCAGCTGCCCAAGGGCGCCCTCGATGGCGTAATGGAGGGCGTTGCCCCGGCCCCCGGCGTGCGCGCGCTGGTGCTGATTGCCCCCTGGGGCGGCCTTGCCCCGGTGCGCAGTTTCACAGCAAAGGCGCTTGGCGGCCTTGCCATGCCGAGCCTGTGGATCATGGGCGACAAGGATGATGTCGCCGGCACTGCCGGCATCCAGTGGCTCCACGACCAGGCGCGCGCCAGCGATCGCCACCTGCTGGTCTTCGCCAACGCCCGCCACAACCTCGGCGGCAACCCGCCACCGGCGAGTGCTCCCGATACCGGGCGCCTGCGCGATGCCATCGACGAGCCGGTGTGGCGCAAGGACATGGCCGATGCGATCATCTTCCACACCCTCACCGCCTTCCTCGACCAGGCGTTGAAGGGCGACACGACTAAGGCGGAATGGCTGACAACCGCGTCCGACGGCACGCTCAAGGGCTTCCAGAACCGCTGGCAATTGGGCATCAGCCTGACGCACATGGCGGCGCAGTGACGCCGTAACCACAGGGGGAGACGAGCATGACCGAGGCCGCGAGGGACGCGATCCACCCGGTGCCCGCCGAATGGGCGGCACGCGCCCATGTCGATGCCGACCGTTACCGGGCGATGTATGCCGAAGCGCTCGCCGATCCCGACAGTTTCTGGCGCCGCGAGGCGCAGATCATCGACTGGATGACCCCCTTTACCACTGTCTCGGCGAGCTCGTTCGACGAAGCCGACTTCGGCATCAGCTGGTTCGCCGATGGTACGCTCAACGTCTCGGCCAACTGCCTCGACCGCCATCTGGCGGACCGCGGCGATACCCCGGCGATCGTCTGGGAAGGCGATGACCCCGCCGACAGCCGCACCATCACTTATCGCGAACTCCATGCCGAGGTCTGCCGGTTTGCCAATGTGCTCAAGGCGCAAGGCGTGCAGAAGGGCGATCGCGTCACCCTCTACCTGCCGATGATCCCCGAAGCGGCGATGGCGATGCTCGCCTGCACCCGTATCGGCGCCATCCATTCGATCGTCTTTGGCGGCTTTTCGCCCGACAGCTTGGCGAATCGCATCCAGGATTGCGATTCGAAACTCGTCATCACCGCCGATGAAGGCCTGCGCGGCGGCAAGCCGGTGCCGCTCAAGGCCAATGTCGATGCCGCGCTGGCGCACTGCCCGTCGGTCGAAACCGTCATCGTCGTGCGCCGCACCGGCGGTGCCGTCACCATGCAGGACGGCCGCGACCTGTGGTACGAAGCCGCCCGCGACGCCGCGTCACCCGATTGCTCGCCCGAAGCGATGGGCGCCGAAGACCCGCTGTTCATCCTCTACACCTCGGGTTCGACCGGCAAACCCAAGGGCGTGCTGCATACGACCGGTGGCTATCTCGTCTGGGTGGCGATGACGTTCCGCCATGTCTTCGACTATCGGCCGGGCGAAATCTTCTGGTGCACCGCCGATGTCGGCTGGGTGACCGGGCATTCCTATGTCGTCTATGGCCCGCTCGCCAATGGCGCGACGACGCTGATGTTCGAAGGCGTGCCCAATTACCCCGATGTCAGCCGCTTCTGGCAGGTCTGCGACCGCTGGGGCGTCAACATCTTCTACACCGCGCCGACTGCCTTGCGGGCGCTGATGCGCGACGGCGATGCCCCGGTGAAGGCGACCTCGCGCGCCTCGATCCGCCTGCTCGGCAGCGTCGGCGAACCGATCAACCCCGAAGCCTGGGAATGGTATCACCGCGTTGTCGGCGATGGCCGCTGCCCGATCGTCGACACCTGGTGGCAGACCGAGACCGGCGGTGCGCTGATCAGCCCGTTGCCGGGCGCCACCGCCCTGAAGCCCGGCTCGGCAACGCTGCCGCTGTTCGGAGTGGTGCCGCTGCTCGTCGATGCCGAAGGGGCCGAACTCCATGGCGCGGCCGAGGGCAATCTGTGCCTGGCACAAAGCTGGCCGGGGCAGATGCGCACCGTCTGGGGGGACCATGCGCGCTTCTTCCAGACCTATTTCACCACCTATCCTGGCCGCTATTTCACCGGCGACGGGGCGCGGCGCGACCACGATGGCTATTGGTGGATCACCGGGCGGGTCGATGATGTCATCAACGTCTCGGGCCACCGCATGGGCACCGCCGAGGTTGAAAGCGCGCTTGTCGCCCATGCCAAGGTCGCCGAGGCCGCGGTGGTCGGTTTCCCGCACGATATCAAGGGGCAGGGCATCTATGCCTATGTGACGCTCAACAGCGGCGTCGCCGAGGATGAAGCGCTGCGCCGCGAGTTGGTGCAATGGGTGCGGCGCGAAATCGGGCCGATCGCCACGCCCGATGTCATCCAGTTCGCCCCCGGCCTGCCCAAGACGCGCAGTGGCAAGATCATGCGGCGGATCCTCAGGAAGATCGCCGAAGGGGAAACCGGCAATCTCGGCGACATCTCGACGCTCGCCGACCCGTCGGTGGTCGCCGCGCTGGTCGCCAACCGCCCCTGAGCCGACACGAAAAGGGCGGGGCCGGTTGTCCGGTCCCGCCCCGCTCGCCGGGCAGACGCTGGGGGGTCAGCGGCCCTGGAAGCCGTGGCCGACGGCAGTCATGCGCGCCTGGCTGATCGCTTCGCGAACGCAGCGGGCTTCGACGGTGCGGGCGCGGACATCGTTGCCGCCGTTGGCGCAGACGCTGCGGGCGGCGGCCTTGATGCGGGCATCGAGCGTGTCGCGGCCCTGGTCGTTGCCGAGGTTGAGGTCGACATAGCTGACCGTGGTGGCGCGGGGTGCTTCGGCGGCCTGCGCCGGGGCAGTGGCGGCGATGAGGCAGACGCCGGCGCAAAGGACGGTGCCGACGGTGCCGAGAAGGTTGCGGAAAGCCGAGGTGCTGGTGGTGAACATGGTGTTTCTCCTGTGCCTGGCGGAGCGTCCGGACCACCCGGCCTCCGATGTCCCATGCTTTGCAGGGATCGTGCCAAGTGCTGATGGCACAGGGTGACATAGCAATTTCAATTGGTTGCAGGTTGGTGTGTTAGTGAAGCAATTCTCTAGTCGGAAAAATTTTGCTGCAAGTTGGAATATATTCCCAAATGTATGGAAAATGAACGAACCGGGCCAAAAGGCCCCACCCTGCTTGCCCCTGCCGGACAGGCAGTGCATAGGCTCGGGCAATCATGCTGACCCAGCGTTCCCGTTATGCCCTTCGTGCGCTCATCTATATCGCCCGGTCGCAGGGAATTGCGCCGGTGCCGATTTCCGTGATCGCCGCCGACCAGAAACTGCCGCGCAAGTTTCTGGAAATCATCCTGCTCGACCTCAAGAATGGCGGGCTGGTCGAAAGTTTTCGCGGCAAGATGGGTGGCTATCTCCTTGCCAAGCCGGCCAACCAGATCAGCTTCGGCGAGATCATCCGTATGATCGAAGGGCCGCTGGCGCTGGTGCCGTGCGTGTCGGTGAGCGCCTATCAGCGCTGTGCCGATTGCTTCGAGGAATCGACCTGCGTCATCCGCAAGACCATGTTGATCGTGCGTGAAAATACCGCCGCAATTCTTGATAATACCACACTTGCCGACCTGTCGATCGAACGCGAAGCCGCCTGAAGCGTTTGCCTGTCGGGCGGGAATAGACCAGCTTTCACCGCGCCAAGCAGAAGCTTATTGCCTAGTCGCAAGATAGGAATATGTTCGCTGCCGCAAGCAAGGGGTCTCATGCGTCGATTCGCGTTCTTCACGATCCTGGTTCTGCTGGTGCCGGCGATGGCAGCGGCAGCGGCCGTCAATCTGCTCAACGTCAGCTATGATCCGACCCGCGAACTCTACCGAGAGATCAACCCGGCCTTTGCCCAGGCCTGGAAGGCGCAGACCGGCGACGATGTGACGATCAACCAGTCGCACGGCGGCTCGGGCAAGCAGGCGCGCTCGGTCATCGACGGGCTGGAGGCCGATGTCGTCACGCTGGCGCTGGCCTATGACATCGACAATATCGCCAGGCGCGCCAAGCTGCTGCCCGCCGACTGGCAGGCGCGGCTGCCGGCCAATTCGACGCCCTTTTATTCGACGGTGGTGTTCCTGGTGCGCAAGGGCAACCCCAAGGCGATTCATGATTGGGACGATCTGGCGCGCAAGGGGATCAAGGTCATCACCCCCAACCCCAAGACCAGCGGCGGCGCGCGCTGGAACTTCCTCGCCGCCTGGGGCTATGGCCAGAAAACCTATGGCTCGCCGGCGGCGGCGCAGGCCTTTGTGCAGCGCATCTTCGCCAATGTGCCGGTGCTCGATTCGGGGGCGCGCGGCGCCACCGTCAATTTTGCCGAGCGCGGGCTCGGCGATGTGCTCGTCACCTGGGAGAATGAGGCGCTGCTCGCCACCCGCGAACTGGGTGCCGATCGCTTCGAGATCATCGTGCCTTCGGTGTCGATTCGCGCCGAGGCACCGGTGGCGATCATCGACAAGGTGGTCGACAAACGCGGCACGCGGGCGGTAGCGCAGGCCTATCTGCAGTTCCTCTACACCCCCGAAGCGCAGGAAATCGCCGCGGCCCGGGGCTATCGCCCGCGCGTTCCTGCCGTGATGGCGCGCTACCGGTCGCGCTTCCCGGCGTTGCCGCTGTTCGAAATCGATCGCAATTTCGGTGGCTGGGCCAAGACGCAGCGGCTGTTTTTCGCCGATGGCGGCATCTTCGACCGCATCTATGCCGGCGAGCAGTGACGGTATGACCGCGACCATGGTTGCGCCGGCGCCGCTATCACGGCAAGTCTTCACCATGCCGAACGGGTTCCTGCAGCGCCGCCGCTCGATCATCCCGGGGTTCGGGCTGACGATGGGCATCACCATCTTCGCGCTGTCTATGATCGTCCTCATCCCGCTGTCGGCGGTGTTCGTGACGACGGCGGGCATGTCGTGGGACGAATTCACGGCCGCCGCGCTGTCGAAGCGCGCGCTCAGCGCCTATCGGCTCAGCTTCGGTGCGGCGGCGGTGGCGGCGGCGGTCAACGCCGTCTTCGGGCTGCTGACCGCCTGGGTGCTGGTCCGTTATGATTTCGTCGGCAAACGCGTCGTGTCGGCGCTTGTCGACCTGCCCTTTGCCTTGCCGACCGCCGTCGCCGGCATCGCGTTGACGGCGCTTTATGCTCCCACCGGCTGGCTCGGCCGCTGGCTGGTGCCGGCCGGGATCGACATCGCCTTCACTCCGCGCGGCGTCGTCATCGCGCTGATCTTCGTCGGCCTGCCCTTCGTGGTGCGCACCGTCGAGCCGGTGCTCGCCGACTTGGGTGCCGATGTCGAGGAAGCCGCCGCCACGCTGGGCGCCTCGCGCTTGCAGACTTTCTTTCGCGTCATCATCCCCGCCATCGCACCGGCGCTGCTCACGGGCTGCGCGCTGGCCTTTGCGCGGGCGGTGGGCGAATATGGCTCGGTGATCTTCATCGCCGGCAACATGCCATTCCGTTCGGAAATCGCGCCGCTGCTGATCATCGTGCAGCTCGAACAGTTCAACACCGCGGGTGCCACCGCCATCGCCGCGACCATGCTGGTGATCAGCTTCGCGCTGCTGTTCGCCATCAACCTGTTGCAGGCCTGGCAGCGCCGGTTGCGCTCGGCATGAGCAGCGCCCGCCCCACCGGCGAGCCGCGCTGGCTGCGCTGGCTGCTCATTGCGGTGGCGCTGTCGTTCCTGGCGCTCAACCTTGCGCTGCCGCTGGCGGCGGTGTTCGTCGAGGGGCTGCGCAAGGGCGTGGCGGCCTATGCCGCGGCGATCACCGAGCCCGATGCGATTTCGGCGCTGAAACTGACGCTCACCGTCGCCGCCATCGCGGTGCCGCTCAACATCTTCATCGGGCTGGCGGCGAGCTGGGCGATCGCCAAGTTCGATTTCCGTTTCAAATCGGTGCTGGTGACGCTGATCGACCTGCCGTTTTCGGTGTCGCCGGTGGTCTCGGGCCTCATCTATGTGCTGCTGTTCGGGTTGCAGGGCTGGTTCGGCGCGGCGCTGCGCGAGCATGATGTCCAGGTCATCTTCGCGGTGCCCGGGCTGGTGCTGGCAACGATCTTCATCACCTTCCCCTTTGTCGCGCGCGAGCTGATCCCCCTGATGGAGGAGCAGGGCCGCGAGGAGGAGGAGGCCGCGCTGTCATTGGGCGCGTCGGGTCTCAGCACCTTCTGGCACGTTACCCTGCCCAACGTGCGCTGGGGGCTGCTTTATGGCGTGCTGCTGTGCAACGCCCGGGCGATGGGGGAATTCGGCGCCGTGTCGGTGGTTTCGGGCCACATCCGCGGCCGCACCAACACGCTGCCGCTGCATATCGAGATCCTGTACAATGAATACAATTTCGCCGCGGCCTTTGCCGTTGCCTCGCTGCTCGCCGGGCTGGCGCTGGTGACTCTGGTGCTCAAATCGCTGCTCGAATGGCGTTTCGCTGGGCAATTGGCGGGGCGCGGGCATTGAGCGTCACCGCCAGCGGCGTCATCAAGCGCTTCGGCGCCTTCACCGCATTGGATGGCATCAGCCTCGCGGCGCGCGAAGGCGAGTTCCTTGCGCTGCTCGGGCCATCGGGATCGGGCAAGACGACGCTTTTGCGCATCCTTGCGGGGTTGGAGTTTCCCGAAGCCGGCAGCATCTCCATCGGCGGTGTCGACATGTCGGACCGGCCGGCGCGCGATCGCCAGGTCGGCTTCGTCTTCCAGCAATACGCCCTGTTTCGCCACATGACGGTGGCCGACAACATCGGTTTCGGCCTGACCGTACGCCCTCGCAAGACCCGGCCACCGCGCGCCGAGATCGACCGCCGTGTCGCCGAGTTGCTCGAACTGGTGCAATTGCCGGCGCTGGGCGGCCGCTATCCGGCGCAATTGTCGGGGGGGCAGCGGCAGCGCGTCGCCCTTGCTCGTGCCTTGGCGGTGGAGCCGCGGCTGCTGTTGCTCGATGAACCCTTTGGCGCGCTGGATGCCAAGGTGCGCAAGGATTTGCGGCGCTGGTTGCGCGCCGTGCACGATCGCACCGGGCTGACCTCGATCTTCGTCACCCATGACCAGGAAGAAGCGCTCGACCTCGCCGATCGGGTGGTGGTGATGGACCATGGCCGCATCGAACAGGTCGACACGCCCGAACAGGTCTGGGAGCGCCCGGCATCGGCATTCGTGTGCGAATTTCTAGGCGGGGCGAACCGGGTGATGGCGCGGGCGGTCGATGGCGAGATCGATATCGCCGGGGTGCGGCTGCCCAACCGCGCGCCGGCGATGCCCGATGGCGCCGCCTGTGCCTTCATCCGGCCGCATGAATTCGCGCTGGCAGCGCCGGGGGCGGCGGGCATCGCGGTGGTGTTGCGCCGCATCCTGCGGACCGGCGCGCAGGCGGCGCTGGAAACCGAGACCCGCGATGGCAGCGTCATCGAAGTCACCATCGCCGCCCCGCCCGACGGGTTGGCGCCGGGGGCCGCGCTGGTGCTGGTGCCGCAGACGGTGCGCGCCTATCCGGCGTGAAGCCGGCTCCCTCCCCGCCGGGTCAGCGAGCTACGCGTGGAGCATTCGCCCGCCACCCTTGACGAGCATCAGCAGCGCCAGGCCCACCGCCAGCATCCCCACAACCGGCGCCATCCCCCATGCCTGGGTGCCGCCCCAGCGTGTCGCGGCCTCCACCAGCAGCGGCCCCAGCCACATGGTGGCGCTGCCCGACAGCACATAGAGCCCGAAGAACACCCCCAGCTTGTCGGGCGGGGCCACCCGGGTGAGCAGCGTGCGCGACGAGGCATAGGCGGCGGTGACGGCGATCGCGAGGCCGCAGCCCAGCGCCAGGAAGGTGATTTCGGGCAAGGTGGTGAACATCGGCCCGTCCCACAGCGGTTCGCCGTGCCAGGGGCGGAAAAACAGCCGCTCGCGGCCCATCCCGAGCACCAGCGTCTGCATGATGATGAGCAGTACCAGTTCGAGCTTTACCGCCAGCTTCGGCCCGATGCGGTCGTCGAGCCAGCCCGCTAGCAGCCCGCCGATGACCGCGGCAACCGACAGGATGATGCCATAGCCGAGCATTTCGAGCGTCGCCCAGCGCATCGAGCCGGCGGCATAAAGCCCGCCGAAGACGAGGATGGCGGTCAGGCCATCGGTATAGACCATGCGCGCGGCGAGGAAGATCAGCGGGTCGCGGTGGCCGCGCGCCTCGCGCACCAGCCGCACCAGGTCAGCGGCACCGGCGCGGACGGCGGCACCAGGCGACAGGGCGGTGCGCGGCATGTCGGGGACAAAGGCGAGCAGCGGCAGCACGCCGAGCGCCATGACGGCGGCGACGATCAGCGTGGTGATGCGATCGGGTTCGCCCAGCGCCGGGTCGAGGCCCCAGAGCGGTGCCGCCGGCAGCCAGGCCCAGCCGGTCTTGCCGGGCAAAGCGAAGGCGAAGAGCACGCCGACGAGCATGACCACCGACACGGCATTGCCCCCCGCCAGCGCCCGGCCGGAGGCGCGCGCCGCACCCGCCATGCCGGCGGCAGGCAGCAGCAGGGCGTTGTGGAGCATCTCGTGATAGGCAAACAGCGCGGTGATGGCGGCAATGATGCCGATGACGGCACCCGCCGGCAGCCCGCCGCCGCCCGGTGGGGTGAACCACAGCGAGCCGATCAGCAGCACCAGCGCGGCCACCACCGCGGCGAACCACGGCTTGCGCGGGCCGATCCGATCGATGCTGGCACCGATCAGCGGCGCCGTGAGCATCACCACCCAGCCGCCCCATTTGTTGGCGGAAGCCACGAGCGTCTGCCCGAGCACCGGATCGCCGACGACACGGGTGACATAATAGGGCGCGAAGACATAGATCGCGATCAGGATGACATAGGGGTCGCGGGTGGCCTGCGCGAGCACCCAGGCGTTTGCGGCACGTGGGGACGGCGGCGCTGTCGCCGCGTCGGCAACGCTGTCAGGCAGCAATCCGGTCAATCGGCGGGCAATACCTTGTGCCAATTGGTCACCGATCGGCTCTCGAACAGCCCGGCCTGGTGGTACGGGTCGGTGTTGGCAAAGGCGATGGCGGCGTCGCGATCGTCGAAATCGATGATCAGCAGCGATCCCATGGCGCGGCCATCGGGGCGCAGCAAGGGCCCGGCGATGAGCACGGCGGCGCCCTTGGCGGTGATGTGCGCGAGATGGGCCGGACGCGTTGCGGCGCGCAAATCGCCCGAATCGGGCTTGTCGATGCAGTGAATGGCAAAATAAGGCATCGTCGTCCTGTCACCTGGCTGCCATGGTCTAGCGCGGGCGGGCGGGATGCGAAAGGGCCGGATGCGAAGGATTTGGGAATGCCTGCCCGGCGTGGCGCTGTGCTGTGTCCTGGCCACGGCCGGCGGCGCGCTGGCCGATGCGCTGCGCCTGCCCGTGCCGGGGGCGATCCTGGGGCTCGGCGCCTATTTGGCGTGGCTGGCGTGGGGGCGCGGCATCGGCTGGAGCCGGCCGGGGGCGGCGCTGCTGCTGCGCTGGCTGGGGGCGATGATCGTGCCGGCGCTGGTCGGGCTGGGGGGGTATCTTGCCCTGCTGGCGGGGGCGGCGCTGCCGCTGCTGGCGATTCTTGTCGTCTCGACCCTGATCACCGCGCTGGTGACGGCGCTGTTGTATCGGCTGGCGGGCGGGGTCGAATGATGCCGGCGCTCGACATGCTGCTGGTCACGGGGCTGGTGCTGGCGGCCTTTGCCGGGGCGCGGGCGCTGTCGGTGCGGCTCGGCAACCCGCCCTGGGCGAGCCCGGTGCTGGTCGCGGCGCTGGTGCTGGGGCTCGGGTTGGCGGTGACGGGGGTGCCGCTGGCGCGGTTCGAGGCCGGCGCGCGGCCGCTGCGCTGGCTGCTGGGGCCGGCGCTGGTGGCGCTGGCGCTGGTCATCCATGGCAATCTGGCGCTGTTGCGGCGCGCGCCGTGGCCGGTTCTGCTGGCGGTGACGGGGGGAACCGTGGCCGGCGTGGCGAGTGCCTGGGGGCTGGCGCGGCTGTTCGGGCTCGACCATGCGCTGGTGATGGCGCTGACCACCAAGACGATATCGACGCCTTTTGGCGTGGTGATCGCGCGGATGGCGGGCGCATCGGTGGCGCTGGCGGCGGCGGTGGCGGTGTTGACCGGGGTGATCGGTGCCCTGTGCGTGCCCTGGCTGTTCGATCGCTTGCGAATCACTGGCCGCGCAGCACGGGGATTGGGGCTCGGCGTGTCGTCGCACCTTGTTGGAACCGACTGGTTGACGCGGCGTGACCCGGCCGGCGGGGCCTTTGCGGCGCTGGCAATGGTGCTGGCAGGGGTGCTGGCAGCGGTCGTCTTGCCGTTGTTGTGGCCGATTCTGTTCGGCTGAAGCCGTGTCAGGGCCGGGTCAGCTGGGTGTCGCGGCGGTTCTTGTTGCCGGTGGCGTTCGATTCGGGACCGGGTGGCGCGCCATATGGCGCTGGCCGTAGTTGACGCCCGGGGCCTTGTCGGCTAACAGCCCGCGCTTGCCGTTGGTCTTTGCCGACCTGCGGCCCGAACTTCTTTTCAAGGACAATCCCATGTCGCGCGTTTGCGAACTGACCGCCAAGGGTCGCCAGGTCGGGAACAATGTTTCCCACGCCAACAACAAGACCAAGCGGGTGTTCCTGCCGAACCTGCAGAACGTCACGCTGATTTCCGACACGCTGGGTCGTTCGGTCAAGCTGCGCGTGTCGATGAACGGCCTGCGTTCGGTCGAACATGTCGGCGGGCTCGACAATTGGCTGATCAAGACCAAGTCGGAAAAGCTGAGCGAGCGTGCCGCCAAGCTGAAGCGCGAAATCAAGAAGAAGATCGCAGCGACCGCAGAAGCAGCAGCGCCTGCTGCCTGATTCGGTTCGGTTCTTCGCTGATGCAGGCGGCCCGGTGACCCCG
>JBILPK010000077.1:0-15219 GCA_044373875.1 Polymorphobacter sp.
CTGGTCCCCCCAATCTGTCGTGTCACGTAAACGTCCGTTTGCGAGCGCGTGACAGCAGCCGTCAATCTGATGCCTGAAGGTGTCACGTAACCTGTCACTTTGTCAAAGACACGCAAAGGTAGCCTGCGCCAAGTTTGCGTGACAGCATACCACCAGTCTGCGCTGTCCCGCGCGATGCTTAGTCTTACACCATGCCCCGGAGCGACCCATGGCCCGACGCGACCTGCTGAACACCGATGATCGCCGCATCCTGTTCGGCGTCCCGACCGACAGGGATGCGCTTGCCCGTCACTACACCTTCGGCCCGGCCGACCTCGATCTGATTGAAGCGCGCCGCCGCTCGGGCAACCGGCTTGGCTTTGCGGTACAGCTTGCCCTCGTGCGGCATCCCGGTTTCGGCCTGGCGCTGGCCAGTGACCTGCCACCAGCCTTCGTAAGCTACGTGGCCGGGCAAATCGGTGAGCCGGCAAGCGCCTTTGCGACCTATGCTCGTCGATCCCAGACCCTGACCGACCATGCTCGCGACATTGCTGTAGCCCTTGACCTGCGAGCGCCGACCGTCGCCGACCTGTCACTCATGATCGAGGCGGGTGCCCAGGCGGCCTGGTCAACCGACAGCGGGCTCGCGATCGCCACCGGTATCATCGACACCCTGCGCGGCAATCGCATCATGCTGCCGGCGCCGGCGGTCATCGAGCGCACTGGCCTGGCCGGACGGGCCCGTGCCAGGAAGCGTATTGCCCACACGCTGATTGCCGGGTTGACGGCCGAGCAGCGGGCCCGGCTCGACGGACTTCTGGTTGTCGATCCGGCGCGCGGGGTCACGCCGCTGGCCTGGGCGAAGGCCATTCCGACGGCGCCCAAGGCCGATCACGTCCGCGAATTGATCGAGAAGCTGATCTTCGTGCGCAGCTTTGACAACGATCCCGCAGCCGGATCGACCATCCATCCCGATCGGCTTCGGCAGCTGGTACGGGAGGGTCGGGCTTCTTCCGCCTATCTGCTCGACCGCTACTCGTCGCATCGACGGCACGCGATCCTCGTCGCGCTCCTGCTCGACCTTGAGGCCAGACTGACCGATGCCGCGCTCGAGATGGCCGACCGGCTGATCGGCGGCGCGTTTACCAGGGCGCGCAACGCGCAGGATCGGAACTATGCCGCTACCGGCAAGGACGTCGGCCGGCTGATGCGGTTGTTCCGCGGCACCCTCGACGCGCTTAGCGAGGCTGCGGAAAACGACGCCGATGCCATGGGGGTTCTCGACAGCAAAGTGGGCTGGGCCAAGCTGATGCGCGCCCGGGCAGAGGTGACGGCGATCGCCGAGCTTGCTGGGCAAGATCCGCTGGTCCGCGCCGCCGATCGCTGGACGACGCTGAGGAAGTTCGCGCCGCTCTTGCTCGAAGTGCTCGACTTCAAGGCGGCCCGCCCCGGTGATCCGACCATCAAAGCGCTGCAGTTGCTGCGCGAGCTGAACCGTTCCGGTCGCCGGCAGGTCCCGGCAGACGCACCGATGCCGTTCCGCAAGGACTGGCGGACGCTGGTCAGCGCTGAGGGCAAGATCGATCGGCGGCTCTACGAAACAGGCGTGTTCGCGCACCTTCGCAACAAACTCCGGTCGGGCGATGTGTGGGTGGAGCGCTCTGGCAACTATCGCCGCTTCGACAGCTATCTGGTCAGCGCGGAGGCGGCCGCACCGGTGGTAGCCGAGCTAAAGCTGCCCGCCACGGCCGCCGAATGGCTGGAGACGCGGGGGCGCGAACTTGACTGGCAGCTAAGGCGGTTCTGGCATCGCCTGTCGAGTGGCAAGCTGGAAGGCGTCGAGTTGCGCGACGGCAAGCTCCACATCGCGCCGGTCCGTGCCACAACCCTGGAGGAAGCCGACACGATAGCGGATAGGCTCGATGGCCTTCTGCCGGCGGCGCGGATCACCGAGGTGCTGCACGAAGTGGCGCGCGAGACCGGCTTTGCCGCAGCGTTCACCAACCTGCGGACCGGCGAGCCCTGCAGCAACGAAAGTGCCCTGTTCGCTGCCATCCTCGCCGACGCCACCAATCTCGGCCTGTCACGCATGGCCGACGCCAGCCAGGGCGTCACCCGCGACCAGCTGGTGTGGACGGCCGATGCGTTCATTCGCGAAGAGACCTATCGCGCGGCGTTGGCGAAGATCGTCGACGCTCACCATCGGCTGCCGATCGCCTCGGTCTGGGGCGACGGCACTACCTCATCATCGGATGGACAGTTCTTCCGATCGGGCAAGCGCGGCAGCGGCGCCGGCGAGGTCAACGCCCGCTACGGTGTCGATCCCGGCTTCTCCTTCTATACCCATGTCTCGGACCAGCATGGGCCCTACCATGTTACCGTCATCTCGGCAGCGACGCACGAAGCCCCCTATGTTCTCGACGGGCTGCTCCACCATGGCTCGTCGCTCGCCATCGCCGAGCACTATACCGACACCGGCGGCGCCTCCGACCATGTGTTCGCGCTCTGCTCGCTGCTCGGCTTCCGCTTCTGCCCGCGGCTGCGTGACTTCCCCGATCGCCGGCTTGCCTCGATCGGCCCGGCTTCTGCCTACCCAGGGCTGGCGCCGCTGATGGGCAAGCGCATCCGTGCCGACGTCATCACCGAACACTGGGATGACGTCCTCCGCCTCGTCGCCTCGCTGAAGACCGGCACCGTCGCGCCGTCGACGATGCTGAAGAAGCTGGCCGCTTATGAGCGCCAGAACCAGCTCGACCTTGCGCTCCAGGAAATCGGCCGCGTCGAGCGCACGCTGTTCATGCTCGATTGGCTGGAGATGCCGGAGCTGCGCCGCCGTTGTCATGCCGGGCTGAACAAGGGCGAGCAGCGGCATGCGTTGGCCCAGGCCATCTGCACCTTCCGGCAGGGCCGGATCGCCGACCGAAGCCATGAGGCGCAACAGTTCCGGGCGTCCGGCCTCAACCTGGTGATCGCCGCCATCGTCTACTGGAACTCGACCTACATGGCCGATGCCGTCGTCCATATCCGCATGTCGGGTGACAGCGTGCCGGATCACCTGCTGGCGCACACCTCACCGGTGGGATGGGAGCATATCGCGTTCTCCGGCGACTTCCTTTGGGACAGAGCGGCAGCGCTGCCCGCAGGAAGGCGGCCACTGAATTTCGCCGGCCGACGGCGAGTGGCGTAGGCTACGATCTCCCATGACTGCTTGCGCCCACTTGCGGGCATTCCGCATCAATATAAGATGAACGGATGCAGCATCGTCTTGCCAGTCTCACGATCAAAGTCGGCTTGCCGGTGCTGATCGGACAGTTTTTATCCGACTGGATAAGCAACGGCTTGTTGTCCGCAGCGGGTCACCTTCCTCTGCGAGCCATCCTCATTTTTGCTGTGTTGCTGATGTGGGCTGCGTTCCGAGAATACCGCGAACGTAAAAACCAGACCTTCCGCTAACCACCAAAACGCGACATCCCCGGTGCCGGCCCAAGGCGCCCGACGTTCGCCGTCTGTTCGGCTAAGCGTTGTTTATCTCACAATGGTCGCGCTGCCCTCAAGGACGACGCGAGCCTGGGCGCCGATCGGCGAGGCGACGAGATGCCTGACTGGGTTGCCGACAAGCAGCAGCGCCTCGCCAGGATCCGCGAGGCCCGGGCCGCGCTTGAGCCCGAGGCAAAAGCCGGCGCCGATGCAAAAGCCAAGACGCAGAACCCGGATGATGATCCGGGTGGTGGGCCGCGGCGAGGCCGTAAGCCCAAGCATGTGGATAGGCGTCCAATGCGGGATCCCGGACATACTTTCAGCAACCAATTGAAGCAGCTTAAGAAATATGGTTTTAGCCGGGGTCCCAAGCGGTACCGATTTCATGTTGGCTGCCGGTTGAAAATCACCGCGGATCAAAATTTTAGGTAAAATCGACGGGGTCCTGCTTTGCGTGCCGATTCACATCAACATAATGCTCCATGTCTGTCCCTCCTGACCCGGTGCGACCGGGCCACCCGGATAAGCAACCAGCTTTGATGTGAGAGACGACCCTGCGAACGACCAGCGTCCGCAAAGCCCATTCCAGCATCTACTCAGGGTCCGAGTTCGAGAGCGTCATTGCGCTCGAGGATTTCGAACTGCCATCCCATCTTGCCGAGCGGCGGGCGCGGGACCGGACGAAAGCCGCGGAGGCCAATCAGATGATCGACCTGCTCTACGTCGCATGCACACGGACGACGACGCGGCTGTTTCTGTCCGATCGGCTATTCGACGGGCTTGTTCAGGGCTAATCGGGCAGAGGTGTGAATCGGCGCCCAACTGTAACCTCCTCAAGGATTCGGTAACGCTCTGATTTTCTGCATCGCACTCTCTTCGAGAAGGGGCCCGCTTTGATGTTGATTCACAGGCGTCAATCCGGGGACGAGGTCGGCGGCTATTTTGTGTCCGGCCCGAATGCCTTTTCCATTCATCTCCTCAGGTGATCACCGGAAACGTCTGCCGGTGCCAATATGGAGGATTGGCTCTCTACCAACGTCACGAGCCAGTCGACGAACGCCGCGACGCGAGCCAGTTGTCGTGTGTCACGGTGCACGACTAGCCAAAACGACCGCGTCAGCGTGATCTCGTCGGTCAAAACCGGGACCAGTCGGTTGTCCTGGGCGCCGATGAAGCACGGCAGCACGCACAATCCGGCGCCAGAAACCGCGAGCGCATGCTGGGCATTGATGCTCGAGCTGCGGATGTCGGGCGCCGAACCGGGGCGGATTTCGGCGATGTAGTCGAGCGCCGGCGAATAGATCAGATCGGGCACATAGCCGATCAGCACATGGTGGCGCAGGTCTTTCGCCATTCGCAGCGGAGGGGCGCGATCGAGATAGTCGCGGGTGGCATGGAGTTGCAGGCTATAATCGGTCAGCCTGCGCGCCACCAATGGTCCGCTCGTCGGGCGCGCCAGCATCACCGCGAGGTCGGCCTCGCGCTTCGACGGATTGAGAAAGCCGCTAGAGGCGATCAGTTCGACGACAATATCGGGGTGTGCCGCCCTGAAAGCCGCCAGGTGCCGCGCCACGATCCAGGTGCCGAAGCCTTCGGCGACGCTGACCCGGACAACCCCTGACAACAGACCGCGTTCGCCGGTGACATCGGCGCGTGCCTCCAGCGCCGACCGTTCGATTTCTTCGGCATGGCGCAGCAGTTGCATGCCGCCGACGGTCAATTGGTGGCCGGCGCTGGACTGTTCGAACAGCGGCGTCCCCAGATCGACGGCGAGCCGATCGATCCGCCGCGAAATTGTCGTGGCATCGATGCCAAGCGACCGTGCGGCAGCGGCAAGCTTCTGCTGGCGGGCAACCGCCAGAAAGATCTTCAGATCATCCCAGTTCATTGCTTGTTCGTTGCTCGCACCAACTCCGACCACAGAAAAAAGAGCGCCGGCAATCGGATGGGACTGCGGTCGTCGTGCACAGAGGTGTGAATCGGCGCCCAACTGGAACCTCCTCGAAGATTTGGTAACCATCTGATTTTCTGCATACTACTCCATCCGGGGCTGGTTCCGATCGGCCCCAAGTGGAACTCCACCGCCTCGGCAATATTCGTATATGACATAGCTAGTTTGTTCAATTTTGAGGCGGGGTCCGGCTTCGACGCTTATTTACAGTAATAATATCAGAAGGTTAAATAACATTCGAGGTTGGTTTGAGATTTTTCTCCTCGCGCAATTACTTCCCAGCAGGTTCAAGACGACAGGCTCGCTTGCTTCAGGGCGGCCGGCTGTGCGCAGGCGTGTGCCATGCCATCGCGCCGCCGGATCGCCTGCCACCGGCAACGGTTCAAGGCAAACGCGGATGTTCGTCAAGCCGCGGGAGGTGAGATGCGCCATGGACGCCTTGGTCGAGTGCTAATCGGCGGGCGGCTTCAGCGCCTGGATCTGCTGCTCAAGATTAGTCAGCAACGGTTCCACCATCGCCTGATCGAGCCCGTGGACCAGGCGGTTGATGGCCATCCCTTCGATCGTCTGTTGCGACAAGGCGAGCGCCAGGTCGAAATTGGACCGGTTCTTTTGCCATTCGGGAAAGGCGTCGATCGACAGGGCATAGCGCCGTTCGCGAAACTCCGCCTGAGCGGGTTCGAGGATTCGTGCCAACCCCAGGTCGGTGCGCGCGGCAATCGACAGTTCATGGAAGGCGGTGAAACTCGGGCTGGAAAGCTGGTCCCAATAGGTCCGCACGACTTCGTGGACGCCCCGGCCGGTAATATCGCCACTGCGCCTGACCGCACGCAGGCGCTTTTCATGCAGTTCAGCGATCACGGCACGCATAAGAGCATCGCCGTTTTCAAAATGGTGGAGCATTGCACCGCGAGACAGGCCTGCTTCCGCGGCGACGCGCGAGGTGGTCGTTTTTGAATAGCCAAATTTCACGATGCAACGAATGGCGCCCTCAATCAGGCGTTGCTTGGTCTGGACGCTTTTCAGCGATTGTTGCGTCGGCGGTGCAATTGTTGCAACCGCGGCTTGCCGATCGCTTGATGCAGTTTTCGACAATTTCCGCGGGATCCCCATTTCAACTTCTCGTCAGACGGCTTCGTGAAAGCTCAGAACCATTTCCTGCGCCAAGCAGTCAAGGATCGGGGGGACGAGCCGGTCGTGGAAATCGATGCCCATGTGATGATCGAACGCCGCTTCGGACTTGAACGTCGCGATGCAGAAATAGGTGAAGGGTTCGTCCGCTGCCTTGAACAGTTCATAGACTTCGCAATCGGGCTCGTGGGCGTGGACGAGCTCGCGCAGTTCGGTCTGCAGGGCTTCAAGATCTGCGGCCTTCTCCGGCTTGGCCACCAGCTTGGCAATGAATGATTTTCGCATCGGATCAGGCTTTCTGGAGTTCGGCGACAAGCATGTCGCGCAGGCGGAATTTCTGGATCTTGGACGCCGACATCGGCCATTCGGTCACAAAACGCACATGGTGCGGCAGTTTGAAACTGGCCAGCTTTCCCGTGCAGTGCGCGATCAATTCCGCCTCGCTGGCGCTGGCACCAACGGCCAGTTCGACAAAGGCCGCCGGTATCTCGACATAGCGCGGGTGCGGGATGCCGGTCACCTGCGCCAGCTTTACCGCCGGATGCGACTGCAACACCGCCTCGATTTCGGCGGCGGCAACATTTTCCCCGCCGACTTTCAACATGTCCTTGGTCCGACCGTGAAACATGATCTGGCCATTCGCGTCGAACGAGCCGATATCACCGGTATGGAACCAGCCATCCGCGTCGATGACTTCGGCGGTCTTTTCCGGAGCATTGTGATACCCCGCGAGCATGTTGGGTCCGCGCGCCACGATTTCCCCTTGCTCACCGGTCCGGCACTCGGCGCCGGTTTCGAAATTCACGATCCGCACTTCCCATTCATCGAGCGGAACGCCCAGCCGCCAGCCACGCGCTTCCCATGGGTCGGTTATCCGGCTGGTGCAGATCGTGCCCGATCCTTCGGTCAGGCCATAGGTGCCGACCATCACGGTATGCGGCATGGCCTTGGTCATCGCATCCCTGATCCAGTCGGGCTGCACGCCGAAGTTGGCATTCATCAGGCGAACGCTTGAAAGATCGGTCGTCGCAAAGTTGGCGTGCGCCAGCAGGTCCTGCATGATGGTGACAAAGCAGGGATAGGCGTGCGTGGCCTTTTCCGTCTCGAGCATGGCAAGTGCGACGCCGGCGTCGAAATTGGGGATCGTAAGATAGGCCCCGCCGACATCGAGGACGGCGACCAGCGGCAGGATGCCCGCGATGTGGAAGATCGGCAATGGCGACCAGAATCGATCGCCGGGCGCCATTTCATAGCGCCGGCCCAGGTTGCGGCTGTTGCCGACAATCGCGCGGTGGCGGATCAGGCAGCCCTTGGGATTGGCGGTGGTGCCCGAGGTATACAGGATCATCGCCGTGCCTTGCGGATCGACCGCGTCGATACGCGCATCGACCTGGTCTGACGTCGACGCAAGCGCGGTTGCCGCCGACACAAGGCCCGCAGGGCAGGGCGCGTCGACACAGATGATCGATCTCAGCTTGGGCGCTTCGGTCAGCGACAGGTTTTCCGGATCAGCTGACCCGGCAAGCGCAGGCAGCGCTGCAAACAATCGGGTGCTGAAATCGAGCGAGTCGGCGACCCTACCCGTGGTGATCAGGCAGACGAGGTCGGCATCCTTGACCAGGAACGCCAGTTCGCCTGGTTGATAGCGCGCATTGATCGGCACGGCGACGGCGCCGGCCATCGCGATCCCGAACAGGATTTCGACAAACTCCGGGCGCGTTGTCAGTAGGATGCCGACATTGTCCCCGGGTTGAACGCCTCGCGCTATCAGCGCCGCCGCCCAGCGCCGGGCGCTGATGTTGAGGTCGGCATAGCTGGCGCGGCTGTCGGGAAACACCAGCGCCAGCTCGTAGGGGCGGCGTGCTGCCCCGTCGCGCAACAGCGCACCCAGGGTGTAGATCGGTGTGGTGGTCATAGTGGCAGCAGATATTCCCGGGTGTAGGTGCCATCGATACACGCGATCATTCGTGTGATGACATCGGCGCTGGCCGGGTTGGCCTGATGCGCCCGATCCGCCGCTTCATCGGCGAAACTTTCGAACACGGCAAAGGCGAGCGGCGCATCGAGGCGATAGAACTTATATGCCAATGTGCCGGGTTCGCTTGCGGCATTGGCCTCCATCGGCGGGATCAGCGTCACGAATTCGGCTTCGTGGTCCGCCTTGATCTTGAAGCGCGAGAGGAAGGTCCAGCTCATTTTCACAATACCCCGTCAATGTGGCGATCGAGTTCGGCATGAAAGTGCCGCAGCCTTGCCTCTTGCTCGCTCCACAGCGGGCCGCGGAAGCCGCGCGACCGGGAGCCCTTCTGGACGATCGGCAAGAGCTCCGAATCCTGATCCAGCACCGGCCCGAGATTGGGCGGTTCGCCCAGCGGTACGCGCACGATTTCCGGGCGGGTCATGCCGGTCGTGTCGGTGTCTTTGGCCAGCCCCATCCAGGCGGGCGGGCCATAGCCGGGCGCATCGACATGAGCGAACAGGATGCACGTGTCATACGTGAACAGGTTCGGATCGTCCGGGTGCGGCAGGAAGCGGTGGATGAAGACAGCTTCGGGATGGCAGCCGATCTGCACATTCGGGAAAATGCCATAGATCGTCGAATCGCTCAGCTGCGTGTCGCTGAACCTGTCATAGTCCAGCCCGAGATCCTTGGCGCGCGCGCGCTTGGCGACCTGGACCGCGGCGCGGCTTTCCTGCGCCGTGCCCTTGAAGTCATCGGGATCGATTCCGGCATCGCGCAGCATCATCTTGATGCCTTCGTTCACCGTGACCTGGTCTGGAAACCGGGGTGACGGCTGTGCGAAGGGTACGAACTGCCGGCTCATGCCGTTCAGATAAAGGTCGATCTGCGTGCGATCGTCCATCACGCCCTGGGTTTCCGGGTGGACGGCATGGAGGTGATAGATCTCGTAAAAGGCGTCGACCCCGCCCTTCCAGTTCGCCGCCCAATCCGATTGCTTATGCTGGATGACGTTCATCGAGCCTATGTCATAAAGCGCCAGTTGATCCGCCACCGGACCAAGCCATTCGCGCAAGGGCGCCACGTCGTCCGACATGGAAATGAACACGAGGCCCGCGATTTCCTCGCAGCGGAGGGACGCCAGGTTGTGGTCGTGGCAAAGCGTTTTTGGTTGGAACGTATATTCGTCGGTCACCTTGGTGTTGGCGCCGTCCAGCGCGAATTGCCAGCTGTGGAAAGGGCAGGTGAAGCTGCCGACGGAGCCGAAGTCCGAAAGCACGAGCTGGCTGCCGCGGTGAGGACAGACATTATAGTGCGCCTTCAGGCTGCCATCTTCGAGGCGGACGACAATGAAGCTTTCCGTGCCGATGTCGAACCGGATGAAATCGCCATCTTCGCGCACGTCGCTTGACGGGCCGGCGAGCAGCCAGGTCCGCGTCCACATCCGCGCCCATTCGGCATCCTTGTAGTGCCGATCATGATATCGTGCAGGGTCGGGCCGCGAGGTCCCATTGTCGATACGCGGTGCGCGGTCGTTGAACGGATGCGGTGTCCCAGTGTGAATGTCCCAGCCGCGAAACGCGAAGTCCATTGGCGCCGTTCCTCCCAGTTTCCTGTGGCACCATACACGGCGCAAAAAAAAAGACAAACATGATTGCTTGTTATTTGGGCCTGTGGCACTCAGCGACGACGTTCGGAACGGGCAAGAAAGTCCGGCCGGGCAAGAAACCTTTGGGGGGTGTTCAGATGAGTCGTCGATATCTGGTTAGCGGTGTCAGTTCGGTTCTGGCGATCGCGTTTGCGGCGCCGGCAATTGCGCAGGATGCGGTTCCCAAAGAAGCCGAATCCGGCCTTGCCGAAATCATCGTGACGGCGACAAAGCGCGACTCGAACCTGCAACGGACGCCGATCGCGATCACGGCCATCGACCAGTCGATCATCCAGCAGGCCAGTCCCGACAATATCGGCGACCTTGCTTCATTCGTTCCCAATTTCTCGGCGGCCCGGATCACGGGCTTCAATGCCGCGTCGTTCGCGATGCGCGGCGTTGGCCAGAACACCATCATCGTCTATTTTGAACCTTCGGTGCTGGTCACTGTCGACGATTTCGTGGTGCCCAGCGTGCAGACGCAGTTGCTCGATACGTTCGATGTTCAGCAAGTCGAAGTGCTGCGCGGGCCGCAGGGCACCTTGTTTGGCAAGAACGCCATCGGCGGTGCCGTGACCGTCAAGACCAAGCGACCCGATCTGAGGGAATTTGGCAGCGATGTTCGCGTCACGGCAGGCAGTTTCAAATCCTTCAGCGGCAATGCCGCCGTCAACATTCCCATCATCAAGGACCAGCTCGCACTGCGTCTGGTTGGCGGGTATGAATATTCCGATGGCTTCATGCGCAACGGCGCGTGCTATGGTCCTGTCGGCACATTTTTGACTACGCCGCCTGAATTGCCTGCCTCCACGGCCAAATTCGTCGGTCGGTCGGGCTGCGGCGATGGCCGCCGCGTCGGCGGCACCAATGTCGTCAATCTTCGCGCCAAGCTGTTGTGGGAACCGAGCAGCAATTTTGACGCGCTTCTGCAATATGAATTGATCCGTGACAGTTCTGAGACCCCGGCGCCGGTGAACGAGACGCCGGTCAACGGTGACGGCCGCTTCTTCCTGTTCGACGCGCTTAACGTCGGGTCGCGGGGCAACAAGAGCAGCGACCCGATCAACAATGGCGGCGTAACGGACCGGCAAGACTCGCTGATGCGGATGCGGGATGGCCATGTCGTCAATGTCGATGGTGTTTACCTCAACATGAACCTCAATGTCGGCATGGGCAATTTCACCTCGATCACGGGTTGGCGCAGCCAGCGATCGCGCTTGCCCAGCACATACACCGGCCAAGCGCCGGTTGCCGCGGATGGCGAAGTGCTGTCGCTGTTTGATGCCACCCGCGACGACGATCGCAAGACCTGGCAGCAGGAGTTGCGCTTCGCTTCCGATCTTGGTGGAGCGTTCGACTTTGTCGCGGGCGGCTTTCACCAAGAGGACAAGGTCGACTTCTGCGTCAACCAGTTGTTGGGTTTTCTCGACCTGACCGGAGGACCCCTGCCATTTGGTCCCTGGAACAAGTCGCCCTACTTGCTGTGCAATGCCCAGGATGCCAAGTCGACAGCAGTATTTGCCGAAGGCACTTTGAAGGCGACTGACAGGCTGACATTGACTGCGGGCGCCCGCTACACTTGGGAACGCAAGACTTGGCGTGGTCGCCAGCAAGTGTTCATTCCCCAACTGGGCGGCGGATTTGATCCCAGCATCACCCTCAACCGGCCGCTCGACGCCAGCGTCAACAATTATCCGGCCGGCGTTGTGACTGTAGACGCCAGTGACAATGAGCCAACGTACCGCTTCTCGGCATCGTACAAGGCCGGTGAAGACACTTTTCTTTATGCAACTTTCTCGCATGGCTTCAAGGGCGGTGGGTTCAACGATCAGATCGGTGGCTTCGGCTCCTTCGGCACCGACCTCGATGCGTTTGCAGATGCGGCCTCGGCAACCAAGCCTGAAAAAGCCAACAGCTATGAAGTGGGCATCAAGAGCCAATTCTTCGACAATCGCGCGCGGTTCAACCTGACGGGGTTCTGGGTTGATTACAGCGATCTGCAAAAACAGATTGTCGTACCGATCGAGGTCAACGGCCAGCCCAATCAGGTGACGCGCTTTTTCAACGCCGCCAGTGCGCGGGTGAAAGGGATTGAAGCAGAAGCAACGCTGGTCCCGACCGATGGCCTGACGCTGCGCGGAGTCCTTGGCTTCCAGGATGCCAAGTACCTCGAATACATCACGCCGATTCCGGCCGGCTACGATCTTTCGACCGCGCCTCTGGACCGTGCGCCGAAATGGCAATGGTCGCTCGATGGCACTTACGCGATGCCCATCGGCCACAACCTGAATGTGACCTTCAACGCCAACCTGAGCTATGTCGATCGCAACCTGTTCTCCCAGTCGATCGCGGACGAACGTGACAATACGTTCCTGCGCGCCCGCACGCTGTTAAATGCGTCGATCACCCTGGCGGACATCGACAACAAATATACGCTCCGCGTGGTCGGCAAAAACCTCACTGACAAGCGCTATGAAACGGCGAGCCAGGTCGTGGGCGGTCTGTGGACCTTCACCCTTTATGGTCCGCCGCGCTATTTCGGTGTTGAAGCCGGGGCACGGTTCTAGGCGGAAAGGTCAAGACAATGCGGCGCGGTTGGACAGGTCTGCTTTTCGTTGCGTCGCTTGTCCTGGCAGGCTTTGGCGATCCGTCGCCGGTCAAGGTTGGCGGCGAGCGGATGACCTCGACGGACGAGCTTCAGTCCCGCGACGGGCCGACGATCGTCGTCGACAAGCATCCGGGCAAGGGCCTGTTCAACGGAAACTGCGCCGGTTGCCACAATGGCGGGGTGCCAAAGGCACCCCAGCAAGTGTGGCTGGAAATGATGGCGCCCGATGCCGTCCTCGCCGCGATGAACGGCGGCATCATGCGCCAGCAGGCCGCAAGCCTGTCGGCGATCGAGCGGCAGCAGATCGCCGAATATCTGGCGCGCAAGCCGCTTGCGAACTACCGCCCGCCTGCCCCGCCTGCCGCCTGTGCCGCCGATCATGCCGGGTTCGACCTTGCCGCACCGCCGGCGAGAGCGGGCTGGGGACATGACAACAGCCGCTTCATTCCCGCGTCAGTCGCCGGGCTCGGCAAGGACCAGGTGCCGGCGCTGAAACTTAAATGGGCGTTCGCCTATCCGGCGTCGCAACGGGCGAGGTCGCAACCATCCGTCGGCTGGGGCGCAATATTCGTCGGCAGCCAGGACGGCACGGTCTATGCGCTCGATCTGGAAACCGGCTGCATGCGCTGGTCGTTCCGAGCGTCGGCCGAAGTACGCACCGCCATCGTCGCCGATCCGGCCACGCGGCGCCTCTATTTCGGCGACATTCTGGCGCGGACCTATGCGTTGGACGCCTTGAACGGCAAGCTGGTCTGGAAGGTCAAGGTCGACGAACATCCCAACGCCACGATCACCGGCACCCCGACGATCGGCGATGGGCAATTGTTCGTGCCGGTATCTTCGCTTGAAGTCACGGCGGCGGCGGATCCCGCCTATCCCTGCTGCACGTTCCGCGGCTCCGTCACGGCGCTGGACCTGGCGACCGGCGCACAGCGCTGGAAGCGTCACAGCGTTCCCGCGCCTGCTGTCCAACAGGGCAGGACTGCGGCCGGAACCAGCACAATGGGCCCGTCGGGTGCGCCGATCTGGGGAAGCCCGACCTATGACAAGGTGCGGAACCGGGTCTATTTCGGCTCGGGCGAGAATTATTCGTCGCCTGCCGATGGCAACAGCGACGCCGTGTTCGCCGTCGACGCCCGGACTGGCGAGCGGCTCTGGACGACGCAGTTCACCAAGGGCGATGCCTGGAACGTCGGCTGCATGATGGGCAACGACAATTGCCCGAAGGAAAACGGGCCCGACCTCGATGTCGCGACGTCGGTCCTTGTCGTCCCCATCGGCGGCGGCAAGACGATGGTCGTTGCCGGGCAGAAATCTGCCGCAACCTATGGTCTTGATCCGGATACGGGCCGGATCGTCTGGAAAACCGTGCTCGGGCATGGCGGGACACAGGGCGGCGTGCATTTCGGCATGGCAGCGCAAGGGCGTGTCGTCTACGTACCGATCAACGACATGGCCGACACGCGCGACGGCCGCACTTATGACGAAACGAAGCGCGGCGCCGGCATTCACGCCATCGATGCGGCCAACGGACATGTGCTCTGGCACGCGATCGCCGACAATGTCTGCGGCAAGAAGGCGAATTGCGACCCCGGCATTTCCTCGGCTGTCACGGCCGGGCCGGGCTATGTCCTGGCGGGGCATCTCGACGGCCGCTTCCGTGCCTATGACGGCGCCTCCGGAAAAACGCTGTGGAGCCATGACACGACGCAGACGGTAAGAACCGTATCCGGCGTCGAAGCCCGTGGCGGCGGCATGAGCGGGCCGGGCGCCACGATCTCCGATGGCCATGTGGTGGTGAACTCGGGCTATGGCCTTTATTACCACATGCCCGGAAACCTGTTGATGGTGTTCACGCCCGCGGGAAAATGATCACGCCGCGCCAGCGACAGGGCCTGGCGTGGGTCAGGACTTCTCCACCAAATTGCCAAGCACCTGTTCGACGCGCATTTCGGCGGGGATGCGGTCCACCCCGATCCGGCGATCGGCTTCCTCGTTCCAATGATAGATCCGGCGTTCCTGATAGTTGAGCGGGATGCCCTTGAAACCCGGGCCTTCGACGGACTCCTGAATCTGCGGCGCGAACCTTGTGTCCTCGAACAGGATCCGCTCGAAATTCCTGATCCGGGCTTCCCACAAAGGACTCAGGTCTTCCACCGGCACCTTGGGACCGAACCAGTGGCATTCGATCCGCATGGAGCCGGCCGTCCGCGGCCAGAAAACCAGCATGGGAATGCCCGTCGCGGTCGGCGGCATCACGATGTTCGGGAAGATATTGTAGCTGACATTGTTGAGCCGGGGAACTTCGGTGACGCCGGGGATCTCCGGCATCCCCCTCGTGCCCGGGTCGACCCAGTCGGGCCGGCGATTGGGCGTGATCATCCGAGAATGGCCATGCGGCCACAGGGTGATGGTCACGCCGCGGTGATCGAGGAACCGGTCCGCCGTGTCCTTATGAATCGATT
>JBILPK010000212.1:0-5260 GCA_044373875.1 Polymorphobacter sp.
CACCAACCAGTTCACCGGGGTGCTCACCGGCAAGGGGCTGGAATGGGGCGGCTCGCTGATCCGTACCGAGGCGACGGGTTATGGCGCCGTCTATTTCCTGCAGAACATGCTGCGCACCAAGGGCCTCGAAGTCGAAGGCAAGCGCGCCGTCATTTCAGGTTCGGGCAATGTCGCCACCCATGCCGCCGAAAAGATCGTCCAGCTCGGCGGCACCGTGCTGACCCTGTCGGATTCGGAAGGCTTCATCTATGATCCCGATGGCATCAGCCAGGAAAAGATCGACTGGATCAAGAACCTCAAGAACGTCAAGCGCGGCCGCATTTCCGAATATGTGCAGGAATTCAAGGGCGCGACCTTCACCGGTGGCGGTGCCCGGCCGTGGGGCGTCGCCTGCGACGTCGCGCTGCCCTGCGCCACCCAGAACGAGCTCGACGGCAATGACGCCAAGACGCTGCTCGCCAATGGCTGCATCGCAGTATCGGAAGGCGCCAACATGCCGACCAACCTCGAAGGCGTGCATATCTTCAAGGCCGCCAAGATCCTCTATGCCCCGGGCAAGGCGTCGAACGCCGGCGGCGTCGCCGTCTCGGGCCTCGAAATGAGCCAGAATTCGGCGCGCATGTCGTGGAAGGAAGCCGAACTTCAGGAAATGCTCGTCGACATCATGAAGGGCATCCACGCCAGCTGCGCCGAATATGGCTCCGACGGCAACGGCTATATTGACTATGTGAAGGGCGCCAACATCGCCGGCTTCAAGAAGGTCGCCGACGCCATGCTCGCCTACGGGGTGGTGTAAGCGCGGGAGCCGGCCCGGGGGCTAGCAACATGACAGGGATCATCGATCGGCGCGTCTGTGCCGAAATCGATGGTCCCTTCGTGCTGTTCCTCATCGGTATCAGGCTCAACCGCTGGTGGAAGGTCTGGCAATGGCTGCCGGTCTTTCGTGCCATGCCCAGGATGCTGGTGGAACTGGCGCGCAATCCCGATCTGGGGATGCTCCACGCCCGCACGCACTTCGGCCTGCGCAACACGCTGGTGGTGCAGTATTGGCGCAGCTACGCCCAACTCGAAGCCTATGCCAGCGCGCGGGACCGCGCCCATCTGCCGGCCTGGGCCGCGTTCAACAAGGCGGTCGGCAGCAATGGCGATGTCGGCATCTGGCACGAAACCTATGTTGTCGCGCCTGGCAGTTACGAAAATGTCTACGGCAACATGCCGCGCTTTGGCCTGGGAATGGCCGGCACCATCCATGACGCCACCGGCCCGCGCGCCCGCGCCATGGGCCGGCTCGAGAAAAACCGGATTTGAAAAGGAAGACATGAAATGACCAAAGCATCCGACCTGCTGGTGCAATGCCTTGAAAGCGAAGGCTGCGAATATGTCTTCGGCGTGCCCGGCGAGGAAAATCTCGATTTTCTCGATTCGCTGTCGCGCTCGACCAAGATCAAGCTGATCCTCACGCGCCATGAACAGGGCGCCGGCTTCATGGCCGCGACCTATGGCCGCCACACCGGCAAGGCCGGGGTCTGCGTCGCCACGCTCGGGCCGGGCGCCACCAATTTCGTCACCGCCGCGGCCTATGCCTTTCTCGGCGGCATGCCGATGCTGATGATCACCGGGCAGAAGCCGATCAAGAAATCCAAGCAGGGCCGCTTCCAGATCCTCGACGTCGTCGACATGATGCGGCCGATCACCAAATACACGCATCAGCTTGCCAGCGCCGACAATATCCCGGCGCGCACCCGCGAAGCCTTCCGCCTGGCGCAGGAGGAAAAGCCCGGGGCGACCCACCTCGAACTGCCCGAGGATATCGCCCATGATCCGACCGACGCGACGCCGATCCTGCCGAGCTATGTCCGCCGGCCGGTGCCCGACCCCAAGGCGATTAAGGAAGCCGTGAAGGCGATCGAAGGCGCCAAGGCCCCGATTTTCGTTATCGGCGCCGGTGCCAACCGCACGATGACGTCGCGGATGCTCAACCAGCTTGTCGACAAGACCGGCATCCCGTTCCTGACGACCCAGCTCGGCAAGGGCGTCATCGATGAACGCCACCCGCTGTTCCTCGGCTGCGCCGCGCTGTCGGCGGGCGATTTCGTCCACGCCGCCATTCGCAAGGCTGATGTGATTGTCAACATCGGGCACGATGTCATTGAAAAACCGCCGTTCTTCATGAACACCGGTGGCGCCACGGTCATCCATGTGTCGAACAAGTCGGCCGAGGTCGACCCCGTCTACTTCCCGCAGATCGAGATCATCGGCGATATTGCCAACGCTGTCTGGCAGATCAAGGAAGAGATCATGACCCAGGGCAAATGGGATTTTTCGGGGATGCTGGCGGCGCGCGCCGCCGAGGTCGTGCATCGCGATGCCGCGATCGACGACATGCGCTGCCCGCTTTATCCGCAATATCTCGTCGATCAGGTCCGCAAGGCGATGCCCAGCGATGGCATCATCGCGCTCGACAATGGCGTGTATAAAATCTGGTTCGCCCGCAACTACACCGCGCACCAGGCCAATACCGTGCTGCTCGACAATGCGCTCGCCACCATGGGGGCCGGGCTGCCCAGCGCCATGGCGTCGAACATGGTCTATCCGGATCGCAAGGTCATGGCGATCTGCGGCGACGGCGGCTTCATGATGAACAGCCAGGAAATGGAGACGGCCGTTCGGTTGAAGCTCAACATCACCGTGCTGATCCTCAACGACAACAGCTATGGCATGATCCGCTGGAAACAGGCCAACATGGGCTTCAAGGATTGGGGCCTCACCTATGACAACCCCGATTTCGTCAAATATGCCGAAAGCTATGGCGCGCTCGGCCACCGTGTCACCAGTGCCGAAATGTTCCCCGGCCTGTTGCAGCATTGCCTGTCGACACCGGGCGTGCATCTGATCGACTGCCCGGTTGACTATTCGGATAATGACCGGATTCTCAACAAGGACATCAAGCAGTTGAGCGCCGACCTTTAAGCCGCACATGAAAAAAATGCCGCTGTTCCCGATCGGGAGCAGCGGCATTTTCATGTTCGGCCGGAGAGGATCAGCCGGCGCGCTTGGCGGCGGCAGCCTTCAGCTCGTCGGTGGTGACAAGACCGTCCTTGTTGGTGTCGACATAGCCGAAACCCATCGGCTTGCGGCCGGCGGCGGCCCATTCGGCCTTGTCCCACTTGCCGTCCTTGTTGGCGTCGGCCGCGGCCATCTTGGCGGCGGCTTCCTTGGCCTTGGCGGCCTGTTCGGGCGTGGGTGTCGGGGTTTGTGCGGCCACGGCGGTGGCGGTGAGCAGCATCGTCATCATGATTGGCAGGCGCATTGGTAAACTCCCCTGTGTCCCGCCGCGCCGGGTCGCGGCAGGATCATCGCGTATCGGCACCAGGTCCCGGCGCCCGGTGGAAATGCGTCAGCCGCGATTGGCGAGGAAGCGTGCGACCGCGGCGCGGATGATCTCGAAAATGCCGAGTTCGCCATTGTTGTTGGCGTCGATCAGGCCGAAATTATCGGCATTGCCGCCAGCCGCCGTGAATTCGCCGCTGCTCAGCGACCTGCTGCCATTGGTATCGGCCGCCTTGAAGACCGGCACTACCTTGATGGCAACCGCGGCGACGAGCGGCCTTTTCGGCTTGGCGAGTGCAGCGCCCGTCAGGCTGGTGCTGGCAATGGCGACGGCGAGCGTCGCGAGCATGATCTTGCGCATGGAAATTCCCCTTTTTTGGCCGACGGCGGCCGGTCCCCGAACGCATTACGCAAATGTTACTGCCGGTCCCGGCTCAGTTGCCGCCGCGTATCGCCTGCATCTTTTCCATGCCGGCCTTCATTTCCACCGGCGTGACGAAACCGTCCTTGTCGCCGTCCATGAACACAAAGCCCATTTCGCGGCGGCCGGCGGCAAGCCATTCGGCCTTGTCCCACTTGCCGTCCTTGTTGGCATCGGCGGCGATCATCTTGGCGCGCGCGTCGGCCATGCCGGCGGCATCGGTGGGTGGTGCCGGCTGCGCCGTGACGACGGTAGCTGCGGCGGTCGCGGCGAAAACACTGGCAATGACGAACAGGCGCATCGATCAACCCTCATGCTATGGCAACAAAATGTGACAGCCCCGATGCTGTTACGCAAGCTAATCGGAACTTCCCCCGCCTGCGGCCAAATTTGTGCATTTGCTGTGTCGGAGCGCTGAAAAAACACGCCGGTGCTTGGCGAAAGTGCTAGAACGCGTCTAAAGGAAGCTTCGGTTCGGTATTGATGGTGCAGCGCGTTGACTGTTGCGGTTCTTCCCAATGTGCCAAGCGACGATGCAACCGCGCCGCGCCGGCTGTTGCCGCAGGCCCATGCCAAGGCCTGGGGCCGCATGGGAGACAGCCCCTGGGGCCTCGGCCTGACCAGTGCCGCGCTCGCCATCGGCGAAATCCACCATGCCCAGCCCGGGGCAGACGATCCCGAGTTGCTGGTCAAGACGCTGTTCACCGGTGATCGCCTGTCGATCCAGGTTCACCCCGATTGCGCCGCCGCGGCGCGCCTTGGCCTGCGGCGCGGCAAGGATGAAGCCTGGGTCGTGCTGGCGGCCGAACCCGGGGCGCTTATCGGTCTTGGTCTGCGCGAAGCCTGTGACACGGCAACATTGCGCGCAGCGGCGCTTGATGGCTCGATCGTCGACAGGCTGCACTGGCACGCCTGTGCGCCCGGCGATGTGTTTCACACCCCGGCCGGCACCATCCATGCCATTGGCGCCGGCGTGACGCTGTTCGAAATCCAGCAGAACAATGACGTGACCTGGCGATTGCACGATTATGGCCGTGACCGTGGCTTGCATCTCGAACAAGGGCTGGCCATGGCGTTGACCGGCGCCTGGGTGGCGCCGCTGCCACTGGCGCCGCCGGGCCCGGGTCGCGAGCTGCTGGTTTCGGGGCCGGGCTTTGTGCTGGAACGCGTGCGGCTGGCGGGCAAGGCTCTGCTTTGCCCGGCCGCCGGCCAGCCACTGTGGCTGGCAGTCGTGGATGGCGGCGGGCGGTTCGAAACGGCGCCGTTTGAAAAGGGTCAGGTCTGGCTGGCGGAAGCCGGAGCGCTGCTTGCGGGGCAGGCCGATCTGCTGCTCGCCTATCCGGGTGCCGATCCGGTGCCGAAGCTGTGGAGTGCCGGCTGATGGAGACTTTGGCGGCGGCACAAGCCTGGGTGATGGGGCTGGGGGCGCAATATGGCGTCAACCCGGTGATCTTCGGCGCGATCTATGTTGGCGCCATTCCGTTCTTCATCCTGTTCACCGGCCTGGCG
>JBILPK010000213.1:0-5211 GCA_044373875.1 Polymorphobacter sp.
CATGCCTATTTCGGCATGAAGGTCGTTCGCATGATGTGGTTTCCGATCTTTTATCTCGCCTTCATCATCCCCATTCCGGGCTGGATCCTCGATACCGTGACCCAGCCGTTGAAGACATTCGTGTCGACGGTGGTGACGTCCGGCCTTGCCGAGCTCGGCTATCCGATCGCGCGGGTCGGGGTTACCTTGTATGTCGCGGGATACCAGTTGCTGGTCGAGGACGCCTGCGCCGGGTTGAATTCGCTGGTCAGCCTGTCGGCTATCGGCCTATTTTACATCTACATGCTGCGCGGCAGCAACTGGCGCTATTCGATGTTCATGCTGTTGCTCGTGGTGCCGATCGCCATAGCTGCGAATTGCGTTCGCGTCGCGGCCCTGGTGCTGATCACCTATCATTTCGGCGACGCCATGGCCCAGGGCTATCTCCACAATTTCGCTGGCATGGTCACCTTCACATCGGCGTTGCTGTTCATCTTTCTGGTCGACAAGCTGCTCACGCCGCTGCGCGATGCGCTTGCCGACAAGCCGGGGGACGTGGCTGCATGAACCGCCGCGATCTTGTCCTGGGCGGCACGCTGGGGCTCGCCGCGCTCGGCGCCGCGGCATTGCAACCGCGCAAGCGGCTCGTCCTGCTGGGCGACCGCAAGCTCGATGATGTGATCCCGCAACAGATTGCCGATTGGAAGAACTATCCGTCGAGCAATTTCATCCTGCCGAAATCGCCCGGCAGCCTTGCCGACCGGTTGTACAGCCAGACGGTTTCACGGCTCTATCAATCGCCGACGGCGCTGCCGATGATGGTCGTCATCGCCTATGGCGCGGTCCAGAATGATCTGTTGCAGCTGCATCGCCCGGAAACCTGCTACGCTGCAGTAGGCTATACGATCTCGGCGTCGCGGCGGCTGCAATTGCTGATCGGCGGTACCGCGCAATTGCCGGTGCGCGAACTGACCGCGAGCAGCGATTCCCGGATGGAGCAGATTTGTTATTGGACCCGGATCGGCGACGATCTGCCCACCGATGGATCGGAACAGCGCCGCGTCAAGCTGGTGCAGCAGTTGAACGGCTATCTTTCAGACGGCATCCTGGTGCGCATTTCCACGCCGGCCCCCGATCATCCTCAAGTCTTCGCGCAGCTGGCACGTTTTGCGTCTGCCATGGTGAACGCAATGAAACCGGCGGATCGCATGGTATTGATCGGGCGGCCGTTGGCGGCACGGCTGCTGAAAAGCTGATGCGGCGGACGGGGGTCACAATGCGGAACGGCGGACTTTATCCGCGTTTATTCGTCTTTGAAGGGCCGCAGTACGAGCCAGATGAAGGCGAGCGTGGCGATCCCCAGGGCTATGGCGCCCAGGTGATAGGTCGTTTCGTCGAGCTTGGTGGCTTCGTTGCCGACATAGTTGGTCACGGCGCAGCCGACCGCAGCCACCAGATACTGCCACAGATGATCGCGGGCAACACCTTGCGAACGCTGCAAAAACAGCACGATCAAACCGGCAAAGACGATGACAGTCGACCAGTCGTACGGGGTTTCCATCGTGTCGCTCTCCAAAACGACCATGCTTCTACAACAATTTTTTCAAATGTCGCCATCATCAAGCTTGCGTCGCAGAAAATTAACGAATTTTTAGGCTGGCCGCGTTCAACGCCGGGTTCGCACCCGCGGGTTGCCGTGCGCCGGTCGGTAGGAAGCGTAGCGTGAACGACCTGCGCTTCCGCCCCGAAGCCAGCCCGGCGACCGCTGCCGGCAAGCCCGGCGTGCCGCTCGATTTGGCGATTTTCATCGTTCGGCTGATCGAATTTCTTGCGGTCCTGGCGACCGGCGTCGCAGCGATCGCCATTGTGAGCGATACGCTGGGTAATGATGCCATCGCCATCTATTCGCGGGTCGTGTTCGTCGCTGCGATCGCCTTCGGCGTGCTGGCCGAAATGCTCGGTTGCTATGATGTCGATGCGCAGTTTTCGCTGCGCCGCGCCTGGCAACGGATCGCGACGTCGTGGATCACGGTCGCGCTGTTCCTGATAACCTTGGGTTTTCTGCTCAAGACATCGGAATCGGTTTCGCGCGGTTGGGCATTGGGCTGGTTCACCGGCGGAGGCCTGACCTTGCTGGCGTTGCGCTTGGTGTCGACTCTATGGGTGCGTCGCCTGAAAACGCGCGGCACCTTCAACCAGCGCGTCGCGATTTTCGGGGCCGGGGTGCAGGGCGAACGCTTTGCCGAATATGTTCAGGCGCATGATCGTCTAACCATTTCGTTGATTGGCTTTTTCGACGATCGGCGTGATGGGCGGGTTTTGGCGTCGGCAGCCAATGTGCCGGTGCTCGGCAATCTTTCGGCGCTGATCTCGATGATCCGCGACGGCCGGATCGATCAGGTGGTCGTCGCCTTGCCTTGGGCGGCGGAAGACCGGTTGCAGCAGGTGGTCAGCCGCCTCGCTCTCACGCCCGTCAAGATCCGCCTCGCGCCCGATCTGGCCAGCTTCGTGTTTGCCAAGCGGCCGCTGGTGATGCTCGGCGAAATGCCGATGATGACGCTGTTCGAACGGCCGATTTCGGGTATCGATGCCGCCGTCAAATCGGCGGAGGACATCATCCTGCCGTTGATCATCCTGTTCTTCATCTGGCCGATCCTGCTGGCCATCGCGATCGCCATCAAGCTCGATTCTCCCGGGCCGGTGTTCTTCCGCCAGCCGCGCGAGGGCTTCAACAACAAGCCGTTCCGCGTCTACAAGTTCCGGTCGATGTATCATAACCGCGCCGAGCTTGACGCGATCAACCAGGCCAGCCGCAACGATCCTCGCATCACCCGGGTCGGCCGCATCCTGCGCAAATCCAGCCTTGATGAGCTGCCACAGATATTCAATGTTCTGCAGGGCGACATGTCGCTGGTCGGTCCGCGCCCGCATGCCGCCTCCACCCGCGCCGGTGGACGGCTGTTTTCCGATGTCGTCAGCTCCTATGCCGCGCGTCACAAGGTCAAGCCCGGTATTACCGGCTGGGCGCAAGTCTGCGGTTGGCGCGGCGAAACCGATACCGAGGACAAGCTCGTCAAGCGCTTCGAGCACGACCTTTATTATATCGAGAACTGGTCGCTCTGGCTGGATTTCTACATCCTGTTCCGCACCATCGGCTCGGTGCTGCTGCCAAAGAACGCCTTTTGAACTTGCGGCTGCCAGCCATGTCGGTTGGCGTAGCAGAACCTTCATGCCCGGTGCCGCGCGCCCGGCCGGCGAATGCCGTGGCAACGGCAGAGCACGTGACATTTTGTAACATATCTCTGCTGATCTCTGACCAACGGTAACACAATTGCCGAAACTCCACTCATTGCGGACACATTAGAACTTTTTCGTTGAATCAGACGAAATTTGCTGTAATGCGGCGTTACAATTCGACGCCGCATATCGCCAAAGGGGCAGGGCTGAGCATGAAAGAACTTACGGGTCTGGAACGAAATGCCGCCCTGTTGGCACCGGTTCCGACGGCAAAGGCCAATGATATCCGCAACCGGGCGGATTGGGATGCCGCCCGCAGCGCGGTAATCGCTGACCCGGGGGCGTTTCATGGTGCCATTGCGGCGCGCAACCTGCACTGGCTGGTGGCCCTGCCGTCGGGTGCCGCCTGGATCAGCTTTGATGGCACCGCCTGGACGGGGTGGGATGCCGCCAGCGCCGCGCCGGTCGTCGCCGATGTGCCTGCCGGCTTCACCCCCTGGGCCCGCGCCTTCAACGATGATGCCGCGCCGCATTTCCGCTGGTTCGACGGCGCCCGCACCAATTGCTGCTTCAACGAAGTCGACCGCCATGTCCTCGCCGGCCATGGCGCCGAAGCCGCCTTCATCTTCGAAGGCGATCGCTGGGACATGGCGCAGGACAATGGCCGCGGCGCGCCCGTCGACAGCTATGCCGTCAGCCGCCGCCAACTGCTGCTCGAAACCGCAAAGTGCGCCATCGCGCTCGAAACGCTCGGGCTGAAGGCGGGTGATCGCATCGCGCTCAACATGCCCAATATCCCGGCGCAACTCTATTGGACCGAAGCCGCCAAGCGGCTCGGCATCCTTTATACCCCGGTGTTCGGCGGCTTTTCCGACAAGACCCTGTCCGATCGCATTCATGACGCCGGCGCCAAGATCGTCATCACCGCCGATGGCGGCTATCGCATGGCCCAGATCATCCCGTTCAAGACCGCCTATACCGATCCGGCGCTCGACAATTATGTGCCGGTGCAGGTCGCGCTGGCGCTGCTGACCGAACGCCTGACACAGGGCGATCTGGGCCTGGCGGCCGAAACCGCCGCTGCGATTGCCGAAACCGTGACCGCCACGCTCAAGGGTGAAGTCACCGTCGAGCGCGGCGACGTCATGCGCGGTGTCGGGCGTGCGCTTGCCGATCTCGGTAAGGCCGGGACGGTCGATTCGACGGCTTCGGCGCGCATCCGCATCGCCGTTGCCGAAAGCCTGGTCGCCACGCCGCCGCGGGTGCAGGCCGTGATCGTCGCGCGCCACACCGCCCAGCCCGATATCGTCTGGCGCGACCGCGACATCTGGAGCCACGACCTGACCGATGCGGCGCTGACCAAGCTGCTTGCCGCGGCAAAGCTGCCCGATCTCGCCGCGCTCGAAGCGCTGCCGGACGAGGAATTCGTGCGCGCCATCTGGGCGTCGTCGAAGCCGCGGCCGGTCGATGCCGAATATCCGATGTTCTTCATCTACACCTCGGGTTCGACCGGCAAGCCCAAGGGCGTTGTCCATGTCCATGGCGGGTACGCCGCGGGCATCGCCGAAACGATGAAGGTCGCCTTCGACGCGCGGCCGGGCGACGTGCTCTATGTCGTCGCCGATCCGGGCTGGATCACCGGCCAAAGCTACATGATCTCGGCGCCGCTGCTGACGCGGGTGACGACCCTGCTCGGCGAAGGTGCGCCGGTGTTCCCGCACGCCGGCCGCTTTGCCGCGATGATCGAGCGCCACGGCGTGACGATCTTCAAGGCCGGCGTCACCTTCCTCAAGGCCGTGATGTCCGACCCGCAGAACCTGCACGATATCAAGGCCTATGACATGTCGGGCCTGCGGGTCGCGACCTTCTGCGCCGAGCCGTGCTCGCCGCCGGTGCAGGCCTTCGGCATGCAGCATCTGACGCCGCAATATATCAACAGCTATTGGGCGACCGAGCATGGCGGCATCGCCTGGACGCATTTCTATGGCAATGGCG
>JBILPK010000078.1:0-15067 GCA_044373875.1 Polymorphobacter sp.
TGACGACGACGCTTCTTGAAGATGATGACCTTGTCGGCCTTCGTCTGCGCGACGATGGTGGCGGTAACGCTGCCACCCTGGGTGATCGCGCCGGCATCGCCGCACATCAGCGTTTCGAGCGTGACGCTCGCGCCGGCTTCACCCTCGATCTTTTCGACCAGGATCGTGTCATCGGTGGCGACCCGATATTGTTTGCCGCCGGTGCGCACAACTGCGAACATCGTTAGAAACCTTGCCTGAAAAGTCGGTAATGCAAATCTCGTGACCAGCGGGACCCGAAAGGCCTGCCGATGCGAAGGCGGGGCGATAGGGCAAGGCGGCGCGCCTGTCAACGCAGCGCAGCAACTCTACCCCGCAAAGCCGCGCGCTTTTGCGCATATTCCCCCCTCGCACGCTGGGCTGGCACCCGCTAGAGTCGGTTTTGCCATGGCGTCTGTCCCGCTCTTCCGCTCGCTTGCCGTCGCCGATCCGCGCACCGGAATCGCCGACCATCACATCGAACCGCTCGATTCGGCCAGCGTGGCAGCCCTCTCGGCCCGGCTGCGCGCCGCGCAACCCGCCTGGGCGGCGCTGTCGCTGGCGTCGCGACTCGAAGTGCTCGGCGCTTTCGTGACCGCGCTTGCCGATCATGCCGAAGCGATCGTGACCGCGCTTGCCCATGATACCGGCCGCCGCACCATCGCCGCGGTCGAACTCGACGGCGTCAAGGCGATGGTGGCACGCTGGAGCCGAGAAGCCCCGGGTCTGGTCGCCGCCATCGAATCGGTGCGCACACCGACCGCTATCCCGACGATCACCGCCGGCACGCGGCTGCACCCCTATCCGCTTGTCGGCATCATCAGCCCGTGGAACTTCCCGCTGACCTTGGCGCTGATCGACGCCATCCCGGCACTGGCGGCGGGCTGCGCCGTCATCGTCAAGCCATCCGAAGTCACGCCGCGCTTCATCCGCCCGTTGATGCAGGCGATCACCAGCGTGCCGGCGTTGGCCAGCGTGTTTGCCGTCATCGAAGGCGATGGCGATACCGGCGCGGCGCTGGTCGGCACTGTCGACTATATCGCCTTCACCGGATCGGTCGCCACCGGCCGCAAGGTCGGCGAGGCAGCCGCGCGCGCCTTCATCCCCGCCAGCCTCGAACTCGGCGGCAAGGACCCGATGCTGGTGCTCGCCAGCGCCGATCCGATCGCCGCCGCCGGCATCGCGTTGCGCGCCTCGGTTGTCGCTACCGGCCAGGCCTGCCAGTCGATCGAGCGGGTGTATGTCGCCCGCGAAATCCATGACGAATTCCTGGGGCAACTGGTGCGGCTGGCCAGTGACGTCACCATCAACCACCCCGATATCGGCCACGGCGACCTCGGTCCGTTCATCTTTGCCCGCCAGGCCGATATCGTCGCGGCGCAGATCGCCGATGCGCAGGCCAGGGGCGCCACCGTTCACTGCGGCGGCACGGTCGAGGACCATGGCGGCAAATGGCTGCGGCCGACGGTCATCACAGGGCTGACCGGCGACATGGCGATCATGAACGCGGAAACCTTCGGCCCGGTCATCCCCGTCATCGCCTTCGATTCGGTCGATGACGCGGTGGCACAGGCGAATGCTGGCGTCTTCGGCCTGTCGGCCTCGGTCATCGCCGCCACGGTGGCAGAGGCCGAAGCCGTGGCGGTGCGGCTCCACGCCGGGGCGGTGTCGATCAACGACGGCTCGTTGACCTCGATGATCGGCGATGCCGAAAAATCGAGCTTCGGCCTGTCGGGGCTGGGGCCGTCGCGGATGGGCGCCTCGGGGCTGCTGCGCTTTTTCCGCCGCCAGGCACTGCTGCGCCAGACCGGCACGCCGCTGCCGCTCGCCGCCTATACCGAGCGCGGCTGACCGGCGTGGAAACCGCCGCCCCAACGGGAATGACCCGCACCCGCAAGGTCCTGATCGGCATTGCGATCGGGCTCATGGCCCTGGTTGGCATCAGTTTTTACCATCCCGATATCGATGCCAAGACCGCCGCACGCATCGCCGACCAGTTGCTGGTGCAATATCATCGCGGCAGCGGCGATTCGCTGCGCGATTTCACGCCGCGCGAAGACCGCATCTGGGCCGATGGCTGGGAATTCCGCTGGCGCTACCGCCCCTGCCCGCAGGCGGCATCCTTGCGCGTCTGGATCAGCCGCGATGGCCGTCGCGCCAGCTATGCCGAACTGCCCGATTGCGCGCCGCAGGCCGGCGTCATGGTCAATCCCTTGAAGGTATGATGGCCCTTGAAGGCATGATGGCCCCTTAGGGTCTGAGCGCCGCCACGAAGCGCGCCGCCATGGCGCCCGCCGCCTCGGCACTCGTCCCCGGCCTGTAGAGCGAGGCACCAAGGCCGAAGCCATCGGCCCCCGCCGCCGCCCAGGCCGCGACGCCTTCGGGCGTCATGCCGCCCACCGCCAGCACCGGGACGCCGCGCGGCAGCACCGCCTTCATGGCCTTGATGACCGCCGGCGAACCGGCTTCGGCGGGGAAGAATTTCAAACCGTGCGCCCCGGCCTTGAGCGCCGCAAAGGCCTCGCTCGGCGTGAAGAAACCTGGCAACGACGCCATGTCGAGCGCTACCGTTGCGGCGATGACATCGACATCGGTCGACGGCGACACCACCAGCCGGCCGCCGGCCGCCGCCACCCGCTCGACACCCGCCACATCGAGCACGGTACCGGCGCCGACCAGCGCATCGTCACCTGCCAGGTCCGACAGCCGCGCGATCGATTCGAACGGCTCGGGGGAATTGAGCGGCACCTCCAGGATGCGGATGCCGGCGGCGAGCAGCGCCGATCCGACCGCGGTGACTTCGCCCGGCGTGATGCCGCGCAACACCGCCACCAGCGGGCAGGCGGCGAGATGACGGGCGAAATCGTCGGCGGCGCTGGTCATACGGCAATTTCCTCGCTGCTGGCGACGGCCTTGCTGCCGGCCATGGCCTCGCGGATGGCGATGGCGCCGGCAACGAACGCCGCATCGCCATCGATGATGACCGATTCGCGCCCGGCGCGCTCCAGCGCCAGCGCGAACCGCTCGCACAGCGCCGGCGCACCGATCAGCGGCACGACATCGGCGCGGCGGTGGCCGAGCCCGATGCGGACATCGGCGCCGATCAACAGCCCCGAAATGCGGCTGGCAGCATCGGCACGGCTCATTCCCGCGATCAGCACGCGGGCGCGGGTGGTGAACAGCTCGGCGGTCAGATCATTGGCTTCGAGGCCATGGTCGACCCCCTGGGCGAACACCGCGTCGCACGCCGGCGCATCGACGAGCAGATCCGAGAGGATGGAGGCACTTTGCAGCGCGGCGAAGATGTCCCCGGTCATCACGCTGCGGAAACTGTCGATGGCGCCGTCGCTGACCACCACCCACTTGCTGTGGGTACCGGGCAGGCAGACCAGCCCGTCGCCGATCAGCCCGAGCGCCAGCGCGCCGAGCAACTGCACTTCCTCGCCGCGCATGACATCGGGCCGCAGCGGATCGGCGACCGAGACGCCCGGGACGATCGACACGCCGTCGGCCAGCTGCAACACGCCCGCCGCCACATCGGCCAGCCGCGCCGGCGCCGCCACATAGGGCACTTCCACCCAGCCGCGGTTCGAGCCGATGGTGCCGGCGAGCAACAGCGGCGGCGCGTCGGTACCGGCCCGCAAGCGGGCGATCTCGGCGGGGAAGTCGCTCACCGCGCGCAGGCCGCGGTCATCGGCGCTGCGG
This sequence comes from Polymorphobacter sp., assembly GCA_044373875.1. GTDB lineage: Bacteria > Pseudomonadota > Alphaproteobacteria > Sphingomonadales > Sphingomonadaceae > Sandarakinorhabdus. The sequence goes on from JBILPK010000078.1 coordinate 3,724, forward strand.
TGGGTGACCACGCCATCGGCGATGTGGAAGATGCGGCGGTTGGTCGATCCCCAATCGACGGCGACGAAACTCTGATTCATGCAACACACTCCGGGAAAGGGCACGATATGCTGGCGCGCCCCCCGGAAACCACCTGCCGGATCAGTTTAGCCCAGAACGCCGCGCGTCACCATGCAATAGAGCATCGGGAAGCTGAGCACGAAGTTGGTGCGGCTGAACAGCATCGCCTTCTTGGCAGCGGCGGCCTTTTCATCGGGCGTGCCATCGACGATGCCGAGGGCGATCTTCTGCGCCGGCCAGATGAACATCCAGACATTGGCGGCCATGATGATGCCGAGCCACATGCCGAGGCCGATGTTGCGGAAACCTTCCTGGAAGGTCAGCGCCTGCACCAGGTACAGGTTCGGCGGGGCACCGGCGATGGCGATACCGATGACAAGCGTGGCGAGTGCCGACCAGCGGAACCAGAACAGCGCTTCGGGGGCGATATACTTGCCGACCGCCGGCTTCAGTTCGGCGGGCACCTTGGGCATGGTCGGGATCTGCACGAAGTTGAAATAATAGAGCAGGCCGATCCAGAGCACGCCGACGAGCGCATGGACGAAACGCAGGAAGGCGTTGAGCCAGTTGCCGCTCGTCATGATATCGCCGCCGTTGAGGATGGCGATGACCAGCACCAGCAGCGTGCCGCCGAGCACGAGCGCCCGGTTGAGATTGCCCAGAATATTGACCATGTCGCGTGCCCCTTTGAACCTGTTAGCCCGCCCTATAGGATACCAACGCGGTCTTGTTAAGCCATCAGGTCCAGATTCAACCCTTGCCCATCAGGCTGAGCACTTCCTTGCGGCTGCGATCGTCGTCGCGGAACACGCCCATCATGCGGCTGGTGGTCATCGTCACGCCCTGGGTCATCACGCCGCGCGCGCTCATGCAGGCATGGCTGGCTTCGATGACGACGGCGACGCCGACCGGATCGAGATGCTTCTGGATGCAATCGGCGACTTCCGCCGTCAGCCGTTCCTGCACCTGCATGCGCTTGGCGAAGCCGTGCAGCACCCGCGCCAGCTTGGAGATGCCGACGACGCGTTTGCGGGGCAGATAGGCGATGTGCGCCTTGCCGATGATCGGCGCCATGTGATGCTCGCAATGCGACTGGAACGGAATGTCGCGCAGGATGACGATCTCGTCATAGCCGCCGACTTCGCCGAAGGTCGTCGCCAGGTGGATGCCCGGGTCTTCCTGATAGCCGCGGAAATATTCGCGATAGGCGCGCGTCACCCGCCCCGGCGTGTCGAGCAGGCCTTCGCGATCGGGGTCGTCCCCCGCCCAGCGGATCAGCGTGCGCACCGCGTCTTCGGCCTCGGCGGCCGGAATCGGCTCGATATGCGGCGCGGGGTGGCTGCTGCCATAATCGTCGTCATCAATGCCGCTCATGCGGAAGTCCCCTGTTTCCAATGCCGGCAGCAGTTGGGGTGGCAACGGCGATTGCGCAACCGCGTAAATGTCGCAGGGCTCACCCGCTATCGCCAGACGTCGGCGGCGCAGCATGGCGCCCGAAAGGCCGAAACCGGCGATCAGCAGCGCCCAACTATCGGGTTCGGGCACCGCGGTGCTCGCCGTTTCGACATAGGTACGCAGGCTGCGGTCGGTTGGCACTGACTGCCACGAAGCACCGCCATTGAGGGTGATCTGCGCGGCACCGCCGGCCAGTATCGGGGCATTGACGACGTCGCCCGGGTTGGGGCCGGGTTCACCGATCACCCAGAACAGCTGGCTGCCGCCGCTGGCGGGCAGACTGGTCGACAGATGAAAGTTGAGCACATCGCCCGGCATCACGGCAAGGCCGAGGCCCGACACATCGAGCGCGGTGAAGCCGCCGGCGAGGATATCGGCCTGGGTGGCGGTCACCGCCTGGGTGAAACTGCCGACCGGCGCATAGCCGGAATCGCCGAAGGTACCGCGCGCGACTGTGACTTCGAGCAGGGTCGAGGTCATGGCGTTGCGGTAGAGTTGAAAATCCACCCGCGTCAACTGGCCGGCGACGTCGACGGTCAGGCTTTGCACCTGCTGGCGAAAGCGGCCTTCATTGGGCCCGGAGCCGAGCGCGAACGAGGTGAGCGACGAACCCGTCAACGTCGCGCCGACAGGCGTGATGAAGCTGTTCTGATCGAGGACCAACGCCGCCGAAACCGGCGCCGCGCTTGCCGCCAGCAGGGAGGCAACCACAAGAAAACGCATGAAATTCTGCCCGAACGAAAAACCCCGACGCTTTTACGCGGCGGGGTCTTGTCGGACAAGATGCTTTCGTGCCGGCTCAGTCGCGCTTGGCGCGGCTCGCCTTCTTGCGCTCGTGCGGATCGAGGTGGCGCTTGCGCAGCCGGATGAAGTTCGGCGTCACTTCGACAAGCTCGTCTTCCTCGATATAGGCAATCGCCTGTTCGAGCGTCAGCCGCTTGGGCGGGCTCAGCTGGATGGCGTCGTCCTTGCCGCTGGCGCGGAAGTTGGTCAGCGCCTTGGACTTGAGCGGGTTGACTTCGAGATCTTCGTCTCTCGCGTTTTCACCAATCACCATGCCCTGGTAGACGGCTTCGCCGGGCTCGATCATCAGGATGCCGCGCGGCTGCAGATAGCCGAGCGCATAGCCAACGGCTTCGCCGGTTTCCGTCGAGATCAGCACGCCGCTGCCGCGGCCCGAGATCGGGCCCTTGTACGGGCCATATTTTTCGAACAGGCGGTTCATGATACCGGTGCCGCGCGTATCCGACAGGAATTCGCCGTGATAGCCGATCAGGCCGCGCGCCGGCGCCGAAAAGGTCAGCCGGGTCTTGCCGCCGCCCGAGGGCCGCATGTCGGTCATCTCGCCCTTGCGGCCGGCCATCTTCTCGACAACCGTGCCCGAATATTGCTCGTCGACATCGATCACGACGGTTTCATACGGCTCGGTGCGCTTGCCATCGTCATCGGTGGCATAGATCACCCGCGGCCGCGAGATTGACAGTTCAAAGCCTTCGCGGCGCATGGTTTCGATCAGGACACCCAACTGCAATTCGCCGCGGCCTGCCACTTCAAAGGCATCCTTCGAGGCGCTTTCGGTGACCTTTACAGCCACATTGCCTTCGGCTTCGCGGATCAGCCGGTCGGCGATCATCCGGCTGGTGACCTTGCTGCCATCACGGCCGGCATAGGGAGAATCATTGACCGCAAAGGTCATCGACAGCGTTGGCGGATCGATCGGCTGGGCGTGCAGCGGCTCGGTGACCGATGTGTCGGCAATCGTGTCGGCGACGGTCGCCTTGGTCAGCCCGGCCAATGCGATGATATCGCCGGCCTTGGCTTCATCGACCGGCACCCGCTCGAGCCCGCGAAACGCGAAAATCTTCGATGCGCGGCCTTCCTCGACGACCTTGCCATCGGGGCTGAGCGCGCGGATCGGCGCGTTGAGCTTCAGCGTGCCCGACAGGATGCGCCCGGTCAGGATGCGGCCAACGAAACTGTCACGATCGAGCAGCGACACCAGCATCTTGAATTCACCATCGACGTCGGCGGCCGGCGGCGGCACATGCGCGACGATGGTTTCGAACAAGGGCACCAGGTTGCCCGACCGCACATCGGCATCGCGCCCGGCATAGCCGTTGCGCCCCGAAGCAAAGATCACCGGGAAATCAAGCTGTTCATCGGTGGCTTCGAGCATGACGAACAGATCGAAGACTTCGTCGAGCACTTCCTGGGCGCGCGCATCGGGACGGTCGATCTTGTTGACGACGACGATCGGGCGGAGGCCAAGGGCCAAAGCCTTGCCGGTGACGAACTTGGTCTGCGGCATCGGGCCTTCGGCGGCATCGACGAGCAGCACGACGCCATCGACCATCGACAGGATGCGTTCGACTTCGCCGCCGAAATCGGCGTGTCCGGGGGTGTCGACGATGTTGATGTGCGTCGTCTCGTTGTTGGTCTTGTCGGTCCATTCGATCGACGTGCACTTGGCGAGAATGGTGATGCCGCGTTCTTTTTCGAGATCGTTCGAATCCATGGCGCGTTCGGCGACGCGCTGATTCTCACGAAACGTGCCCGACTGCCGGAACAGCTGGTCGACAAGCGTGGTCTTGCCATGGTCAACGTGCGCGATGATCGCGATATTCCGCAAGGGCATTGAATTTCGATCCTGTGGGATGGCCAGAGTGCCGCAAGGACAGCGAGGCCCGGGGCTTGCGCGGCCCCATAGCGGCTTTGATGCGATGCAACAAGGTCGCATGCAAAAGCCACCGCTTCGGCCTGCCGCGCCAGCCACTCCGACCCGCGCGCCGACCCGCTGCCATCGCCTCGCAGTCCATTGACTCTGCGGTTGCCCCCCGGCATCGAAAGCGGGATTGCGGCGGCTGGCGACAGCGGCCGGCGTCAACGGATTGCAACCGGCCCGTCGCGGGCAGAACCAGAGGATCGTCGGCGTGGAATCGGTTGAATTCGGCGCCAGGCGCACCGGCGCGATGCTGCAGGCCGGGCGCGCCGCCGCCGGGCTGGAACTGATCGATGTAGCGCGCGAGACGCGGGTGCCGATCCGGCACCTGAAGGCGCTGGAAGCCGACAAGCACGACGAACTGCCGGCGCTGCCCTATGCCATCGGCTTTGTGAAATCCTATGCCCGCGCCGTCGGGCTCGACCCCGAAACCCTGGCCAACCAGTTCCGCAGCGAAACCTCCAAATCGGCGCATGTGCCGACGCCGATCAGTCTCGAACCGCTCGATGAACGCCGGCTGCCGTCGCGCGGGCTGTGGATCGGCAGCCTGGTGGCGATCGTCGCCATCATCGCGGTGCTTTCGGCCTGGGGCTCGGGCGCCTTCGATCCGCCGCCGCCCGTTGCGCCGGAAACGACCGCTGCCGTCGAAACCCCGCCCGCCGAAGCGGCCGGCGATGTCGGCACCCCGTCCGCCGGGCCGGCTGCTGCGGTGGCAACCACCGCAACCGCCGGTAGCCCGGTGGTGTTGACCGCGTCGCGCGATGTCTGGGTGAAGATCACGGACAAGGCCAATGGCGATACGCTCAAGGTCGGCGTGATGACCGCGGGCGAAAGCTTCACCGTCCCCGCCGATCGCCCCGGCCTGATGCTGTGGACCGGCATGGCCGGCGCGCTGTCGGTCAGCGTCGGTGGCCAGGTGCTGCCGCCGCTCGGTGGCCCTGTTGAAACCGTGCGCAATGTCAGCCTGTTGCCCGCCGACCTCATTGCCCGCAGCGCTGCCCCGGCGGCGGTTGCCGCGCCGGCCGGCGATCCGTCGATCCCCGCACCGATCGCGACCGTACCGGCGCCGAAGCCGGTGCCGGCCGCCGCCCCGACCGCCCCTATTCCGGGAAACTGAACTGATGCGCCTGATATTGCTTGCCGCGCTGCTGCTCGCCCCGCTCGCCGCCCCGGCGCAGGAAATCGACCCCGCCAAGGTCGAGAAACGCGTCGGCAAGCTCGAATCCGAAATGCGCGCGGTGCAGCGCAAGGTCTTCCCGGGCGGCGACCCGAAATTCTTCGAACCCGAAATCACCGCCCCCGCAGCCGTCGTAGCCGCCCCGGTCGGCACGCCGGCGACCGCGCCACTGGTCGATCTGACCGAGCGGGTGGGGGAGCTCGAGCGCCAGTTGCGCACCCTGACCGGCCAGACCGAGGCCAACCAGTTCAAGCTGCGTCAGCTGGAAGAAGCCCAGGCCAAGCTGCGCGGCGATCTGGAATTCCGTATCACGGCGCTGGAAGGCGGCAGCGCGGCGGCGGCGACGCCCGCCACCGCCGGCCCCGCCGCCGCTGTCGTGCCGCCCAAGCCCGGCACCAGGCCAGAAATCAAGCCGCCGGCCAAAGCGGCCACCCCCGATGCCGCGTGGAAGGTCGCCTATGCCAATGTCACCGCCAAGGACTGGCCGGGCACCGAAACGGCAATGACCGATTTCATCGCCGGCTATCCCAAATCGCCGCGCATCCCCCAGGCGCAATATTGGCTCGGGCGCTCGCACGCGCTGCGCGATGAGCATGCGCTGGCGGCCAAATCCTATCTCGAGCTTTACCAGACGGCGCCGCGCAGCGACCGCGCCCCCGATGCGCTGATCGGCCTCGCCGCCGCGATGAACGGCCTGAAAAAGCCCAAGGATGCCTGCCGCGTGCTCGGCGAACTCGACAGCGTTTATGGCGAGAAGCTGACTCCGGCGCAAAAGGCCGAGGCCAAGACGCTGCGCACGAAAGCCAAATGCCCTGCCTGAATCGACCCAGCCCGAGCCGGCCACACTCGATCTTGCCGCGCTGACCAGCGCGGCGATGGACCGCCCTATCGCGCCCGCCGATCGGCTGGCGGTCGCGGTTTCGGGCGGGCCCGACAGCATCGCGCTGCTGCTGCTGGCACGGGCGGCGTTTCCGGGCCGGGTGCTGGCGCTGACCGTCGATCATGGCCTGCGCGCCGCCGCCGCCGCCGAAGCCGCCTTCGTCGCCAGCGTGTGCGCGGCGCGCGGCATCCCGCACCAGACACTGCCCTGGACCGGACCCAAACCCGCCGCTAATCGCCAGGCCGAAGCGCGGCATGCCCGCTATGCGCTGTTGCGCGACGCCTGTGCGGCGGCGGGGATCGGCGTGCTGGCCACCGCCCATCATGCCGATGATCAGGCCGAGACGCTGTTGATGCGGCTGGCGCGTGGCAGCGGCGGCGGGCTGGCGGGTATCCGCATGCACCGGCCGCTGGGCGCCGGGGTGACGCTGGTGCGGCCGCTGCTCGGCATACGCCGCACCGTGCTGGCGGCGATCGTCGCCGAAGCCGGCATCGTGCCGGTCAGCGATCCGACCAACGACGACCCGCAGTACGACCGCACCCATGCCCGGCGGTTACTGGCGACGACCCCCTGGCTCGATACGGCGCGGCTCGCCGACAGCGCCGCGCACCTTGCCGAGGCCGAGGCGGCGCTTGGCTGGGCCGTGGACCGCGCCTGGGCGGGCCGCGCCGAAGCCGGGGATGCCGAAGCGACGCTCGATGTCGCCGGGCTGCCGGCGGTGCTCGTGCGCCGGCTGGTGGCGCGCGCCATCGGCCATCTTGCCCCGGCGGCCCCCCCGCGCGGCGTCGAAATCACCCGGCTGATCGCGCGACTCGATAGTGGCGGCACGGCGACGCTGGCGGGGGTAAAGGCACGCGGCGGCGCACAGTGGCGCTTCACTTTGGCGCCGCCGCGCCGTCAAATCGGATGAATCGCCCCAAAAACCCTGTCGAAACGCCGGGAAAGGCGAGGCAGAAGCGCACAGCCTGATTGCAAGCGCGCCGTGCATGCTTATCTTGGGTGCTGTCTCCTACGCAGAAAGCCGTGTTCATGGCCGACAACAACAAGCGACCGCCCAGCCCCTGGATGAAGAATCTCGGGTTGTGGTTCGTCATCCTTCTCGGCCTTGTCGTGGTCGTCAACGTCATGCAGGGCCCGTCGCGTTCGGCCGGTGCCGGCAGCGCCATGGCCTATTCGGACTTCCTGACCAAGGTCGATGAAGGCGCGATCAAGTCGGTCGAGATCCGCGGTGCCGAAATCATCGGCAAGACCGGCTCGGACGAAGATTTCCGCACCTACAACCCCGGCGATACCGACCTGATCTCGCGGTTGCGCAGCAAGAATGTGCGCTTCGATGCCAAGCCCGAGGAAAGCCGCAGCCTGCTCGCGCAGCTGTTCTTCAACATGCTGCCCTTCGTGCTGATGATCGGCATCTGGATCTTCGTGATGCGCCAGATGCAGAACGGCGCCGGCAAGGGTGCCATGGGTTTCGGCAAGAGCCGCGCCAAGCTGCTCGTTGCCAAGGAAGGCCGCGTGACCTTCGATGACGTCGCCGGCATCGACGAAGCCCGCGAGGAACTCCAGGAAATCGTCGACTTCCTGAAGGATCCGGGCCGTTTCCATCGCCTCGGCGGCAAGATCCCCAAGGGCGCGCTGCTCGTCGGCCCCCCGGGGACCGGCAAGACGCTACTCGCCCGCGCCATCGCCGGCGAAGCCAACGTGCCGTTCTTCAACATCTCGGGTTCCGATTTCGTCGAAATGTTCGTCGGCGTCGGCGCCAGCCGTGTCCGCGACATGTTCGAACAGGGCAAGAAGGCGGCGCCGTGCATCATCTTCATCGATGAAATCGACGCCGTCGGCCGCTCGCGCGGTGCCGGGCTCGGCGGCGGCAATGATGAACGCGAGCAGACGCTCAACCAGCTGCTGGTCGAAATGGACGGCTTCGATGCCAATGAAGGCATCATCATCGTCGCCGCCACCAACCGCCCCGATGTGCTCGATCCGGCACTGCTGCGTCCGGGCCGGTTTGATCGCCAGGTCGTCGTCGGCCGCCCGGACATCGAGGGCCGCGAGAAGATTCTCGCCGTCCACATGAAGAAGGTGCCGTTGGCACCGGATGTGAACGCCCGCACCATCGCGCGCGGCACGCCGGGTTTCTCGGGCGCCGATCTCGCCAACCTCGTCAACGAAGCCGCCCTGCTCGCCGCGCGCCGCGCCAAGCGCCTCGTCTCGATGAAGGACTTCGAAGACGCCAAGGACAAGGTGCTGATGGGCGTCGAACGCAAGTCGATGGTCATGACCGAAGACGAAAAGAAGATGACCGCGTATCACGAGGCCGGCCATGCCGTCGTCTCGGTGCACGAAGCCGCGTCGGACCCGATCCACAAGGCGACCATCATCCCGCGCGGCCGTGCGCTCGGCATGGTCATGCGCCTGCCGGAGCGTGATCAGTACAGCTATCATCGCGACAAGATGTACGCGAACCTGTCGGTCTCGATGGGCGGCCGCGTCGCCGAAGAACTGATCTTCGGTTATGACAAGGTCAGCTCGGGTGCCTCGTCGGACATCAGCTACGCGACCGATCTCGCGCGTTCGATGGTGACGCAATGGGGGATGAGCGACAAGCTCGGCCCGCTGAAATACGCCGACAACCAGGAAGAAGTGTTCCTTGGCCACAGCGTCACCCGCACCCAGAATGTCAGCGAACAGACCGCGCAGCTGATCGATGCCGAAGTCCGCACCATCGTCACCAGCGGTTACGATCGCGCCAAGCAGGTGCTGACCGACAATATCGACCAGCTCCATGCGCTGGCCGCCGCCCTGCTCGAACTCGAAACCCTGTCGGGGGACGAGATCAAGAAGGTCATGGCCGGCGAGACCATCGACCGCTCGACGACCACCGGTACCCCGGCGTCGCGCCCGGCCACCGGCACCTCGGCGATCCCCAAGACCGGGCGTCGCGGCGGCTTTTCGGAACCGGCCCCGCAGGCCTGAACATCATCGCCTGACACGAAAGGGCCGCCCGGCAACGGGCGGCCCTTTTTCGTTGGCGCGCCGGCGCGATTGTCGTGATGCCGCGATTCGGGTAAAAGCTTCTCGTCAATCGGGGAGCAGGACGATGGCGACACAGGCAGGAAACCTGCCCCGGCATGGCGGTAACGACGGTGGCTTCTTTCGTGCCGGCGCCATCGTCATGACGCTGGTCATCATCGCCGGCTTCTCGCTCAACATCGTCATGGGCCGGTCGAGCTTTTCGGCGCCGCCGCTGGTCCATGCCCATGCGCTGGTCTTCATGGCCTGGGTGGCGATCTTTCTCGCGCAGGCCATCCTCGCCACCGGCGGCAACATCGCGCTGCACCGCAAACTTGGCTGGCTGGCGGCGGCGTGGATGCTGCCGATGCTGGTGCTCGGATGCCTTGTCACGCTGGCGCTGGTTCGCGGCGGGCGGGTGCCGTTCTTTTTCAACCCGCTGCAGTTCCTCGTCTTCGATCCGCTCAGCCTGCTCGCCTTTGCCGGGCTGACGACCGCGGCCATCGCGCTGCGTCGGCAGACCGACTGGCACCGCCGCCTGCATTTCTGCGCCATGGCGATGCTGCTCGGCCCCGGCGTCGGGCGTCTGCTGCCGATGCCGCTGCTTATACCCTGGGCGTTCGAGGCGACCTTCGTGGCGACACTGGTGCCGCCACTGCTCGGCGTGGTCGCCGATTGGCGCCGCGACGGCCGTGCCCACCCGGCATGGGGCTGGGGCATCGGCGCCATGTTCGCGCTGCTGATCGCGGTCGAAGCGATCACCTACAGCCCCGTCGGCAGCGCGCTCTATGCCGCCGTCACGGCTGCTACCCCGGGCGCCGCCGTGGCCCCGCTGGCGTTTCCGCCCTTCCCGCCGGGGCTGCCGCAGCTTTGATGGCCTCCGGCGGCTGAGGCCTCAGGCCCCAGACCCTGATTGATATTCAGCTGAAATGGGGTCTGGGGCCAAGGCCCCAGCCGCCGGAGGCCCTTAATCCTTGCGCAACACCGCAAATGGGTTCGATGCCGCTCGCGCGGCTTCCTCGCTGATCACGCCGGGCGCCGGCGCGGTCGAGCGCGGATAGGGATCGAGCGCCAACGCCAGCGCCTGGGCGGCCAGCTCGCCGATGTCGATGATGTCGCCGACGAGCGGCTCGCTGTCGAGATCGGCATCGGCGAGCTCGATCTCCTCGCCTTCGGGCTGGTTTTCGGTGAGCAGCAACGCCAGTGCCTCGGTGATCACGAACGGCACCGGCTCGGCGGTGGCGACGCAGGGCTGTGTCCCGGCGGCATCGATGCGGCCGGTGACGCGGATGCCGCTGGCTTCGCGGCGCACGCTGATATCGGCAACCAGCCGGTCGAGCCCCAGCAGGTCGAAGCGGGCCGCCAGCGCGGCGCGCTCCACCGCGTCCGCCTCGATCGTCTGGCGGCGCAAGGTGCCGCCGATCTCGTGCGCGCGCAGCGGCCGCGAGAATTCCGGCGTCATGCGCCCAGCTTTCCGGCGGTCAGTTGCGGCAAGGACGTCGCCGCCAGCCGCGCCGCGACGGCGCGCGCTTCGGTGACGACGAAGGCCACCGCCGCATCGGCAACGGGTTCGCCGCGCCACAGGTTGCGGCGCAGGGCGTCGGCAAAGGCCGGATCATCGGCGCGGCTATCACGATAGGCGCCGAGCCGACCGCCCAGCGCTGCGACCATGCGGCCGATATGCTTGCCGACGACCTGGTCGCCGACGCCATCCTGGCGCAGCGAACCGTCCATGTCGGCAATGAAGCGTTCGGTGAGATCGGCGCACAGTTGCGCGGCGCCTTCGTCTTCCAGCCGGATGATGACGAGCGACAGGATGAGCGCCACCATGTCGAAGCGGCCATCGATGGTATCGGGCACCGCGCCATCGAGATACCAGGCCGGCCGCCGCGCTTCGGCAACGACATTGTTGTAAAGCGCTTCCCCCGGCAGGGTGACGGCGACGGCGCGCCGCAGCGCAGAGAGAATCGACATGGGTCTGGTCCGTTTGTCATCGCCGCTTGGAAGCGGCCGCATTATGCCATATTGAGCGTGCCACGACGTC
>JBILPK010000214.1:0-5188 GCA_044373875.1 Polymorphobacter sp.
GCGGGCGGGGCCCGCCCCCGGGGGCGGGGGGGGGGCGGGTCCGCCCCCCGGCGCGCGCCGAACCCGTCCGATCGGCCTTGCGCCTGTCGGCGCGCTGCTTGGCAGCGCGCCCCCGGCACCGCGACCTTATTGGGCCGAAATCCCGCCATCGACATACAGGCCATGGCCGGTCACCATCTTCGCCTCGTCCGACGCGAGATAGACCGCCGCCCACGCCACATCGTCGGGTTCCCCCACCGCGCCGAGCGGAATCTGCCGGCCGAGCTTGGCCAGCCCCTCCTCGCGGCCGAGATGGCCGGTGATGCCATCGAGGATCGGCGTATCGATGAAAACCGGGTGGATCGAGTTGCAGGTGATGCCATAACGCTGCTTGGCACAGTGCAGCGCCACCGATTTGGTCAGGTGGCGGACCCCGGCCTTGGCGCTGTTGTACGCGGCGCTGTTGTGCCCGGCGATGACCCCGGCGATCGACGAGATGTTGACGATGCTGCCGCGCACGCCGGTTGCCTTCACCGTGCGCGCCATCAGCGGCAAGGCGAGCTTGCAGCCGAGGAAGACGCTGTCGAGATCGATGCTGTGGACGCGGCGCCAATCCTCGAAACTCGTCGCCTCGACATTGCTGCCCGCCGCGATGCCGGCGTTATTGACGAGGATGTGCAGCCCGCCGAAATGCTGTTCGGCAAAGGCGATCGCGGCGTCCCATTGCTCGGGGCTGGTCACGTCATGGCCGATGCTCGCCGCCGCCGTGCCGATTTCGGCCGCGACCTGCGCCGCACCCGCGACATTGATGTCGGTCAGCACGACGTGCGCGCCTTCGGCGGCGAACTTGCGCGCCATGGCTTCGCCCAGCCCCTGCGCCGCACCGGTGATCAGCGCCGTCTTGCCTGCCAGTCGATTCATGCCGCTTCGTCCCTGTTTTGTTGCATTGCACAATAAATATCGGCGCCAAGCCGCCGCACGCCGGCACCATGGCGATCCGCGACGGGTGCAGCAAGCACGCCGCCATGTGTTGATGTTGCAACAGTCGCAGCTGTTATTGCGATTGACCGCGTGGCGGCTGTTGGCGCGGCGAAATGCTTGCGGTAACAACTACCCAATTGTGCAGGACAAAGCCTGCTTCCTTGGGGAGACGACATGAAGAGCATCTGGCTGGTTTCGGTTGCGGCACTGGTCGCCCCGATGGCAATGGCGCCCGGCGCCGCTTTCGCGCAAACCGCTGCGGCCGAAACGGCGGACACCAACGAGATCATCGTCACCGCGACGCGGCGCAGCCAGGTGCTATCCGACGTGCCGATCGCGGTCAGCGCGGTTTCGGCCGAACAGCTGCAGAATTCGGGCGGCACCGATATCCGCCAGCTCAACCAGCTCGCGCCGTCGCTGCTGGTCTCGTCCGCCACCAATGAATCGAACGGCGCGGCGCGTATCCGCGGCATCGGCACCGTGGGTGAAAACCCCGGGCTCGAATCCTCGGTCGCGGTGTTCATCGATGGCGTCTACCGCAGCCGCACCGGCGTCGGCCTGACCGATCTTGGTCCCTTGGAAGGCATCGAAGTGCTGCGCGGCCCGCAGGGCACGCTGTTCGGCCGCAACGCCTCGGCCGGCCTGCTCAACATCACCACCGCCAAGCCCAAGTTCGAATTCGGCGGCGCCGGCGAAGTCACCTACGGCAATTTCAACAACATCCGTGCCATGGGCAGCCTGACCGGGCCGATCATGGGGGACAAGGTCGCCTTCCGCATCGACGGGCTGTACAACAAGCGCGACGGCTTCGTCACCGATACGGTGTCGGGCCGCGATCTTAACAACCGCGATCGCTTCCTCATCCGCGGCCAGTTGCTCATCCAGCCGAACGAAGACCTCAGCATCCGGCTGATCGGCGATTACAACCAGAAGAACGAGGAATGCTGCGCCGCCGCCATCCTGTCGCCGCTGCAGAACCTGTCGCGCGATGCGAGCGGCAGCGTCGTTTCGTCGCCCAACACCATCGCCGGGCTCGTGCGCAGCCTGGGCGGCGTCTACAACGTGCCGACCGATGGCAAGAAATACAGCTATCTGACCGCGCTGACCCCGGGGGCCGGCTACGGCCAGCGCACCCGCGACTGGGGTTTTTCGGGTGAGCTCAACTGGGATCTGGGCGCCGGCACGCTGACCTCGATCACCGGCTATCGCGAGTTCAAGAACCAGTCGGGCCAGGATGCCGATTTCAACAAGATCGACCTGTTGCGCCGCGACGACCAGAACCGCAAGTTCCAGACCTTCAGCCAGGAACTGCGCTTCCAGGGCGTCGCGCTCGATGATCGGCTCGATTACCTGGTCGGCGCCTATTATGCCCATGAAACGCTGCGCACCGATGACAACCTCATCTATGGCAATGATTTCGAACGCTATTACAACGCCCAGTTCGCCGGCCTGACCGGCAGCGCCAACACGCTCGGCCTGTTCGCCAACGCCATCGGCTATGTGCCGCCGACGGGGCAGAGCCTGCTCAACGGCACCGGCATCGTGCAGGGCGGCTTCTTCAAGCAGAGCAGCACCAACTATGCCTTCTTCACCCACAACGTCATCAGCATCATCCCCGACAAGGTGCTGCTGACCGTCGGCATGCGCTACACCAATGAAAAGAAGGAGCTGGAAAGCGTCTTCTTGTCCAACAATAATTTCTGCGGCGCGCTGCGGCGCTTCACCGGCAACCTTGGCGGCCTGGCGGCGCTGCGCCCGACCATCCAGTCGGTCGCCTGCGTCATCAACAACACGCCGGGGCCGGGCTTCGGCGCCAATGATCCGGGCACCGAGCGCAAGGAAGACGAATTCACCGGGACCGCGGTGCTGTCGATCAAGCCGATCGACGAAGTGCTGGTCTATGGCAGCTATTCGCGCGGCTACAAGGCGGGGGGCTACAACCTCGATACCTCGGCGCTCAACGCGACCGCGCCATCGGCGACCAACCTGCAATTCGCCCAGGAAATCGTCAACGCCTTCGAACTCGGCTTCAAGCTCGATCTGCGTGAATTCAAGTTCAACGCGGCGGCCTTCTACCAGAAGTTCGACGATTTCCAGCTCAACACCTTCAATGGCGTCAATTTCGAAGTCAGCAACATCGAAGCCTGCGGCGATGATCTTGGTGGCCGCGATCGCGACCTGATCGCCGGCAATTCGGCGTGCAGCGGCAAGAAGAAGGCCGGGGTCATCTCGAAGGGCATCGAGCTCGAGGCCTTTTTCTACCCGGTCGATGATTTCACCCTCAACGCCGGCATCACCTATACCGACACGGGCTATGCCAAGAACCTGACCGGCCTTGGCGGTGTGTCGCTGGCGCCGACCCTGTTCCAGCTGCCGGGCCAGCAGCTCTCCAACTCGTCGCAATATGTCGTCACCGGCGCTGCCGCCTGGACGCCGCAGATCAGCGAAACCATGTCGGCGCTGGCCTATTTCGATTTCCGCTACACCTCGGCGCTCAACACCGGTTCGGACCTTGATTTCGAAAAGATCCAGCCCGGCTTCGTGATCGCCAACGCCCGTGTCGGCCTTTACGGCAAGGACAAGAAGTGGGGCATCGAGCTGTGGGGCCAGAACATCTTCAACACGCTCTACCAGCAGGTGGCGGCGGATGCGCCGTTGCAGGGCGGCGGCACCTTCAACGCGGTGGCACGCGGGCTTTCGGCGACGGCCAACCAGGTGTTCATCACCTTCCCAGCCGAGCCGCGGACCTATGGGGTAACGCTGCGGACGAAGTTTTAAGCGCAGGGCGGCCGCCGATAGCGTAGCTATCGGCGGACTCGCGCAAGCTCGGCCAGCGAGGCGGACAGCTTCGCTGGCCGAACTCGTCTGACGTCAGCCCGGGCTTTGCCCGGGCTCTTTTTTTGCTTCTGCCTGAACGCAATTCCCGAGCGCACCCTTGTACCAACACGCGGGTGATGGGCCCCACCTGCACGGCGGTGACGATTCGAAATTGGTTAGTAAGCCCGGCCCCAGCCGCGCCGTACAGTCTTTAGGAAACCGTCCCCGCCGTCTTGCGCATCGC
The DNA here is from genome assembly GCA_044373875.1 of Polymorphobacter sp. GTDB lineage: Bacteria > Pseudomonadota > Alphaproteobacteria > Sphingomonadales > Sphingomonadaceae > Sandarakinorhabdus. The sequence continues at coordinate 4,022 of JBILPK010000214.1, forward strand.
CCCGGCCACTTCCGGCGGCATGTATTTCTCGTCATGCTTGGCAAGGATCGTTTCGGCGGTGAACACCCCCGATGCCGGGTTGATCTTGCCCTCGGCGATCACCCCCTGCCCTTCGCGGAACAGATCGGGCAGGATTCCGGTGTAGGTGACCGGAAGTGTTTTTGCATTGTCGGTGACGATGAAGGTGACCGTTTCGCCATTCTTGACCAGCGACCCCGCCTGCACCATGCCGCCGAGCCGGATCGCTTCGAGCGGCGGTGCCTTGCCCGCCAGATCGGACGGGGCATAGAAATAGGTCGCCTTGTCGCCCAGCGTCGAAAACGCCAGCGCGCCGGCCCCGCCCAGCGCGACCATGGCGCCGATGACGAGGTAGAGCCGCTGGGTCTTTGCCTTGATCTTCATTTGCGCTTCAAATCCTCGGCGCGCTTTTCGGCGGTGCGCATCGCGGTCCAGGCCCAGACCAGCAGGGCGACCATGCCGCCGATGGTCAGGATATAGGCCGGCCAGATATAGGAGGCCCACAGGTCGGGGCGGGCGACGATGCCTTCGATCATGCAATCGCCTCCGCCAACCGGCGCGATCGCGCCTCGACGCGCTGTTCGGCGAGCATGGCGCGCATCCGCATCAGCACGATCGCGGCGAACAGGAAGCTGAAGCCGGCGACCGAAACGAGCAAGGGCGTCAGGATTTCGGGCGCCATCGACGATTTGCCGGCGATGACGCTGATGCTCGAGCCCTGGTGCAGCGTGTTCCACCATTCGACCGAATATTTGATGATCGGCAGGTTGATCGCACCAACGAGCGCCAGGATCGCGGCGCCCTTGCGCTCGCCCCCCTGCTCGCCTTCGGAAGCCGACAGCGCCAGATAGCCGAGATAGAGGAACAGCAGCACGAGCATCGAGGTCAGCCGCGCATCCCACACCCAGTAAGTGCCCCAGGTCGGCTTGCCCCACAGCGCGCCCGACATCAGGCAGATGGCGGTGAAGGCCGCGCCGACGGGCGCAATCGCCCGGGCCGCGATGGTGGCGAGCGGGTGCCGCCAGATCAGCGCCGTCGCCGAAGCGATGGCAAGCCCGAGATAGCCCCCCGAGCCGAGCCAGGCGGCCGGCACATGTACATACATGATCCGCACGCTTTCGCCCTGCTGGTAATCCGGCGGGCTGGCGA
>JBILPK010000079.1:0-14975 GCA_044373875.1 Polymorphobacter sp.
CCCGTCTTATTCATGAGCCTTCCCGCCAGGGCTTTGCCAACCTGGTTTGAGGTTTAGCGACCGCGGAGGGCCGCAGTTTTCGGTGGCGCGGGGAACGGCGCGATTTCGGGTGTTTGGCGTGTTGCGGGTACAGGGCTTGATCGGCGGCACGGCCGCATCAGCTATGGGCTGGCTTCGCGCAAGCTGAGGGCGACGTGGCGGAACAGCGCCGCATCGGGGCACGCGCTGGCGAACGCGATGCGGATACGGGTTGCGGTTTCGACAACCCGCGCGGCGACCTTGATCAGCCGCAGGCGGATGGTAGCGAACTCGGCGGTCCTGAGCGCTGCGGTTTGCGGCAGGGCCTGGCGGACGGTCCACATCAGCCAGTAGGCGGCGGTGTGGAGGAACAGCCGCATCTGGTTGGCATTGGCCGAGCGGCACGAGGTGCGGTCGCTCTTCAACTGGGCCTTGTGGAGCTTGATGAGGTTCTCGGCCTGGCCGCGGGCGCAATAAAGCGTGTCGTAGATATGTTCGGCGCTGCCGGCTTTGAGCGAGGTGACGACGAACCGGATATCGAGGCCGAGCAAAGTGGCCTCGATGCGCGCGACAATACGGCGGTCGTTGGCACTGGCGATGTCGGCCCAGCTTTTTGCCGCGTAGCGGGTCTCGGCATAGCGGCGCAGCACCGGCAACGCGCGGGTGGCGCGGTCGACGCAGACTGCGTCGGCTGCAGCAACGATGACGGGGTCGGCATGCAGCGTCCGGTTGCCGGGAAGCCCGAACACATAATCGACCTTGTTGGCCTTGCACCACGCCATGATCTCGGGCCGACCATAATGACCATCACCGCGCAGGGTGATCGCGGTGTCGGGCCAGTGCGCCTTGATGCGCCGGTGCAGCCGGCGGACATGGCCGGCGATCTCGGCACCGGACGGCGTCTTGCCGGTGCGCAGCAGCATCGCCACCGGCCGACCGGTCGCGGTGTCGTAGACATGGAGGGGCAGGAAGCAGCGTTCCCCGTAGTGACCATTCCAGAACGAGAGCTGCTGGCCGCCGTGGACGACATCGACCGTCTCGTCGATGTCGAGCGTCACCGCCGCCGGCGGGACCGGGTAGCTGGCGCAATAAAGATCGACCATGACGTCCATCATCCGCACCAGTTCGCGCGTCGTCGGGGCGTTCTCCCAGCGGCTCATCGTTGGTTGGCTGGCAAGACCGATGGCGCCGCCGGGCAGCTTGCCTGCCGCCAGCTTGAAGCCGGGATCGTGGCGCAGATGGTCGAGATCGTCGGCGTCCTCGTAGCCGCAGGCGATCGCCAGTATCCGCGCCCGCAGGATGTCGGAAAGGCCATGGACGACACGGCTCTGGTCGCGGGGATCGGCGATGCAGCCGGCCAGGCGCCCGGCAATCCCTATCGCGCGTTCCGCCTGCGCCAGCAGCAGCACGCCACCATCCGATGTCAGCCGCCCGCCATCGAACGCCGCCGTCACTTTCTTGCGGCAAATGACTGGGAATCCGAAACCGGAAACGTTATCGTCGACCATGGCGGGCGTGGCACTTTCTGTCCGGTGTTCGAGAGTGGCGTCAACAACCTTTCTCTACACCAAATCAGTAGGTTAAGCTACGCTCGCCAACCCAGAATGGCCCGTCTGATGAATAATCCGGGCTAATCATATCGAAGGTGTAAAGCCTGCCGACAGTTGGCCAACGCTTGCCCGCCCCGGCGAAGATCATCCTGCCCATAGCCGCGATCCGAACTGCGCAAGAAAAAACCCGCCGTTCCGAAGAACGACGGGCTGTTTTCGATCACCCCGTAGGGAGGGAAGGATCAGGCAGCGACAGCGCGGCTGCGGCGGCGGGCGGCAACGCCGACCATGCCGAAGCCGACGAGCATCAGGCCCCAGGTCGCGGGTTCCGGCACCGTGGCGGTCAGGCCGCTGAGCGCAAAGCCCTGGCCGCCCGTACCGAGATAGTCGGTGTTGCCGTTGACACGGGTCGTGATCAGGTAGCGCGCGAACCGCGTGTCGGTCAGCCCGGTGTCGAAGGTGGTCGTCCGCTGAGCTGCGGTTCCGGTGAGGACCAGATTGAGGATCGAGCCACCGGCGCCGCCCTGGATAGTGCCAGCGAGGCGATCTGCGGCCAAGTTGTTGCCCAGCGGGTTAGTGCCCGTACCGTAAGCGAAGCTGACGAGGCTGCCGTTCGTGTTGACGCCATAGATCTGAAGCGTGTCATCCGGATCGACGCGGTTGAGCACCAGACCCGTCAGATAGAAGGCGCTGCTGCCGGTGACCAGAAAGGCTTCGCGCCGGCCAGCCTGATTGGTGTCCATCTGCGCACCATCACCACCGCCTTCGATGCCCAAGCCACGAGCGGTCGGGTTGGCGTAGATATTATTGGTGATATTGCGAACCGTCGGCGAATTGGCGGTAATGCTCGTCAGAGCACCCGGCTCGACATTGGCAAAGCTGATACCCGAAACGGTCACGCTGATGCTGATGTTCGAGCGCGTCACCGAGGCGACGGTACCGGCGGCATCGTTGAAGTTGGCGACAAGCGTGACGGCCGAAGCCGGGGCGGCGATCGCCGTGGCGAGCAGCGCGGCGGTGGCGAGAATGGTCTTCATGATCTTCGTCCCTTTGTTGTGACTGTCCCTCTGGTGGGGACAGCTACTTAAACTTTCGTCCGTACTGATGGACGATTGATCAACACCATGCAAACATCGTGCCATGAAGCGAGACAGGCCTAAAAGATTGAAAAACAAGAATCAGAAAAATGTAATCATATCGAAGGTGTAAAACCTGCCGACAGTTGGCCAGCGCTTGCCCGCCCCGGCAAAGATCATCCTGCCCACAGCCGCGATCCGATACCGCGCAAGAAAAAACCCGTCGTTCCGAAGAACGACGGGCTGTTTTCGATCACCCCGGCGGGGAGGGAAGGATCAGGCAGCGACAGCGCGGCTGCGGCGGCGGGCGGCAACGCCGACGAGGCCGAAGCCGACGAGCATCAGGCCCCAGGTCGCGGGTTCCGGCACGGCAAAGGTCAGATCGGCGATGCGATAGCCCTGGGGCTGCACGGTGCCATCGATGCGCGTGGTGAACAGGAATTCCTTGTAATAGGCGCTCGACGTGACGAAGTTCAGCGTCGTCGTATTGTTGTTGAGCAAAGCGTCGTTGGTGAAGGTCGCGGCGCCCGCCAGGCCCGAAATGATCGAGCCATTGTAGCCGACGAGTTCGAGAACGCCGGTCTGGCCATTGACGCCGTAGACGCGCAGCGAGTCATTGTTGTCGATGTTGTTCAGCACGGCACCGGCCAGGCTGAGATAGCGGCTGCCCGAGAACAGAATGGCTTCGCGGTCGACCAGGTTGGTGTCCAGATTGCCGTTGCTGCTGCCGAACACGCCAAGGCCCGGCGCGGTCAGGCGCGTCTGAGCGGCGGTGAGCGCGGAGACATTCGTGCCGGTCAGCGTCGACGGCGCGACGGTGAAGGTCTTGGCCGTGGCGGTCAGCGTGACACCGCTATTGGTGCGGACAACCGACGAGCCGGTGATGGCCGAACCGCCGGTGTAGCTGAAGGTAATGGTGGTGACGGCGGCGGCAGGTGCCGAAGCGGCAACGGCGGCGAGCGCGAGAGCGCCAAAAACGGTCTTGATCATCTTTAATCCCTTTTATGTCCGGCCCGCTTTGGAGCCTTTGGCAAACCGCATATACTTGAGCGTTCGTCCGTACTCGTCGATGCTCGATCAACAACATGCAATTTACGTGCCAAAATTCGATTTGTCACAAGTATCTCAAAAATATCGGTTCCCGAAAGTACGAATTATACAAGATGTAAAGAATACCGACATTCTGGTACCCCGCCTGCAAGGTGCGGCGCGGTGGGGCCGTTTATCCCTCGTTGGTCGACAGGGCGCCTGTCTGCCGAACCGCCAACGCCGGCCGGGCCATCGGCAACGGCGCGCCGGCCGGCCAACGCGATGACAGCAACCGGGCCTTTGCCAGCCATGCCAGGCTGACTCCGTCACCCCGGTTTCCGCCGAGAATGCGATAGGCATCATGTGTTTCGCCGGCGTGAAAACCGACATGGCCGCTGCCGGCATCGCGCCGGAAGACCATGATCGCACCCGGCAAGGGGCCGCTCGCTTCCCCGAACCGCGCCCAGCTGCGCGCCCATAACGGCGTTGCCGGCAACGCCGCCCCCGGCAGCGCGCACGCCAGGCAATGCGCGACGAACAGCCCGCACCACGGCACATTGTCCCCGGCATAGGCGAGGCCCAGCGCCCGCGCCCAGCCGAGAATGACCGGATTATCGGCAGCGCCGGCGCGCTCGCGCTTGCCGATGAGCCGTGCGGCACGACGCATCCAGGGCGGGGTCGAGGCGAGCAGCCGCTGCGTGCGCCGCCCGGCAATGCCATCGGCAGGCACGCCATGCGCCGCCTGAAACGCCCGCAAGGCAGCGCCGGTGCGCGGCCCGGCAACGCCATCGATGGGGCCGGGATCATGCCCGGCAACCATCAGGTCGATCTGCAGCATTGCGGTGGATTGCGGGTCGGTCATCAAGGGCTCCCGGGCTGGCGACTCGGGGAGATAACCCATTTGGTTATATGTAGGAGAGCGTCAAGTGCGGCTGCCACGGTTGCATCGGCCCGCCTCAATCCGTCTTGCTTAAGACCCGGTTCATCGTCGCGGCGTTGACCGCGCCGATTTGCGCGGTATCCGAAAAGATGTGCCGGGTGGTCTGGTGCGTTTCATCCATGCCACCACGTCGTTGTCGTCGCCTCGGTCCCCGCCGTTTTTTCCGGGATCGCTGGCCCCGGCTGCGCAGATGACTGTGGATTGATGCCCTTTACCATTCGCCTTTCGGTTTCACGGATCGCGCTTTTTGCCGCGATTGCCATCCTGCCTGTGTCGGCCGAGGTGCTCGCCGAACCGGGTGTTGCCGCCCCGATCGTGGTGGCAACCACCGACGCAGCCGCCGTGAATGACGTCGCGAATGAAGTTACCGCTCCGATCCCTGCCGATGTTTCCCATACCGGAACCGTCGCCACCACCACCGATATCGCCACTTCCGACATCGCCACTTCCGACATCGAATGCGTCGCCAAGGTGGTCCATCACGAGGCCGGCAACCAGCCGCACACCGGCAAGCTTGCTGTCGCCCAGGTCATCGTCAACCGCGCCGAATCGGGTCGTTTCCCCGGCAGGGTCTGCGACGTCGCCAACCAGCCCGGGCAGTTCTTCAAGCTTTCGGCGTATAATCCGCAGCGCAACACCCCGATGTGGCGTGCTGCTGTCGACGCCGCCCGCGCCGCGCTCAGCCGCCAGGGTGATGATGTGACCAAGGGCGCCATGTTCTTCCACAGCGCTGCGTCGCGTCCCGACCGGTTCTTCCGCAGCCGCCAGCGTGTCGTGCAGCTGCACGACCAGGTTTTCTACCGCTGAGCCTGGGCCGCTAGCCACAACCGATTGAGCGCGGCGCGCGGTGCCGCGACACCCAGTGCCGTCATGCGCGCATGCCAGTCCGTCGCCACGGTCGCGGCGCGCGATTGCCATGGCCCCGGGGTCTGTTCATCGACCCAGGTCTTCACCGCGATGCTGTTGGTGGCGAGCAGGAACAGCGCCGCCACGCCAAGCCCGGTCGCCGTCCAACGCAAGGGAGCGGCGAGGCCCGGCGCATCGGCGAGATCGACCGGCGATTCAAAGCTGTCTGCCACCGCTGCCCCCGTTCAGAACTGATAGTAGATGAATTCGGCGACGCCCTGGAAGCGCATCGCATCGATGACGAGCACCAGCCCGCCCATCGCCAGCCCGAGCGCCGGCGCCGGCAGCCGCGCTACCCGCCCGGCCAGCCGCGGCAGCAGCCCCGGTGGCACGAAATGGATTGCCATGCCGCCGGCGATGAGCACGCCGAGCAGCGGCGTCAGCGACACCGGCCCGGGCCGCCAGCTGGCGATGCCGCCGAGATAGACGATCGCCGTGGCGAAATCGGGGGCGCGGAAGAAGATCCAGCCGAGCGTGACGATGTGGAAGGTGAGGATGATCGCCAGCGGGCGCGGCAAACTCGGCCAGCCTTCGGGCTTCACATCGCGCCAGATGCGTTCGGCCGCCAGCACCAGCCCGTGCAGCGCGCCCCAGATGACGAAGGTCCATTTCGCGCCGTGCCAGATGCCGCCGAGCACCATGGTGAGCGCCAGGTTGCGGCAGATCATCCACAGCCCGCCGCGGTTGCCGCCGAGCGAGATATAAAGGTAATCGCGCAGCCAGCTCGACAGGCTGATGTGCCAGCGCCGCCAGAAGTCCTGCAAGGATTCGGCCCGGTACGGCTGGTCGAAATTGCGCGGAAAGCGATAGCCGAGCAGCGCCGCCAGCCCGACCGCCATGTCGGAATAGGCCGAGAAATCGCAATAGATCTGCACGGCATAGCCATAGGCGCCGAGCAACAGGTCGGCGCCTGAGCGGCTGGCGGGATCGAAAAAGATCGGATCGACGAAATTGACCGACAGCTCCGACGCCACCACCGCCTTTTTGAACAGCCCCCAGACGATCAGCGCCAGCCCTGCCGCCGCCATGCCGCGCGTCAGTTTGGGCACGCTGGCGAACTGCGGCACCAGGTGTGACGCCCGCACGATCGGCCCGGCGACGAGGTGCGGGAAGAAGGACATCAGCAGGGTGATATCGAGCAGGCTCGCCGGCTTCGTCTTGCCGCGCGCGATGTCGATCAGATAGCTCATGCCCTGGAAGGTGAAGAAGGAAATCCCCACCGGCAGCACGACCTGGAGCAAAGGCAGGTCACGCCCCAGCCCAAAGCGCAGCAGGATGGGTGCGAGTTCTTCGAGGAAGAAGCCGAAATATTTGAAGAAACCGAGGATGGCGAGGTTGGCGATGACCCCCAGCGCCAGCCAGGGTTGCCGACCCTTCAGCGTTATCGCCCGGGCAAAGCCCCAGTTGATGCCCGCCGAAGCGATGAGCAGCAGCACGAAGCGCCAGTCCCAGGCGCCATAGAAGACCCAGCTGGCGACGAGCAGTAGCAGCTTGCGCCATTCATTGTCGCGCGCGCCCAGCGTCCACACCAGCGCGAAGACGATGAGGAAGAAGATCCCGAAGGTGAGCGTGGGAAAAAGCATCGGTCAGCGCGGGGCGATGCCGTCATGCGCGAGGTCGCGGCGCAGGCGCCGGGCGATCTCGGCGCCGCCGGCGCTGGTGTGGTGAATGAAATCGCCGGTCATGCGGGGCGGCGTGGCCTGTACGCTGGCCACCGCGGCGCAGGTACCGCCCATGCGGGCCTGCCAATCCCAGAAGGCAAGGCCCATGTCGGCGGCCACCCGGCGCTGCGCGCTGCGCACCACGGCGAGCCCGGGGGGCGCAAACAGCGGCCGGCCGATGCCGATCTGAGGGCGCGGTTGCGCTTCGACGGGGGTGAAAACCGCCGCCGGCATAGGGTCGACGAGCGCAAAACCGGCGACCAGCGGTGCCGGCAGCGGCGCCGCATCGGCGATATCGAGGGCGATATCGGTCGGCAGGGCCACGGCAAAGGCCGGGCTGTTGTCGATGGCGCCGTTGCAGTCGGGGGCCGGGCCATCGGCATTGCGGGCGTGCGCGGCGCTGCGGCTGAGCGCATCGGGGGCGCCGATGACCAGCATCGGCGCCGTGCCGCCGAGCCGGCGCAGGCGTTCGACCTGTTGCCGCAGCATGGCGGCGACCGCGCTGCCATCGACGCGCGGGGCAAAGCCTTCGTTGGTGCCGAAGGCGATGACGATCAAATCGGGGCGCCAGGCCTGCAATTCCGCGGCGATGACGGCATCATCGGCGCGCGCCAGGTGGAGCAATTGCGCGCCCGGCACACCGAGGTTCGACAGCATGATGCCGCTGCCGCGTCGCTCGACGCCCCATGAGGTGATGCGCGCTTCGCCATTCATCACCAGCAGCCGCGCCGTGGCAGCGCGTTCGGGCGCTGCGAAGCGTTGGCAGCGCGGCGTGTCGGTGGCGGCGGCAAGGTCGATCGTCTCGCTGTGCGTGCCGATGGTGACGCCGATCTGGCCCCCGCTCGGCCCGGCGACGGCGCAGAGCAGCAGCGTGTCGAACGCGTTGCCCGCATCGGCGGCCATCTCGAGCATCGCCCCGGCACTGGTGCTGAGCAAGGTATAGCCCGACAGCCCGATCGGCGGGCGCGGTTCGGCCGCAACCGCGCCGAAAATGCCCTTCAGCGTCCAGCCCGGCGACGTGGTGATGGTCAGCCCGCGCGCCCGATAGCCCTGGTAAGGGCGGCCGGGGGGCAGCATGCCGCGCCCGCCGTTGCCGAGTCGCGCCTGCCAGTTTTCGCGCCAGGCCCCGGTGATGGCATCGCCGGCGGTGTGGCTGTCGCCGATCTGCAGCACATGCAGCGGGCGTTCCGGGGGCGGATTGGCCAGTTGTGCGGCAAAAGCGGCGAGCGCCTGCGGCTGGCACAGGCTCGCCGCGCACGGCGCCGGGACGCCGCCGGTTGCCGCCAGCAGGCCGATCAGCGCTGGCCCCATCAGGACGCCGCCGCGACGGGGGGCGACGTGCGAGCGATGTCGCGCCGCGCCGCCGCGACATGGACGACGATGCGATCGGCGAGCGGCGCGGTGAGGCGCTTGTAGCCGCCGTACGTCATGTGGACGCCATCATTGGCGCGGATCAGCCTGGGCGCGCCGGTGGCGGGATCGGGCAGATAGGCGGTATAGGCACCGGCGGCATCGACCGAGCGCGAGCGGGTTTCGATGAAGGGCACGTCGAGCTTGCCCATCAGTTCGGCATAGAAGCTGTTGAGGCCCTCGATATCACCATTATAGCGCGCCTCGCGCATGATCGGCAGGCCGATCCAATAGACCTGCGCCCCCTGTGTGCGCAGCCGTGCGACATAGCGGGTGATGCGCGCGCCGATCTCGGCCTGCCAGGCGGGGGTGAGCAGCGCCGCGCCCCGGCCATTGGCATAGATGCCTTGCGTATCATTGGCGCCGAAGGAGATGACCGCGATGTCGATCGGGCCTTCCGCCAGCCGTTCGGCGAGGCGATCTTCGAGGTTGAGGCTGGCGTAGCGGGTGAAGCCGGTGGATTGCTGGCTGTAGCGCAACACCTCGAAGCCGGCCTTTTGGGGCAGCTGGTTGTACAGCGCCGACCACAGGCCATCGCCGAAACTGTCGCCCAGAACGGCGATGCGGACGGGCCGCCCTTCGGTCAGGGCGCGGGTGAGTGCCGGCGCATAGCGTACCGCGCACTCCTGGATGCTGGTCAGCGGCAGGGCGAGAGGCGTGTTTGTTGCGGGTGAAGCGGGGGTCACCGGGGGTTGCGCGGGCGTCGCGGCGCGAATCGAGACGGTCGCGGGGCCTTGCACGTCAGGCGCGAAGGCCAGGCCGATGGCAATGCCGACAGCGACACCGAGGAACAGCACGGCCGTCCGGTCGAGCAGCCACCACACCTTGCCTGTCGCCCCGTCTGCCGTCATCTCGCGCCCGCTGGCTCCTGTTGCCCGTGCGGGCGGTGTTGTTGTGCGTTGCCGTTCAGTTCAGGCGCAAGTCAACTCCCTCCCCGCAACCGCAGGCGACGGCTTCGTGTCAACGCAGAGAGCGTTGACTAGTCCCGCTGCAATGAACCTTCGCTGACCGCCTTCACGGTGCCACCGGCAGCCAGATCGCGCTCGCCTGCCCGGCGCCGAAACCGATGCTCTGCGTCGCCGCCTGATAATCCGCCGGTTGCGCGTGGAAGATATTGGGGACGAAGCGTTGCGGGTTGCGGTCATAGAGCGGGAACAGGGTCGATTGCACCTGCACCATGATGCGGTGGCCGGGGGCAAAGACATGGTTCACATGCGGCAGCCCGAACTTGTAGTTCAGCGTCTTGCCGGGCGTCAGCGCCGCCGGCGTGTCGAAGCCCTGGACATAGCGGCCGCGGTAGATCTCGATGCCGACGGGCAATTGCATCCCCGCCGTCTTCGGCCGGGCGCTGCCTTCATCGGGGTAGACGTCGATCAGCTTGACCACCCAGTCGCTGTCGGTGCCCGAGGTGGCGGCGAACAGGTCGACCATCGGTTGCCCGGCGATATGGGTGGCCTTGCCCAGGGGTTCGGAAACGAAGCTGACGACATCGGGGCGGTCGGCGACGAAGCGCTGGTCGTTGACCAGCCAGGTCGTCCACACCTGCCGGTCACGCATGTGCACCGGGCGCGGCACGAACGGCACCGGGTGCGCCGGATCGGAGACATAGCGCGCGACCCCGGGCCTTGCAGGCGGCGCCGCACCCAGCTTGCCGCCGGGTTGGAGGTACATCGGCGTCAGCGTGCCGGCCGGCCATTTCGCCGACGCCTGCCATTCGTTGCGCCCGGTGGCATAGGTGACGGCGGCGGGGGTGACGGCAGCGGGGGTGACGGCGGCGGCGGCGCCGTCCTTGAGATGCTGGTCGAGGAAGGGCTTCATCGTGCGGGTGCGGAATTGCAGCCCGGTATCGCCTTCGAAATCAAGCGCCCCGAGGCTCGTGCCATCGTAATTGACGCCGCTGTGCCGCCACGGGCCGATGATGAGGTGGAGCTTGCCGGCGTTCTTGTCGGCGAGCGCCTTGTAGACGGCGGGCGCGCCATAGCTGTCTTCCTGGTCCCACTGCCCGACGACGAGCATGGTCGGCACCGTGAGCGGCCGTTTGGCGAGCAACTTGTCGAGCGCCTGTTCCTGCCAATAGGCATCATAGGCGGGGTGCTCCATCAGCTTGCGCGCCGCCGGGAACTGTTCGAGGCCGTACATCTTCGCGAAATTGCCCGCCGAGCCCGCCGTCAGATAGATGTCGAAATCATCGCCGGAGCCATAGGGCACCGGGCCGCCGCCGGCCTTGGCGGTCTGCCCGCCGATATAATCGAAGCTGTTCTGGCGGAAGGCGCCGTTGTGGAACCAGTCATCGCCCATCCAGCCATCGACCATCGGGCTTTGCGGCACCGCCGCCTTCAACGCCGGGTGCGGATCGATCAGCGCCATCAGCGCGGTGAAGCCCGGATAGGAGGACCCGGTGATGCCGACCTTGCCGTTCGATTCGGGGACGTTCTTCACCAGCCAGTCGATGGAATCATACGCATCGGTCGAATGGTCGACGGCGGTGGCGTTGAGCGGCCCCCGCAGCGGCCGGTTCATCACATAATCACCTTCGGATTTATGGATGCCGCGCACGTCCTGATAGACGCGGATATAGCCGTCGTTGACGAACTCGGCGTCCATTATGGGCAGGATTTCCTCGATCTTCTGGCTGCGGTTGCGCATCGTGCCCTTGCCGGCATCATAGGGCGTGCGGGTGAGCAGCATCGGGCCACCGCTGGTGCCCTTGCGCATGACGATGACGGTGAACAGGCGCACCCCGTCGCGCATCGGGATCATCACCTCGCGGCGGATATAATCGGCTTGGGGGCGCACCGCGTCGTAGCGGGCGACCATGTCGGGTTCCATCGGCGCGGTCAGCGTGGCGGGCGTCTGGGCGAGCACGCTGCCGGCGAGAAGGACGGCAACAAGCGCAAATGTCGGTCGGATCATCGAATTACCCCGTAGTGATGCGCCTTTGGACCATCGCGGCGGCGTGGCGGCAAGGGCTTTGTGGGGCCGTGGCGAACCGCCCTTGCCTCATGTCCCTGTCACCCCGGGTCAGGCCCGGGATGACATTCGAAGGCGTGCGCGCCCGTGCAACCGCGTTCTCAGATCCGGCTGCCCAGCGCCTTCGCCAGGCTCGTCGTGCCGCTCCCCGGCGCCAGCGGCACCGGTTGCCCCGGCGCCGGGGCCCAGCCGGCGAGATGGATGATCTCCACCGTCACGCCGGTCTTGCCATCCGGCCCGGCGCGCGCCGCAAAGCGTGCCGCCGCATCGGCCAGCGCCGTCCGGCCCAGCGGCGACCGCGACGCCAGCGGCGAGCGCGCGCCCATCACGGTCAGATCACCCAGCAGCGCGAACAGCGAGCCATAGCGCACCGTCAACCGCTCGACATCGGCAACCGGCATGGCGAAGCCGGCGCGTTGCAGCAACCCGGCCGCCGCCTGCGCCTCGACCATCGGTGCCGTGCGCGCCGCCGCACCGCCACGCGCCGCGATATCGGCGTCGATCAGATCGGCGCGCAGCTCCATCAGCGTCATGCCGCCGACGAACGCCGCCGCAAAAAACCCGTCGGGGCGCAGCACGCGCCGCACCTGCACCAGCGCGCCGGGTAGGTCGGACACGCTCGCCAGCCCGCCCGCCGAAACGACCAGATCGAAACTGGCATCGGCAAAGGGCAGCCGGTCTTCATCGGCGACGACTTCCGCATCCCCCGGCGCCAATGCCAGCCGCACCGCCCCCGGCCACGCCCGGCGCGGCCCGCCGAGATCGAGCACATCGGCAAAGTCGCGCGCCACGCCGGCCACCCGCCCGGCGATTTCATCGACCATCACGGCGTGGAGGAAATCCGCATCGCCAAACCCCGCTACCGCCCGGGCGTGGCGGCGGCGGCGCAGGGCGCGATCAAAGGGTTCGGCACTGGCCATGGCGGGCGGGTTAGAGCCTCTGGGTCGCCGCCGCAATCCGGGTTACACTGCCGCCCTTGTTCAACGCGCTTCAGACCTTCGGGCAGGCGCTTGTCGATCTGGTGCTGCCGCCGCGCTGCCCGGCGTGCCGCGTCATCGTCGATGGCGACGGGCGTTTCTGCCCCGATTGCTGGCCGCAGCTGCAGTTCATCACCGCGCCGTGCTGCGCGCGCTGCGGTTTGCCCTTCGACCATGATCGCGGCGCCGGCGCCGAATGCGGCTCCTGTATCGCCGAACCGCCGCGCTTTGCCGCCGCCCGCGCCGCACTGGTCTATGGCGGCCCGGCGCGCGCCGCGATCCTGGCGCTCAAGCATGGCGACAAGCCGTGGCTCGCCAATATCATGGCCGGGCACATGGCGCGCGCCGGGGCGGCGCTGATCACCCCCGAAACATTGCTCGTGCCGGTGCCGCTGCACCGCTGGCGGCTGTGGCGGCGCGGCTATAACCAGGCGGCGCTGCTGGCACAGGCGCTGGCGGCGCGGACCGGCACCGAACTGGCCATCGATGCGATCGATCGCGTCAAGCCATCGCCGCCAAGCATCGGCATGGGCCGCGCCGCCCGCGCCAAGAACGTCCGCGGGGTGTTCAAGCTGCGCGACCGCGGTCGCATCAGGGGGCGCGCCATCGTGCTTGTCGACGATGTGCTGACCACCGGCGCCACCGCCGATGCCTGCGCGCGGGTGCTGCGGCGCGGCGGCGCGGCGAGCGTTGTGGTCTTGACCTTCGCGCGCGTGGTGCGCGACGCTGATTCACGCGTTGTGGAATCGGGTGCTGGCGCCAGCCGCCCGAACGCTGCACAATTGCCCATCGGAGATGAAGATGCCCAAGGTTGAAATCTACACCAAATTCCTCTGCCCTTATTGCACGCGGGCCAAGAAGCTGTTGACGACCAAGGGGGTTGCCTTCGACGAGCACGACATTTCGATGGGCGGGCCGCTGCGCGCCGAAATGCTCGAACGTTCGGGCGGCAAGCAGACGGTGCCGCAGATCTTCATCGATGGCCGCCACATCGGCGGCAGCGACGATCTCGCCGCGCTCGACATGGCCGGCAAGCTCGATCCCCTGCTCGCATGAAGCTGCGGATCGGCATCCTGCAGACGACGACGGGCATCGACCCGGCCGCCGAAGCACAGGCACTTGCCGCCGGTGTCGCCGCGCTGGCGGCCGAGGGTGCGCAGCTTGTCTTCACCCCCGAAATGAGCGGCCTGCTCGACAAGGATCGCCGCCGCGCCAGCGCAAACGTCCGCGGCGAAGCCGATGATGTGGTGCTGGCGGCGGTGCGCGACGCGGCGCGGGCGCACGGCGTCTGGGTGCAGCTCGGCAGCCTGGCACTGGCAGCGGACGGCGACCTGCTCGCCAACCGCGGCTTCCTTGTCGATCCCGATGGCGAGGTCCGCGCCCGCTACGACAAGATCCACCTGTTCGACGTGACGCTGGCGGGCGGCGAATCCTATCGCGAATCGGCGGCCTATCGCCCCGGCGACACCGCGGTGGTGGCCGAAACGCCGTGGGGGCCGCTCGGGCTGACGATCTGCTACGATGTGCGCTTCCCGGCGCTGCACCGCGCGCTGGCCGAAGCCGGCGCGGTCATGCTCGCCGTGCCGGCAGCCTTCACGCGGCCCACCGGCGCCGCGCACTGGCACGTCCTGCTGCGCGCCCGCGCCATCGAGACCGGCAGCTTCGTCATCGCCGCCGCGCAAACCGGCGACCACGCCGATGGCCGCGCCACCTATGGCCATTCGCTGGTCATCGGCCCCTGGGGCGATGTGCTGCTCGACATGGGCGAGGCGCCAGGTCGGGCGGTGATCGAGATCGACCTCGATGACGTGGCACAGGCGCGCGGCCGCGTGCCGGCGCTCGTCCATGCCCGCGGCTTTGCGGCGCCATGATCGTTTTCGACCTGCGCTGCGGCGGTGCGCATGTCTTCGAAGCCTGGTTCGGTTCGACCGCCGATTATGACAGCCAGCGGACACGCGGCCTCATCGCCTGCCCCCTGTGCGGCGACACCGGCATCGACAAGGCCGTCATGGCCCCCGCCGTCGCCGCCAAGGGCAACCGCCGCACCATGCCGGCCGGCAAAACGGATTCGGGGGCGGATTCGAGCATGGCGGCGCTGCTCGCCCTGCAACGCGCCATGGAAGCGCGGTCGGACTATGTGGGCAATGATTTCGCCAGCCAGGCGCGCGCCATGCACGAAGGCAGCACCCCCGAACGCAGCATCTATGGCGAGGCCAGCCCGGCCGAAGTGCGCGCGCTTGCTGATGATGGCGTGCCGCTGCTGCCGCTGCCCTTCACCCCGCTGGTCCGCTCCGACGCCTGATTTTGCTTGAACTCCCGCGCCGCCATGGCATTGCAGGGCGCACGCACCCGTAGCTCAGCAGGACAGAGCAACGGTTTCCTAAACCGGAGGTCGCAGGTTCGATTCCCGCCGGGTGCACCATCAACCGGTCACTAAG
>JBILPK010000215.1:0-5172 GCA_044373875.1 Polymorphobacter sp.
AATGAACGCCGTTGCCAGCGCCGCCACCGATGCCGGCAGCAGCCAGCGACCACTCATCATGACAAGACCTTCGATGGCATTGGATCAGGTCCGCGCGCTGCTGTCGGCGCCCGACTTTTTCCCCGAAAACAGCGCACCGAGCAATTGCCCGGTATCCTTGATGAAGATCTTGACGTGCGCCATCGGCTTTTTGCGCACCAGTTCCTTGTTCATATAGGCTTCCCAGGTCAGCTGCTGGATATCGGGATCGTCGCACAGCTTGACGAAGCGTTCGCGCATGTTGTCGCTGCGATACCAGAACCATTGCATGATCCCGAGCACCATGAAGACTTGGCCATGCGCCTTCATGAATTTCTTGCGGGCGGTCTTCAGCGCGGCGGGATCACCGGTGCGCAGCAGTTCGGCGGCGGATTCCGCCGCCAGTCGGCCCGCCGTCATGGCATAATAGATGCCTTCGCCCGAGGCCGGTGCCACCACCCCGGCGGCATCGCCGGCGACGATGACATCCTTGCCATTGTCCCAGCGCTTGCGCGGCTTCAGCGGGATCGGCGCGCCTTCGACGCGGATGGTCTTGAAGGCGTCGAGCCCGGTCTGTTCGCGCAACCGCGCCACGGCATCACGCATCGCGAAGCCCTTGACCGCGCTGCCGACGCCGACGCTGGTCTTGTCGCCGTGCGGGAAGATCCAGGCATAGAAATCCGGCGACAGATTGCCTTGGTAATAAATGTCGCAACGCCCGCCTTCGAAGCCGCGAAAGCCTTCCGGCGGCGATTCGATGACTTCGTGATAGGCTGAAACGAACGGCACTTTTTCATTGGCCGGCAACGCGGCCCGGGCGACCGCCGAATTGCCGCCATCGCAGCCGATGATGACGCGACCGCGTACCTTCACCGGGGCGCCGCCGCGCGGCGCGTCCTTGGGACGATAGCAGACGACGGCAGTGCCATCGGCATCGCGTTCGAGCGCTTCGAATGTCCCGTCGATCCGCGTGGCGCCATTGGTGGTGGCGCGCACCCGCAACCATTCATCGAACACTTCGCGATCGACGAGGCCGACAAAGCCATCGCCGACCGGCATGTCCACCGTCTTGTTCGACGGCGCGACCATGCGCGCCGAGGTGGCCCGCGCGCACAATTGATCAAGCGGCACCTCGAAATCCTTGAGCAGCCGCGGCGGCACGGCGCCGCCGCACGGCTTTATGCGCCCGGCGCGATCGAGCAACAGCACCTTGCGGCCGGCGCGGGCCAGATCGTCGGCCGCCGTGGCGCCGGATGGGCCGCCGCCGACGATGATGGCGTCGAATGTTTCGGTCATGCGATGGCCTCTTTCTGGACTGCTGATTTATTGTCGGCATTGAGGCGGAGCGCAAGCAGCGCCGCCACCATGAACATCACCGCTTCGATGGCGAAAACCGTTTCGAAGGCCGGGCCATCGGCACCATAGTAACGCCGCCCGGCATCCACCGCGCTGGCCCCGAAGAAACCACCCAGCCCGAAGGCCGCGGCCTGTGCCGCGCCCCACAGCCCCATGCGAATGCCTTCATGCCCTGAACTTTTTCCGTCGACGCCGCCGCGGCCGGCCAAATCGAGCATGGTGCCGATGGCGGCGACGGCAAAGACGCCATTGGCGAAGCCTAGCGCGAACACCGTCGGCGCCAGCGGCCAGCCCGGGCCGACCATCGCCGCCATGGCCAGCGCCGCCAGCGCCAGCGCCGAGCCGATGCAGCCGCCGACGATCCAGCGCCGCAGCTTCAGCCCGGCCAAAGAACGCTTCTGGCCACCAAAGCCATGCCCGCCGATGCCGACAAGAATCATGCCGAGCAGCACACCCTGGTGCTGGGTGCCCGACAGCGAGGTCGATTGCCCCGGCGTCAGCCCGAAGATGAGGCCGGAAAAGGGTTCGAGGATCAGGTCCTGCGTCGCATAGGCGAGCATCGAGACGAAGACGAAGACACTGAACAGCCGCGTCACCGGGTCGTCCCATATCCCGCGCAACGCCGCGCCGAACGGCACCGCCGGGGTCGCTTCGGCGGCAACCGGTGCGGAACGGCCCTCGATGCCGGTGACGGCGATGCACGCGATGACAAAGGCAATACCGGCGACACCCGAAGCCACCGCCAGCAGCCTGTCGGGCGAAAACGGCTGTGCGGCACCGAGCGGCGGATCGAGCAGCGCCCCGGCGATGCCCGCGGTGATGACGATGCCGAGGATCATCATGATCCAGGTCAGCGACGCCGCCGCCGGGCGCCGTGCCGGGGCGGTGCGGGTGGCGAGCAACGCCAGCAGCGACGTGCCCGCAGCACCGACGCCGCCGCCGATCATCGCATAGGCCAGCACCGACAGCGCCAGCGCCAGATCGTGCCGGTCGGCGAGCATCACCGTCGCCTGGGTGGCGAGCACGCCGCCGGCCGCCAGCACCGCCATGCCGCCGATTATCCAGGGCGTCCGCCGCCAGCCGTTATCCGAACCATGGCCCCATTTCGGCCGGCTGAGCTGCACGGCATAATGAAAGGCCACCAGCCCGGCCGGCAGCGCTGCGGCCTGGGCATATTCGACGACCATGATGCGGTTGAGCAGCGACGTCGCCAGCATGACGATCGCACCGATCGCACTCTGCACCAGCCCGAGCCGGGCGATGCCGAGCCAGCCGAGCGGCGGCAGCGCGTCCGCCGCCTTCACGCCAGCGCCCGCAAGCCGAAGGCCGAGGCCAGCATGCCGAGCACATAAAGCGAAGTGCCGGTGGCGTTGTAGAAGGGCGCGTATTTGGCCGGGTTGGACAGCAGCCGCTGCATCAAAAGGAACTGCGCCGCGATCGAGACGATGACGAGCACCGCCGAAGGCTTTGCCCCCCAATGCGACAACAGGAACGCCACCAGCAATTGCGGCAACGCCATGGTGTAGCAGGCCAGCACGGCGGCGCGGCGTTCACCAAGCAGCACCGGCAGCGAGCGCACATTCGAGACGCGATCGCCCTCGACCGCCTTGAAATCGTTGAGCACCATGATGCCATGCGCACCGGTGGCATAGAGCACCAGGATGGCGATGATGCGCAGGTCGGGCAGGCCGCCGACCATCACTGCGGCGCCGGTAAACCAGGTCAGCCCTTCATAGGCGGCCGCGCAGACGCCCGGCCCCCACCAGCCATTGGCCTTGGCGCGGATCGGCGGTGCCGAATAGATCCAGGCGAGAAACACGCCGAGCACCGTCGCGGCGCCGACGACGGGGTTGATCGCCCAGCCGACGAGAAGCGAAATGATCGTGCCGGCAATCGCGATGCCAAGCCCCCAGCGGCCCGGAATGCGCCCCGACGGGATCGGGCGGTTGGGTTCGTTGATCGCGTCGACATGGCGGTCGAACCAGTCGTTGATTGCCTGGCTGTTGCCGCAGACCAGCGGCCCGGCCAGCAGCATGCCGGCCACCAGCAGACCCCAGCGATCCGCCAGCGGCACGCCCGACGACACCACCCCGCACATGAACGCCCACATGGGCGGAAACCAGGTCACCGGCTTCAGCAGCTCGAGGACATCGCGCGGGCTGGGCACGCGCCGCACTGTCGTTGGAATTGTCACCCCGTCCATTGGTGTAAGCTAGACTTGACAGTTTGGGGCGTCAACGCGGGCAACGCGCCGCAATTGCATTTCGTTCAGCCGCCGGAAGAATCATTGTCGGACAGATTGCCAAGGCCGTGGCGGTGAAGCTTGGAATAGAGGCTTTGGCGCGACAACCCCAGGATTTCGGCCGCCGAGGCGCGATTGTCGGCAGTGAAGGCCAGCGCCGCTTCGATGCACAGTCGTTCGATGCGATCGGTCGATTCGCGGACAATGTCCTTGAGGGGCATGCGGCCGACAAGATCGGCAAGTTCATCGGCAGACCGCGCCACCGGCGTTGGATGGACCTTGGCGATCGGCAGCGCCACCGGGCGGATCGAAAACCCGTGGCGGACGGCGCCGGCATCGACCACCGTGACGGCCGTGACCATGACGCCGGTTTCGGTTGCGTTGTTGCGGCGGACCGCGGTCGCGAAATCGCGCACGCTGCCATCGCTGCTCAGCCGCGCTGCCAGGGCGGCGAGATCGCTGCCCGGCGGGCCGATGAAACGGGACAATGTTTCCCCGCGCAGATCACTGGTCCGCGCCAGACCGACCAGATCGAGAAAAGCGGCATTGCCGGCGAGGATGCCCAGCGCTGCATCGGTAAGCACAAAGGCATCGGGCACCCGTTCGAGCACGACCGCCAGCGGGCGTTCGGCGGCATGATCGATGGCTGCCGCAAGCGGTTGCAGCCGCACGAGCAAGGTTCGACCCTGTTCTTGCCGGAACAGCGTTGCCGTCAATTGGCACGGCCGGCCATCGAACAGGCGCACCCCGACCGGCCGCCGATCCTGCGCCGCGGCAATGGCGTGGAGCAGAGTCAGCGCCGCATCGCGATCGTCGGCGTGCACCAGCGCGGTCAGTGCCCGCCCGTTGAGCGGGATCCTGTCGGTTCCGGCCAGCGTGGTTGCGGCGGGATTGGCGTCGGTGGTCACCAAAGTGAGCGCATCGACCATCAGGATCGCATCGGTTGCCGAATCGAACAGCAGCCGGTTGCGGGCTTCGGCGGCATGCAGGCGCAATGCGTCGCGCTCGGTCGCCTGCTGGGCGCGCAGCGCGCGCTGCTGGATTTGCGCCAGCGGCCGCATGTCGCGCCCGATCGCCACCAGCCCGCCCTTGGCATCGGCCTTTACGGCGCGATACCGCATCGGCAGGTCGCAGCCCGGCACCTTATGGTTGACCTGGCGCCAGCGCCCGGCTTCGCCGGCACCGGCGGCAAGTTCGACGAGTTTTTCGGCCTCCCCGGGATCGACGGTTTCGCGCCAGGCGCGGCCCACCCAGGTTTCGATCGCCAGATCGGCAAGATCGCTGCTGCCCAATGCCACGCCGCGGATGATGCCGCTGCCATCGATGAGCAACAACAGGTCGCAGGCGGCCACGAGCGCCGCCACCGCCACCGGGGCGGCCAGCGCTGCAAGGCCGGCATCTCCCTGCGGAAAAAAGGCACCGGCCGAAGCAAAGGCGGGAACATCCATCGTGATCACCCCCGCGCTGCCAGCAACGCAGGACCGGCCTGCAACTGTGCCGCCAGCAATTGTTCGGCCGTGTCGACGGCCGCTGCGGCATCGACAGCGGATGCATCG
>JBILPK010000216.1:0-5155 GCA_044373875.1 Polymorphobacter sp.
AACCTCGGGCGCAATCACCCCAGCAAACGGCAGCGGCCGCCGCAACACGCCGCGCGCGGCCAGCGCCCCGCCGAGGACAAGCCCGAGCGCCCAGCCATGCGCTTGCGCGGTCGCCAGCGGCACGGTGACTGGCCCGGCATCAGTTTCGAGGACGGTGGCGCCGCGCTCGATCGGCACGAACAGCGCAGGCGCCGCGGCAAGCCGGTCCGCCACGAGCGAAAGCGGCGGCGCATCGCGCGCTGCGGGGGCGTCATCACCCTCGCTGAGCCACGCCCGCGCCGCCTCGATGACCGCGCCGGGGTCCTCGTGGGGCTGCGACCCCTGCCCTTTCCTGCGCGCGGCACCGCTACCCGCGTGCGCGGCGCCACCGCCAGGGGCGCCCTCGCCGCGGGCAAGGTGGGCCGCCGCGCGCACAACGAGGTCCGCCGCCTCGGCAAGCACCGGCCATTTCGCGGCGCGCAGCTCGGCGAGGACGGCTGTGGCAAGCGCCGGCGCCGGTGCGGCGCTTCCCGGCCCGCCCTGCGGCGGCCCGCCGACGCGCGAGAGCCAGGCCTCGAACGTCGCCTCGGTGAACAGATAGCCGGCGGCGGCAAGCGACCGCGCCAGCGTCCGTCGCACCAGCAGGAGCGCGAACAGCCGAAGCACCGCAGGTGCGGCGTACGCGACGGCGCCGTCGAGGCGGCCGAGGGCGAGGTAGCAGCGGGCGCCGACCGAGGCGAGCGCTTCGTCACCGGCGTCGGGAGTATCCAATGAAAACAGCGTCATGCCCGCTCCCCCTGCCCGCGCCCGACCTTCATAACATAGCTAATTCACGTTAGATATATAGCTGCTGCACGGACTTCTTATGCACTTGGCATAATATAATCTTATGGTAAGTTCGTAAGGTCGGATTTGGGAACAGGACCGCCTTCATGGCTGCACGATCACGCACACTGGCACCGCCAAAGCCCCCTGCCCCACGGGCCACGGTCACCGTCGTCGAGGTGCTGCGCCCCGGCGAAGGCGCGCTGCCCGTTCGCCGCCGACGCCAGGGCAGCGAAGGGCGTGACGCCGGACGGCTCGCCGAGTTGCTGACGGCGCTGGTGCCCGAGGACGGCGCCCGCGTGCTCGAGCTCAACTTCCGCAAAGCTCTCGAAGCGCTGGCGCCTGCCAGCGTTGCCGCGATCGCGGGTGACCTCGGCTGCTATGCGGCATTCTGCGACGTCAGCCGCCGCGCCGGACTGCCGGCAAGCGAGGCGACGGTCGTCGCCTGGGTCGAGCATCTCGAGGGCCGCGGTCTCAAACCGGCGACGGTGGCGCGGCGGCTGTCGTCGCTGGCCAGCGCCCACGCCCTGCTCGGCGTTCCGACGCCGACGAACGCCATCGTCGTGCGCCACGCGCTCAAGGGTTTCAAGCGCAGGGCCGGGACCGTGCAGCGCCAAGCGCTCGGCCTGCGCTTCGGTGACGACGACGCCTCCCTTGGTACCGGCGGAGGCCTGACCTTCTCGGCACTGCTGGCGGCCTGCGAGACAGACTGCCGTGGGTTGCGCGACGCCGCCCTCCTCAGCCTGGGCTACGATGCGGGCCTGCGGGTCTCCGAACTGGTCGCGGTCGAGATCGAGCATCTCGAGCTCGACAGCAATGGCTCTGGCCTGCTCCTGATCCCGCGCGCCAAGACCGATCAGGACGGCCACGGCGCCTATGCCTGGGTGTCGCCCGATACCATGCGCCGCCTCGACGCCTGGAAACACGCCTCCGGGCTCGCCAGCGGAATCCTGTTCCGCCGTATCGCCATCGAACGCCGGGCCGCCATCAAGGCCGAGCCGTCCCGGTCGATCGCCGACCTCGCGCCCAACGCCCACATCGACTGGAAACGAATGCGGGCACGGCACGACGAGCCCGCGCGGGTGCGCTACAAAATCGGGACAACCCCCCTCACCCGCCAGGGGGTCAACCTGATCTATCGATCGATGGCGCGCCGCGCCGCCGAGCTTGGAATGGTGTCCCTGTTGGGGGCCGAGCTCGACGCTGCGATTTCGGCGTTATCGACCCACTCGTTGCGCGTTGGCCTGGCACAGGACCTGTTCGCTGCCGGCGAAGGCGTCGGCCCGATTGCGCAGGCGCTTCGCTGGCAGTCGACGACCACGGCGCTGCGCTATGCAAGGAAGCTGGCGCCCAAGGCCAACGCCGCGGCAAGGGTCTTGGGAAAGGTCCGCACCTAGCCATTGCGGAGATACGATTCTCACCTTGATTGTCGCGCAGCGCGAACCGGCCCGAGTCCCAGGCGCGCCGCTTGCCTGTACCGGCAAAAAGCAACCAACAGAGGCCGGTCAACCAGCCCCTCAGATTGCGGCGGTCTTTCCGGCGCTGCATATTCCTGCCAACCCGTACCGCGCCGGTCGCGCCTTGTGTACCAAGATCAGCCTTCTTCAAGCTCGTGATCATAGCTTCAATCTTCTCGGCCTGGAGCAGCGGCAGGCGCTCGCCCCTGCGGCAGGGCTTCGCCGCTGCGGCCAGATGCATATGACCATCTGAGCGCTAGCGGCGGTCAATTTGCGGCAGGAAACCGCGGCCCCATAGCGAGCAGGTCAGCGCGCTCAACGTTCTCAGAAGCGAGACGTTAGTTATGTGTCTCACATGTGAGACATGCGCCCAAGAATTTACGGAACACTTGAGCCGCACGGACACGGGCGTCGAGCAGCGCGCAATGACGAGCGGAGTTCACGCCTCACCCATCGGACGGCCCCTGCCCCGCCGTAGGATCACGCACGTGCTCCCCGGCCTCAGCACGGAGTATGCCGCCTTAACGGCCGCCGGCCAGAAACACCCTATGAGCTGTAAGTCATGGGCAGATCAGCTCTACAACTGTATGTTGCCTGCGCCGAAACTCGGGCATCGGCCGGCAGAACCTCTGGCTCCACGCCGGGACTTCAAACGGCGCGCCCCCTCCCAATCCGTCGCATGAGGATCCCGGCGGGTGGCTTTCAGGCCTCCGCGCGCTGCCGCCCAGATCGGCGAGAGACAGCCAGAGGGGCTTCAACTCTTGTAGGGATGGTACTCCCCGGTCGGCCCTTGGCGCATCAATTCCAGAGCAGCCTGCCGCGGGGCGCTTCGGGCGCGCCTTTCCACGTATCTATTGTAGCCGGCCGGGCTATCGGCCTAATCTTCCAAGGGAAATGGCACTTGTCCCGCCGTCGCGCTCCCAGGCTGCCTGTCCTTCTCAGGAAGCGGAACGTGTTACACATGTTAGACATGGTGCGCATGGCACACATGCGGTTCACAGCAGGGCGCTTTGGGCGAGCCTCTCCACGGCTTTGTGGTAGCCAGACGGGCTGTGGCCCTATTGTTCAACGGGAATTGCCGCTTTTCCTGCCCTCGCGCCTCCAAGCGGAAAGTCCAACTCGAGACGCTGGATTCGTTAAACGTGTTACACATGTTCCACATGGCGCACGAGGCGCGCACTCGATCCACAACGGCCGCTTCGAGCGCGCGTCTCTAAGAACCCATGGTCGCCGGACGGGCTGTCGTCCTAATCTCCAACGGCAAGAGCCGCTGGTCCCGCCGTCGCGCCTCGAGGCGAAAAATCCATCTCAAGACGCTGGACGTGTGACACATGTTACACATCTTACACATGGTTCACAGATCATACATGGCGCACATGAACCACATGAGAAACATGAGGCGCTTGCTACAGATCTCGCACATGTCAGCGGCGGCAATCAGATATGCCGGAAAACATCCGGTCGCTTGCCCGGCGCGAGAAGTGTGATACAAGTCTCTGGAGAAACATATCACTCTAGATATGTATAACATGTGTAACACATCGGAGATGTCTGAATGCCGGTCATCACAATGCTGTCGCCAAAGGGCGGCGTCGGCAAGACAACGACGGCGCTGGTGCTGGCGACCGAGCTCGCAGCCGAGGGTGCCCAAGTCATTATCATCGATGCCGATCCCAATTTTCCGTTGATGAAATGGGCGGCGCTGGCAGGGAAACCCGACAACATCGAGGTCATCGCGGAAATCGACGAGGAGCAAATCATCGAAACCATCGACGAGGCCCGCAAACGCGCCGAGTTCGTGGTCGTCGACCTGGAAGGCCGTGCAAGCGCGCGCACGACAAATGCGTTGCTGATGTCCAACCTTGCGCTGATCCCGATCCAGGGTTCTGGGCTCGACGCCGACCAGGCGCTGCGCGCTTTCCAGAGCGTGCGAAGCGCCGCACGTGTTCGTGAGCGGCCTATCGCCTATGCCGCCGTTCTAAACCGGACGCCGGGCACCCAGCGCCTCTGGTCCCGGGATCTGAAGGCTATCGTCCAGAACCTTCAGGAGGCGGGGATTCCGATGATCGCAACGCCGCTGGCAGAGCGCGGAGCCTTCCGCGGCCTCTTCAGCTCTGGCGGCACCCTGGCGACGCTTGATCCGGCATTCGTCGCGTCCCTCGATGCTGCCCGCGAGAACGCCCGGGCCTTTGTCGCTGATGTGCTCGAAGCGCTTAGACAGGGAGTACCGGCATGACGACCAATCCACGCCCCGGACTGACAAAGTTCAACCTCGGCGACGACGACATCAAGCCGCCGACCGCTGAGCAGCGTGCCAACGCCAAGGCCGAAGCCGAACGGATAGGCTTCACTTCCGACGCGCCACGCCCTGCGCCACGCCAACAGGTCCGGGCTGCCACGTTCGACACCAATTTCCATATTCGAACGACAGCCAACGACCGCCAGCGCTTCGACGACTTTGCGTGGCGGCACCGGATCACCAAGGGCGAGGCAATGACGAGAATTCTTGATCTTGCCTTGGCAGCTGAAACGGGCAGGGATCGCGGCGACCACTAGGATGGCTTCCATCCTGAGGAGTGACGTCAGACCGGCCAGGCAGGGCAGGGGGCTGCTGTGCTGCGACCGCGAGGCGAGGGCTTGCCGCTTCCAGACTGCGGCACACATCTCACTTGTGAGATACATGTTACACATCTTTTGTGTGCGCATTTTTCGGAACCCTCCCTGTCCGATGCCTGCATACGCGCTTCCGACATAGGCCTCGAACCAGTCGCCGCTGATGGGTCCCCGTGTTGCCTCACGAAAGAATGTTCCCGAACGATGGCAGCGTTGCCTCACCTAAATGTTCCCTACGCGGGATCGGTCGGTTCGGTCTATTCGTTGATTTGCGGGGTGCT
>JBILPK010000217.1:0-5154 GCA_044373875.1 Polymorphobacter sp.
CGGGTAATCTCGATACCGGTGCGATTGACGCCGGTGGCGCGTTGACGCTGGCGACGACGGGTGCGGGCCCGGCGGCGTTGCGTGGCGGCATCACGGTTGCCATCGGCGACGTCAACATCACCAGCGTCGGCAGCGTCGACACGACGTCGATCACCAGCACCGCCGGCCGCATCGACCTGACGGCAGCCGGCATCGTGACCAGCGGCGCGCTCG
Organism: Polymorphobacter sp.; assembly: GCA_044373875.1. Taxonomy (GTDB): domain Bacteria; phylum Pseudomonadota; class Alphaproteobacteria; order Sphingomonadales; family Sphingomonadaceae; genus Sandarakinorhabdus. The sequence continues at coordinate 214 of JBILPK010000217.1, forward strand.
ACGCGGCGACGGGTATCGCCGTTCTCGGCAGCGCTGCTGTCACCATCGGACCGGTGACGAACACCAGCGGCCTGACCAGCCTGTCGGCGGCGGGTAATCTCGATACCGGTGCGATTGACGCCGGCGACGCGCTGACGCTGGCGACGACGGGTGCCGGCCCGGCGGCCTTCAGCGGCGGCGTGACGGTCGCTGCGGGCGACGTCAACATCACCGCTGTCGGCAGTGTCGATACGACATCGATCACCAGCAGCGGCGGCCGCATCGACCTGACGGCAGCGGGCGTCGTCAACAGCGGCGCGCTCGACGCGGCGACGGGCATCGCTGTGCTTGGCAGCGCTGCGGTCTCCACCGGCCCGGTGACCAACACCAGCGGCCTGACCAGCCTGTCGGCGGCGGGTAATCTCGATACCGGTGCGATTGACGCCGGCGGCGCGTTGACGCTGGCGACGACGGGTGCCGGCCCGGCGGCCTTCAGCGGCGGCGTGACGGTCGCCGCGGGCGACGTCAACATTACCGCAGTCGGGACGGTGAACACGACGTCGATCACCAGCACCAGCGGCCGCATCGACCTGACGGCAGCCGGCATCGTGACCAGCGGCGCGCTCAACGCGGCGACGGGTATCGCCATCCTCGGCGGCGCCGCGGTGACGACGGGCGACGTGCTGTCCAGCGCCGGTCTTGTTGATGCCGCCGCCGCCGGAATGTTGATGCTGGGCACGATTGGTGGCGACAGCGTTCGGCTGGCGACGACGGCAGCAGCCGACATCGCTGCCGGCGCGATCACCGCGACGGGCGATGTGACGCTTGTCTCGCAAGGCGGCGCGGCGCTGGCCGGCGTCACGGCGGGCGGCGCCATCGATCTGCGCGCAGTCACCGGCCTGACGACGCTGGCCCTGTCCGCCGGCACCGGAATCGAGCTTGCGGCGACGACGATCACGACTGGCAACCTGGTGTCGGCCGCCGGCCTGGTGCAGGCGATCGCCAACGGCGCGCTGGCGACCGGCACCGTGAATGGCAGCAGCATTTCGCTTCAGACGCTGGTGCCGGCCGGGATCACGGCCGGCGCAATCGACGCGGTGGGCAATGTGCGGGTGGCTTCGCTTGGCGGCGCGGCGCTGGCCGGCATCACCGCAGGCGGCGTCATCGAGCTGAGCGCGGCTGCCGGTGTCACGACGGCGGATCTGTCGGCTGGCAACGGCCTGATCCTGACCGGCGGCAGCACGGTCACGGCGGGGACGATCACCACGGCGAGCGGCATGGCGTCGATCAGCGCGGGTGGCGACATCATGACCGGCGCGGTCAATGCCGGCGGTCGTGTGGATTTTGTCACCACATCGGCGGGTGGTCTGGCCGATATCGGCACGGGTGTGATTGTCGCGGTCGATGATGTGCGTTTGAACGCACAGGGAAATGTGACGACGGCGATGGTGACGAGCAGCGCCGGCCTCGTCAGCCTGCGGGCGACAGGCAGCGTCGACAACATGGGCATAGCGGCGACGACCGGCTTGTCGGTTGCCGGCGGCGGCGCGGTGACGACCGGCAATGTCCTGACCAGCGGCGGGGTTGCCAGCGTTTCGGCGGGCGGTGCGCTGACGACCGGCACGGTTGGCGGCGGTACCGTGACCTTGCTGACCACGGTCGCGGCCGACATCAATGCCGGTGCGATTGCCGCATCGGGCGATGCCACGATCGAATCGCAGGGCGGCGCGGCGCTGGCGGGTGTTGCCGCGGGCGGGCGGATCAACGGCGTGGCGGCGACCACCCTGACGACCGGGATGCTGACGGCAGGGAGCGGTATCACTCTTTCGGCGCAGACGCTGGCCACGGGCGACCTGTTCTCGACATCGGGCTTGATCCTGGCCAACATTGCCGGGCCATTGACGACCGGCGCGATCGGCGGGGTTGACGTCAACCTGTCGACGAGCGTTGCCGCCCCGATCGTCACCGGGGCGATTGCCGTGACCGGTGACGCGACGATCATCTCGCAAGGCAGCGCGGCGCTGGCCGGCATCAGCGCGGGCGGCGCCATCGATCTGCGCGCCGCGACCGGCCTGGCGACGCTCGCCCTGTCCGCCGGTACCGGCATCGATCTCGCGGCGACGACGATCACGACTGGCAACCTGCTGTCGGCCGCCGGCCTGGTGCGCGCGATCGCCGGCGGCGCGCTGGCGACCGGCAGCATCACCGCCGATGCTGTCGCCCTCGAAACCACCATCGCCGCGAACATCAGCGCCGGGGTGATTTCGGTTACCGGCGATGCCGATATAGTTTCGGCGGGTGGCGCGACGCTGTCGGGTATCACGGCGGGCGGCGCCATCCGCCTGACCAGCGCGGCCTTGCTGACCAGCGGCGATCTCGCGGCCGGCACGACGCTGCTGGTCGAGGGCGGCGCCGCGCTGGGGCTCGGCGATGTCGGCAGCGGGCTGGGCACGCGGTTGGTCGCGGGCGGCGCGCTCGATACCGGCAGCATCACCGCGGGCACGCGGGTAGACATCGTCACCACCGGCGCCGCATCGGCGCTGACCACTGGCGCGATCAGCGCCGACGATGGCATCGCCGCCGATGTCGCGGGCGCGATCAGCATCGCTGCGGCGACGACGGCGGGCGACCTCGGGCTGGTGGCGCGCGGCGGCACGATCGGCATCGGCGCGATCGACGCCGGGCCGGTGGCAGTGCTGCTCGCCGGCGGCACGGTAACGACCGGGGCGATCACCAGCACCGGCACGGTCTTCATCGGGGCCGACAGCCAGGCCGGGTTGATCGGCAAGAGCGGCAATGCGCCCGATTACACTGGCTTGCTGGCTACCAATCCGGTGCGGCTGTCGGGTGACATCAATTTCGGCGGCACGGTTTCCGCCGCGCGGCTGACCGCGGCGGCGACCGGCACGATCAGCGCGCTGGCCGGCATCGCCACCACGGGCGATCTGCGCCTCGATGCCGGGCGGCTCGATCTGGCCGACCTGACCATCGGCGGCGACCTGGCGCTGCTGACCGACAGCGACCTGACGCTGGCCGACCTGCGCGCCGAAGGCGATGTGCTGCTGTCGGTAACCGGGGCGATTGCCGCCGGGGCGATCAGCGCGGGTGATGATGTGACGCTGGTGGCGGCGAACGGCATCAGCACTGGCGCCATCACGGCCGGCATCCTGCGCCCGGCCGGGCAGGGCGCGACCTACACGATCAACGTGGATGCCGGCGGCGACGCGGCGCTCGGCAGCCTGAGCGCGCTGGGTAATGTGACGGCAAGCGCGAGCGCAAGCCTTGCCAATGGCCCGATCATGTCGGGCGGCGCGGTAGCACTCGATGCCACGAACATCACCAGCGGCTCGATCGTTGCTGCGGGCAGCGTCGGCCTGACCGCGAGCAACGCCGTGATGGCGGCCGCGATCACCAGCAGCGGCAGCAGCATCGCCCTGTCCGCCGGCGGCAATTTGGCGACGGGCGGGCTCGATGCCGCGTCGACCATTGCCAGCGCGGGCGGCGCGACCAGCCTCGGTGCGCTCCTCGCCGGTGGCGGCATCACCCTGGCAGCCGCCGGTCCGCTTACTACCGGCACGATTTCGGGCAGTGATATCGCCCTTGCGACAACGCTGGGCGGCGATATCGCAGCGGGCGCGATCACGGCGAGCGCCGGCGTGACGCTGGTGTCTGCCGGCGGCGCCACCCTGCAGGGTATCGGCGCGGCGCAATCGATCGATCTTGCGGCGGCCGGCTTGCTGCGCGTGACCGGCCCTGTGGCCGCCGGTGCGGGTCTGGCGCTTGGCGCTGCCGATATCGATACGGGCGCGCTTGCCGCGGTGGGAGCGATCAGCCTGACCGCCGGCAACAGCCTGCGCACCGCGACGATCAGCAGCAGCGGCGCCGGGATCGATTTCACCGCCGGCGGCGCGGTGACGGCAACAATGCTCGACGCGGCGCTGGCGATCACCGGCAGCGGCGGTTCGGTGGCGGTGGGCAACCTGGTGTCGACCGGCGGCACTGTCGACTTGGCGGCGTCGGGCCTGTTGTCGACCGGCACGATTGCGGCCAACGCAATCAGGCTGACGACGACGCTTGGCGGTGCCATTGCGGCCGGCGCAATCGGCAGTAACGGCGCTGTCGACGTGACGGCGGCGGGTGCTGCGACCCTTGGCGATGTGACCGCGACCGGCAACATCACGCTGGGTGCAGGCGCCGCGCTGTTGGCTGGTAATCTCGATGGCAATGTCATTCTGGTCACCGGCGGCGCCGATGTTGCAACCGGCGCGCTGCGCAGCCTTGGCAGCACGCAGCTGACCGCGACCGGCGCGCTCGGCAATGGTGCGATCGTTGCCGGCACGACGGTGTTGCTCGCCGGGGCCAGCGTCGATACCGGCGCCATCGATGCGATCGGCAGCATCGGCGTGACAGCAACCGGCGCGCTGACGGCGACGACGATTACCAGCAGCGGCAGCAGCATCGATCTGATGGCGGGCAGCGCCTTGGCCGCAGGCGCGCTCGATGCCGCGACGCGCATCACCGTTACCGGCGGTGCCACGACGCTCGGCACCCTGCGCGCCAATGCCGATATCCTGGTCGCCGCAAGTGCTGCACTGACCAACGGTACGATCACCGGCGGCGGCGCGGTCACGCTGGGCGGCGCGAGCATCGATACGGCGGCGATTGCCGCTGTCGGGCCGGTGGCGTTGACGGCAACCGGCGCGCTGACGGCGACAACGATCACCAGCAGCGGTAGCAGTATCGATCTGATGGCGGGCGGCGCCTTGGCCGCAGGCGCGCTCGATGCCGCAACCCGCATTACCGTTGCCGGCGGCGTCACGACGCTCGGCACCCTGCGCGCCAATGCCGATATCCTGGTCGCTGCAAGTGCTGCGCTGACCAACGGGGCGATCACCGGCGGCGGCGCGGTGACGCTGGGCGGCGCGAGCATCGATACGGCGGCGATTGCCGCTGTCGGGCCGG
>JBILPK010000080.1:0-14649 GCA_044373875.1 Polymorphobacter sp.
TATGCGATCGTGCGGGCATCGCGGATCACCTATGTCGGTGAACTGGGTTGGGAGCTGTATATCCCGACCGAATTCATGGCCGATGTTTTCGACACCATCGTTGCCGCGGGCGATGCCTTCGGGTTGAAATTCGCCGGCTATCACGCGCTCAATTCGCTGCGCATGGAAAAGGCCTATCGCCACTGGGGCCATGACATCACCGACGAGGACACGCCGCTCGAAGCCGGGCTGGGTTTTGCCGTCAAGCTGGACAAATCGGGCGGATTCATCGGCCGCGACGCGCTGCTGGCGCAAAAGCAGGCCGGGCTGAAACAGCGGCTGGTGCAGTTCCTGCTCAAATCGCCCGAGCCGATGCTGTATCACAACGAACCGATCTGGCAGGGCGACAGGATCGCCGGCTACATCCGGTCCGGCATGTATGCAACGACGCTGGGGGCCGCCTGCGGGCTGGGCTATGTAACGGCGCCCGACGGCGGCGTTGTCGGCCCGATCGGCGCCGACGATTACGAAATCGAGATTGCGGGCGTCCGCTGGCCGGTCACCGCATCGCTGAAGCCCCTGTTCGATCCGGGCAACGCCCGCATCAAGATCTGACGACGAAGGTAATGAAAATGGCCGAATCCCGGGCAGAAATGATGCAGCGCCTCGCGGCCAACACCCGCGTCGGCTACAGCTTCGACCGCGAATTCTATTGCGACGACGCCGTGTTCGAGGCCGATATGGACCAGGTCATCAGCCGCAAGTGGACGATGGCCGGACATGTCGGGCAGGTACCCGACAAGGGCGATTATTTCGTCTTCAAGATCGGCGACGAACAGATCATCGTCATTCGCGAAAGCGCGACCAGTATCCGGGCCTTCTACAATGTCTGCCGCCATCGCGGCTCGCTGGTCTGTTCGGCGACATCGGGCAACGCCCCCAAGCTGGTCTGCCCCTATCACGCTTGGACCTATGGGCTTGATGGCGCGCTGCTGTCGGCGCGGCTGATGCCGGAGGATTTCGACAAGAAGGCCAATGGCCTCATCCCCTGCCAGATCCGCGAATATTTCGGCTTCATCTTCATCAACATGACCGATGGCGAGCCCGATGATTTCGATGCCACCTTCGGCGACATGGCGGCCATCCTCGATTATCACGGCTTTGCCGACGCCAAGGTCGCGCACAAGGCATCCTATCCGACCGCGGCCAACTGGAAGCTGGTCGTCGAGAATTTCCTCGAATGCTATCACTGCCAGCCGGCACATCCGGAATTCTGTTCGATGCACCCGCCCGAAGCGCTGGTCGCGGTTGGCGCCGGGCCAAGTTCCGGCCCCAGCGACGCTGTCGAGGCCTATATGCCGGTGCTCGAGGCCTGGGAAAAACGTGTCGCCGCACTGGGCCGGCCGATCGGCAACATCGACGATGCCCCCGACAGCACGCACTTGCGGCTTGTCATGCAACGCACCATCCGCGACGGCTATATGAGCGAAACCGCCGACGGATCGGCCGCTTCCAGCCTGATGGGCAAGCGTACGGAATTCGACGGCGGGCGCATGCACCTGGCGTTTTCGCCGATCAGCCATGTGGTCGCGTGCAATGATTTCGCCATCCTGTTCCAGTTCACGCCGCGCACCGCGACGCTGACCGATGTCGACATCAGCTGGATCGTCGACGGCAAGGCCGAAAATCCCGATGTCGCCAAAATGGTCTGGGCCTGGGACGTGACGACCATCCAGGACCGCCAGATCACCGAAGACAACCAGGCGGGCATCCAGTCGAAACGCTACACGCCCGGCCGCTATTCGGACCAGGAACGCGGCGTCGTCAATTTCCAGAAATGGTATCTCGCCCAGTTCGGCCTCGATCGCGCCGATTGACATGAAGGCCGTGCTGCTGACCGGCAACGGCGGGTTCGACAAGCTGTGCTATCGCGAGGATGTCCCGGTGCCGGTCGCTGGCCCGGGGGAGGTGTTGATCCGGGTCGCGGCCGCCGGTGTCAACAATACCGATATCAACACCCGCACCGCCTGGTATTCCCGCGCCGTGACCGCACCGACCGAAGCCGTCGGCGAAACAGGCTTCTCCGATGCGCAGACCGCCGATTCCGGCTGGACCGGCGCCGTTCCGCAGTTTCCCCGCATCCAGGGGGCCGACGCCTGCGGCACGATCGTCGCGGTCGGCGCGGGGGTCGCCGCCGACCGGATCGGCGCGCGTGTCATCGTCGAGCCGGTCTTCCGTGATCCCGCCGGCGACCCCTTTGCCGCCACCTATTTCGGTTCCGAAGTCGATGGCGGCTTTGCCGAATTTTGCCGGGTGCCGAGCCGTCACGCCCATGCCATTGTTGCGCCGCTCAGCGATGTCGAGCTTGCCTCCTTTCCCTGCGCTTATTCGGCGGCGGAGAACATGGTGATACGCGCCGCCGTCACGCGTGGTGACAAGGTGCTGGTCTGCGGCGCATCGGGCGGTGTCGGGTCGGCAGCGGTGCAGCTTGCCCGGCGCCGCGGTGCCATCGTCACCGCCATTGCTGCGGCCGACAAGCTTGCTGCCATCGCCGCACTCGGGGCCGAGCAGGTCATTGCGCGCGACGCCGATCTGGCAGCCTGTTTCGGCGCCGAACAATTCGATGTCGTGATCGACAGCGTCGGCGGCGACCAGTTCGGCACCCGGCTCGACGCCTTGAAACGCGGTGGCCGCTATGCCGTTGCCGGCGCCATCGCTGGCCCGATCGTCAATCTCGACCTGCGCACGCTTTATCTCAGGGATCTGCGGCTGATCGGCTGCACCATCCTCGATCCCGGCGTCTTTGCCAGCCTTGTCCGCTATATCGAGGCCGGCGAGATCCGGCCTCTGGTCTCGAAAGTCTTTCCCCTGGCGCAGATCGTCGCGGCGCAGCAAGCATTCCTGACCAAGCAGCACATCGGAAAGATCGTGCTGGTGCCCTGATCAGGCCATGACCGGCTTGCCGAAGCGCTTACGCGCCGCATAGCCGGCAAGGCAGGCTAGGGTCACCGCGATGCTGGCCCAAAGCTCGATAGCATGGGCGGGGGACAGGCCCATCAGCACCAGCACCCCCAGCATCCCGGCCATTGTCGCATAGGTGCCATAGGGGAAAAGCCACATCCTGACCTGCAACCGCTCGGGGTCGGATGCTTCGAAGCCGGCGCGCAGCCGCAGCTGCGCCCAGGCGATCAGCAGGTAGATGAACAACATGATGGCGCCCGAGGCGTTGACCAGGAAATTGAACACCCGGTCGGGTGACAAGATCGAGGCCGCCAGCGCCACATAGCTGAACAGGCTGGCGATCAGGATCGCGCGCACCGGTACTTTCGCCGCGTTCAGCCGCACGCAAGACTGCGGCGCATCGCCGTTGCGGGCAAGGCCGAACATGGCACGCGAGGTGATGTAGATTCCCGAATTGAGGCACGACAGGACCGCCACCAGCACGATGGCATTCATGATCAGGTCGGCTCCTGGGTAACCCATGGCGCGCAAGGCATGGGCAAAGGGCGATACGCCCGGCTGGATTTCATTCCAGGGCACGACCGAAACGATCATCAGGATGGAAAGCACGAAAAACACCAGGATCCGGACCGAAACCGAAATCGTCAGCCGGCCGATCGTGCGGGCGCCGGCATCGGATTCGGCCGCCGCCAGCGTGGCGATCTCGGCGCCGCACAGCGAGAAGATCGTCGTCGAAACACCGGCGAATATGGCGGTGATCCCGGCCGGCGCGAACCCGCCATGCGCGGTCAAGTTGCCGAACGTCGGGCCGGCCTGCGACGTGATGCCGAAGGCAAATGCCCCCGTCAGCACGATGAAGACGATGATCGACGCGACCTTTATCGACGCGAACCAGAATTCGAATTCGCCGAACGAGCGCGTCGACAGCAGGTTCACGCCGGTCAGCGCAGCCATGAGCACGACACCGACCTGCCAGATTTCGAATTGGGGGAACCAGCCGCAAATTATCTTGGCACCGGCAATCGCTTCAATGGCGATCACCACCACCCAGAAATACCAGTATAGCCAGCCAACGACGAAGCCGGCCCAGTTGCCGACGCCGGCACGGGCAAAATCGGGGAAGGTCTGGACGCCGGGCATGGCCACCGCCATTTCCGAAATCATGCGCATCACCAGCATGACGAGGAAACCCGCCATCGCATAGCTGATGACTGCGGCGGGGCCGATCGCGCCGATCGCGGTGGACGACCCCACGAACAGCCCGGCGCCGATGATCCCGCCAAAAGTGATCATCGCGACGTGGCGGGACTTCAGGGTCCTCCCGAGTTCTTGGGCGCCGGCTTCGCTGACGGACGGGTTTGAAGACAAATCGGGCTCCTGGCGGAAACGGTGCCGCCCCTGTCTGCACGGCGGACCGGACAAAGCCAAGAGGCGGTGGCCCTGCGGCAGCTACCGTCGCATGGTGGTGCAGGTCGGTCGTGCCGGGTACACCGGACGGGCTCGTGAGCGGCCCTGGAGCGCTTGCCCGGATCATGGCGCGTCGAACCGACGGCTGGTCGATCCTGTCGTCGATCCGACCGGCACGGCCACACCGGCGGCGCTCGGCGATAGCCGGCTCCGCGTTGTCTCGGTTGCCGGCCGCATGATACCCTTGAACAGGCGGTCGCTAGCACGTCCCGCCAGCACGTTCCACAAGCCCGTTTCCAACCCGAAGGAGCCCGAAATGACCAGCACTTGTCTCGCGGCCATTGCCGCTGCCGCCCTGTTGATCGCCGTTCCCGCCGTCGCCCAGGAAAAGACCAGCGTCACCTTCGCAAAGGGGACCAGTTCGGCAACGCTGAAGGGCAGCATCAAGGGTGACGGGGACCATGGCTATATCGTCAACGCCCGCGCCGGCCAGACGCTGACGGTCGATTTCAAACCGACAAACGCCTCGGCCTATTTCAACATCCTCGCACCGGGTAGCAGCGGCGAGGCGATGTTCATCGGTTCGACAAGCGGCAACCGCTTCTCGGGGCCGTTGACGGTCACCGGCCCGCACACCGTCCAGGTCTATCTGATGCGCAATGCCGCGCGCCGGAACGAAACCGCCAGCTACACACTGACGATTGCCGTCAAGGGCGCCGCCGCCGCACCGCGTCCAAGCCGCGACGCCCTGGTCGCCGGCACGAAGTACAACGCCACGGCGGCGGTTCCGTGCGTCACGTCCGCCGGCGGCAAGACGGGGTCGTGCCAGGCCGGGGTCATCCGCCGCGGCGGCGGCGATGCTACCGTCGAGCTGAAAACCCCCGATGGCGGCCAGCGCCGAATCTTCTTCACTGGTGGCCGTGCCACCGGCAGCGATGCGCAGGCCAGCTTCAGCATGGTACGGCAGGGCGATGAGCAGATCGTCCGCATCGGTTCCATCGAGGTCTATCGCATCCCCGACGCGCTGGTTGTGGGGGGCTGAGCTCTCGCTTGTGCGGCCGGGCGCCAACGTTTCGATGAAAGGCGCGTGACGGCCGCGTAGCCGGAGCCGATGCTACAGGTCGAGCAGCCCCTGGGCGGGAGGCGGCTTGCGGGTGGCGCGGCGACGGCTTGTGTCGGGCAGGCCGGCCTTGCGGCTGCCATGCTTAACGAGGATGGCACGCGCCGGGGCGGCGTGGCCGGGGCCGCGACGGATCGTTGTGATCGCGGCGCGGGCGGCGCGGGCGGCGTCTTCATGGTCGACGAGCGGCGCAGGATAGGCGAGCGACGCGCGCACCGCGGGCGCTGCCGTCCAGGGCTCGTGGAGCAATGGTGTTGGTAAATCGCCGAGTTCGGGCAGCCAGCGCCGGATGAAATCACCTTCTGGATCCTGGTCATGGCCCTGTTTCACCGGATTGTAGATGCGCGGGATATTGGTACCGGTGGTGCCCGATTGCATCTGCACCTGCGGCCAGTGGATGCCGGGTTCGTAATCGGTGAACAGCCGCGCCAGCTCGAGGCCCGACTGCCGCCAGTCGAGCCGCAGATGATAGCTGGCCACCGCCATCACCATCGCCCGCATGCGGAAGTTGAGCCAGCCGGTGGCGGCCAGGCTGCGCATGCAGGCATCGACGAAGGGCCAGCCGGTGGTGCCGGTCGCCCAGGCCAGCAGCCGCGCGTCGTCATGCTGCGGCAGGTCTGCATAGCCCGGGTGCAGGCAGCGCTCCGCCAGCCAGGGCGCGTCCTCCAGCTTCTGGATGAAGTGGCAATGCCAGTGTAGCCGGCTGATATAGCTGTCGATCGAGCGGGCGAACTGGCCATCGCCTGTTTCGCGCCAGCGGGCGCGGGCGGTGTTTGCCGCCTGGCAGACTTCGCGAAGCGACAGCGCGCCGAGCGCGAGGTGCGGCGACAGGCGCGAACAATGCTCGGCACCGCTCGCTGGCGCCGACATGGCGCTGCGATAACGACGGCCGCGGCTGTCGAGAAAGCTGGCCAGCGTCGCCAGCGCCTCGCGGCGGCCGCCGCGCTGGCGGCCGGAGCAGGGATCATCGGCAAGGCCGAGCGCGGCGGGCGTCGGCAGCGGGTCGCCATCGATGCTGACATGCGGCAGCGCGCGCGGCGCCGGTAACCGGGGCAGCGCCATCATCGCATCCCAGCGCGCCGCCCAGCCGTTGCGCGTGTCGAGCGCCCGCCAGACACCATGCTGGCGCTTTTCATGCACCGCCACACCGGCGCTGCGCGCCCAGCGCCGCACCGCGATATCGCGGTCGAAACTCCAGCGGTTGCCGGTTTCTTCATGAGCATGCAGCGCGGTGACGCCGTGCGCGGCGTGGAGATCACGCAGCACCTCGACCGCATTGCCGACACGGATCAGCAGCCGCGCGCCGCGCGCGCGCAGGCTGCGATCGAGATCGGCAAGGGTTTCGCGCAGGAAATCATATTGCCGTGCGCTGGCATCGGGCTGCGCCCATAATTCGGGCTCGACGATATACAGCGGCAGCAGCGGCCGGCCGCTGGCCAGCGCCGCGCACAACGGTGCATGGTCGTGCACCCGCAGGTCGCGCTTGAACCAGATGATCTCCATCGCGCCGGTCATAGCCGCCGCGACAGCAGAGAGCGACGCGCGGCGTGTCGCAGGCTCGGCGAAAAATCGAACCCTGTCGGCTTTGGCCGTTGCAGCCCCGCGCGCGACGGGTTAGCCCAAGGGCAATCGTTGTTGGGGAGACACGCCATGAAGACTCGCATCACCGAAATGTTCGGCATCGAACATCCGATCATCCAGGGCGGCATGCATTTCGTCGGCTTTGCCGAAATGGCCGCCGCCGTGTCGAATGCCGGCGGCCTCGGCATCATTACCGGGCTGACGCAGCGCAGCGCCGAGGATCTGGCGCGCGAGATCGCCCGTTGCCGCGAGATGACCGACAAGCCGTTCGGGGTGAACCTGACCTTCCTGCCCAGCGTGTCGACGCCCGATTACCCGGGCTATATCAAGGCGATCATCGATGGTGGGGTGAAGGCGGTCGAAACCGCCGGCAACAACCCGGCGAAATGGCTGCCGGCGCTCAAGGAAGCCGGCATAAAGGTCATCCACAAATGCACTAGCGTGCGCCACAGCCTGAAGGCCGAAAGCATCGGCTGCGATGCCGTGTCGGTCGATGGCTTCGAATGCGGCGGCCACCCCGGCGAAGATGACGTGCCGAACTGGATATTGCTGCCGCGCGCCGCCGAGGAATTGAAGATTCCCTTCGTCGCCTCGGGCGGGGTCGCCAATGGCAAGCAGCTTGTGGCGGCGCTGGCGCTCGGCGCCGATGGCGTCAACATGGGCACGCGCTTCATCGCGACGGTGGAAGCGCCGGTTCACGCGAATGTGAAGCAGGCGATCCTCAACGCGACCGAACTCGATACCCGCCTCGTCATGCGGCCGCTGCGCAATACCGAGCGCGTGCTCAACAATGCCGCTGTCGAGCGGCTGCTCGCCAAGGAAAAGGCGCTGGGGCCGAATTTGAAGTTCGAGGACATCATCGAGGAAGTCGCCGGCGTCTACCCCAAGATCATGCTCGAAGGCACGATGGAGGCCGGCGCTTGGTCGTGCGGCATGGTCGTGGGGTTGATCCACGATATCCCGACCTGCCAGCAGCTCATCGACAATATCATGAACGAGGCCAATGCCATCATCCGCACCCGCCTGCCGGGGTTCCTGTAATGCCCGATGCGCCGGTCCTTTATGCCGTTGCCGATGGCGTCGCCGTGATCACGCTCAACCGCCCGGAAAAACTGAATGCGCTGACGCCTGACATGCTCAGCCAGTTCTTTGCTGCGGTGGCAGCAGCAAGCGCGGACTCGGCGGCCAAGGTGATCGTGGTGACCGGCGCCGGCCGCAGCTTTTCGGCCGGGCTCGACCTGGGGTTGATCGGGCAGGGGGCCGGCGCAACGGTCGAAACCCATCCCTCGCACACCCCGCAATGGGGCGACGATACCGGCCCGGCGCTGGCGCCATACTATAGCGGCGGCTGGCCGGTGCTGATCACCAGCCGCAAGCCGACGATCGCCGCGGTCAACGGTCCGGCCTTTGGCTGGGGCTTCATCCTGTCGTTGCATTGCGACATCCGCTTTGCGGCGCGATCAGCGCTGTTCAACGCCACTTTCGCGCGCATCGGCGTGCCGGGGGAAAAGGGCTCGGCGTGGTTGCTGACGCGCCATATCGGCCAGGCGCGGGCGATGGACCTGCTTTACACGGCGCGGCGCTTCGACGGGGTGGAGGCGGAGCGGCTGGGGCTGGTAAATGCCGTGCTCGATGACGATGCGCTGCTGCCGCATGTCATGGATTATGCCCGCAATATCGCGGCGTTTTCGGCGCCGCGGGCATTGGCGGCGATGAAGGCGCAGGTGTGGACCGCGCTCGACGAAGACTACACGACGGCGTTTGCCGCAGCCGATCATGAGCAGGACCTGGCGACGAAGACGCAGGATTTCCGCGAGGCGTTCGCCAGCTATCGCGAAAAGCGCGCGCCGGATTTCACGGGCAGCTGAACTCCCGCCCCGTTGACGCGAAGGCGTCGCCTGACGGCCGCGGGGAGGGCGACTCGCGAAGCGAGCGGGGATGGCGTTTCAGGGCTTGCGCGGCTGCGCGAGCCACAGCCCCAGCCCCGCCAGCCCCACCGCCACCACGCTGGCGAAATGTTCGGGCGGGTGATGCCCGGTCGCCGAGGCCTTGCCCAGCCAGCCGTCCCACGCCATCAGCCCGCGTTCCAGCATGACCAGCGCGAGAAACAGCGGCACCAGCGGGCGATAGCGCCAGCCGATGACGAATTGCGCGATCCCGTGCGGGATCTGCAATGCGCCGAGCCAGGCGAAGACGGCGATGATCGTCGTCGCGCGGCTCGACAGATCGATGCCGGCGATCACCCCGGCGCCGCCATCCGGCAGGAAATAATGAATGCAGCCGGGGATGACCGACAACACCCCCATCGTCATCAACAGCCAGGCAGCAAAAGGCGCGCCGCGATAATCGGCATTGGTGCTGCCGGGCAACAGGGTCATGGCACGGGCCTTTGCAGTGATATGGCAGATTGAATGTCAAAACTTGCATCGCGTCAAGCGCCGGCTACGTATGTAGCAAGCGAGGCTGAAGAAATCGCACCCCCGGCCGCTCAACAAGGCTGGGCGCGGCGAAAACTCTTGGTTAAACTGATGCATGGGGCAAGCGGGCAGGGCATGCAGGGGGGGAGAATTTGACCGTGGCAGAGACCGGCGATCCGGCGGCAGTGGACGCCGTTGCGCAATTGACCGACCTGCGGGCGGTCAATCTGCAACTCCAGGCGACGATCGACCGGCTGCGCGCCGAGCTCGAAGCCGGCGGCGTGGCAATCGCTGCGGCGGTGCAGCGCGCGCAACAGTCGTCTGCGGAAGAAATCAACCAGTTGAAGGCAATTGCTGCGGCGTTGCGGGAAACCATGGAAGCGCAGTGCGCTGCCGCTGCGGCGCGCGAACAGGCGGTGCGCGCCAGCGCCGAGACCGAGCTCGGCCAGTTGCGCGCCGCGGTCAATGCCCTGCGTACCGAACTCGAGAATGAACGCCAGCGCGGCGAAGTGTCGGCGATCGCCGCCGCCGCCGCCGCCCAGCAGGAACGCGCGACGCTTCACGACCAGATCCAGCTGCTGCGCCGCAAATTGGAGGCTTTCGCATGACGGCCAATGCCGTGCCCATCAATGCCGGCCGCGTCCGCCGCATCCGCAAGGACCTGGCGCTGCGCCGCGTCGAAGTGCTGCTGGAGGTATCGCGGCGTTGTGCGCTGGCGACCCGGCTCGACGATATCCTTGCCGTGCTGATCGAAATGACGTCACGCGAGATCGATTGCGATCGCGGCACGCTGTTCCTCAACGATGCCGAGACGGGGGAACTGTATTCGCGCGTTGCCCAGGGCGACCTGACCCGCGAAATCCGCCTGCTCAACAACAGCGGCATCGCCGGCCATGTCTTCCAGACCGGCGAAGGCCTGATCATCGACGACCCGTACAGCGATCCGCGCTTCAACGCCTCGGTCGATGAACGCACCGGCTATCGGACCCGCAACATCCTGTGCGTGCCGGTGCGGACGATGGCAGGCGACATCATCGGGGTGATGCAGAGCCTCAACAAGAATGAGGGCGAATTCAGCCGCGACGACCTGCAATTGCTTGCCGAAATGACCAGCCAGACGGCGATCGCGCTGCAGAGCGTGCGCTATGTCGAACAGATCGACCGGATCCGCATCAAGGAGATGGCGTTCCTCGAGATGGTTTCGGAAATCAGCGCCGAGCTCGACCTGTCGGCGCTGCTCGGGCGGGTGGTCGTCGAAACCACCCGGATGCTCGGTGCCGAGCGCGCTACGATCTTCCTCCACGACCAGGCCAATGACACGCTGTTCTCGCGCGTCGCCAGTGGCAGTGATTTCAGCGAAATCCGTTTCCCGTCGCACATGGGCATCGCTGGCGCCGTTTTCACATCGGCGGCGACGATGAACATTCCCTATGCCTATGCCGATCTGCGCTTCAATCCGTCGTTCGACCGGCAGACGGGTTTCTTCACCCGATCAATCCTTTGCGTGCCAATCATCAACAAGCATGGCAAGGTGATCGGCGTCACCCAGGTTCTCAACAAGAAGGGCGGGGTGTTCACCGACGAGGATGAGCAGCGGCTGAAGGCGTTCACCGCGCAGATCGCCATCGCGCTCGAAAATTCCAAGCTGTTCGACGATGTGCGGCGGATGCAGGGTTACAATGATTCGATGCTGCAAAGCATGTCGAACGGCGTCATCACCCTTGATCCTGCCGGCAAGATCGTCACCTGCAACGCCGCCGGCGGCCGCATCTGGAACACCGAGCCTGCCAGCCTGATCGGCCAGAGTTTTGCATCGCTTGTCGATGACGATGGCCAATGGGTTCTCGAACGGCTGGCGACGGTCAAGGAACGCGGCGTCAGCGATCTCTTCCCCGATGCGGCACTGTCGCTGAATGGCATCGCGAAATCGGTCAACCTGACCCTGATGCCGCTGCTGGCGAGCGAAGGCAGCAAGGACCTCGGCTCGATGCTGATGTTCGAGGATATCAGCAGCGAAAAGCGCATGAAATCGACCATGTCGCGTTACATGGACCCGGTGATCGCCGCGCAGATGCTCGATGGCGATGCCCATGATCTGCTCGGCGGAGTCAGCGCCGAAGCGACCGTAATGTTCACCGATGTGCGCGGCTTCACCACGATCACCGAGGAATATGGCGCGCAGGGTACCGTCTCGTTCCTCAACGAATATTTCAGCCTGATGGTCGAATGCATCTCGAAAGAGGGCGGCATGCTCGACAAGTTCATTGGTGACGCGATCATGGCGTGCTTCGGCCTGCCGATGGCGCATGACGACGACCCCGACCGCGCCGCGCGCACGGCCATTTCGATGATCAGCGAGATGTGGCGCTGGAACGCCGACCGCCGGCAGATTGGCCTGAAAACCGTCGACATGGGCGTGGGGCTCAATACCGACATGGTGGTATCGGGCAATATCGGCAGCCCCAAGCGCATGGACTATACCGTCATCGGCGATGGTGTGAACCTGGCGTCACGACTCGAAAGCGCCTGCAAGGCCTATTCGGCGCGCATCCTTGCCAGCGAATCGACCGTTGCCAAGCTGCGCGGCACCTACCGGATGCGCGACATCGATCTTGTCGTCGTCAAGGGCAAGACCCAGCCGGTGCGAGTGTTCGAACTGCTCGACTATCACGACGCGAAAAGCTTTCCGAACCTGTCCGATGTGCTGGGGCACTTCAACGACGGCATCGCCGATTATCGCGCCGGGCAATGGGATCGGGCGATCGGGCGCTTCGAAAATTGCCTGCGGCTGCACCCCGGCGATGCGCTGTCGCAAACCTATATCGGCCGCTGCCAGACGCTGCGCACGGCGCCGCCGGTGGGGGATTGGGATGGCGTCTGGGTGATGAAGGACAAATAGCTGGGTCAGCCCGTCATCGCTTCCACCTTGCCCGTCGCCAGCAAGCGCACTGTCGAACTGCCCTTGGCGAGCACCTTGCCGGCGCTGTCGCACAGCTTGCCTTCGACGAACCAGGTGCGGCCGCCGCCGCTTTCGACCCAGGCGTGCGCCACGACCAGCCCGGGGTTGGTCGGCGCGAAATAGCTGATCTTCAATTCGAGCGACATCGGCACCATGCCGGGCTGGCACGTCGCCATCACGGCGTGCGCCATCGCGGCATCGATCCAGCCGGCGACGAAGCCGCCCTGTGCCACCCCGCCCGAATGGCACATGTGGAGGCCGCATTCATATTCGATCTCGGCATGGCCGGGCTCGAAACGCAAGATGCGGCGCTGGCCGAGCGTGGCCTGCAGGCTGTCGGCGGGGGGCGGCGTGTCGAGGTCCATGAGCGTCTTTCGAAACGGGTTCACCACAATATGTCGGGCTGACACGAAGCTGTCACCTGCAACATATAGAGGAACGGCCATCCGAAGCGATGGGAAGCCCGCCGATGGCAAGTCACCCGCTGGTTGCGTTCGACCTGACCGATATCGATGACTGCGATGACGAGGAACCGCCGGCCCCGGCCATGGGCCGCCGCCACTGGCGCAGCGGTGAGGACCTGACCCCGCGCGGCAAGTTGAAATTCCGCACTGTCTGGATCAGCGATACCCATCTCGGCACCTCGGGATGCAATGCCGAACTGTTGCATGACTTCCTGCACTCGATCAAACCCGAGACGCTATATCTGGTCGGCGACATCATCGATGGCTGGCGGCTGAAGCGCGGCTGGTACTGGCCGCCGCGCCACAACGACATCATCCGCCGCGTCCTCAAGCTCGCCAACAAGGGCACGCGCGTCGTCTACATTCCCGGCAATCACGATGAGGCCTTGCGAGACTATACCGGGCTGGCATTCGGCGGCGTCGAGGTCATGCAGGAAGCCATCCATGTGACCGCCGATGGCAAGCGCCTGCTCGTGCTGCACGGTGACGAATTCGACGGGGTGGTGCTCTATGCCCGCTGGCTCGCCTTCCTGGGTGACGTCGGCTATTCGGTGCTGCTGCGCCTGAACGTCTGGTTCAACGCGGCCCGGCGCCAGTTCGGCCTGCCCTATTGGTCGCTGTCGGCGTACATCAAGCATCGCGTCAAGAACGCGGTCGCCTTCATTTCGAAGTTCGAGGAAGTCGTGGCGCATGCGGCGTGCGAACGCGGCGTCGATGGCGTCATCTGCGGCCATATCCATTCCGCCGAAATCCGCGATTTCGACGGCATTCTCTACATGAACGACGGCGACTGGGTGGAAAGCTGCACCGCGCTGGTCGAACATTTCGATGGCCGCATCGAAATCCTCGACTGGGCGGCGCGCACCAAGGCACTCCACGCCGCCGCCACCGCGCCGGCCACCGCCGCTCGCTTGCCCGCGCTGGAGACAGCATGATGCGCATCACCCTCGTCAGCGACGCCTGGAGCCCGCAGGTCAATGGCGTCGTCCGCACCCTGTCGACCGTCATCGACATCGCCACGGCGCGTGGCCACCGGGTGCAGACGATCACCCCCGATCGCTTCTTTTCGGTGCCGATGCCGAGCTACCCCGAAATCCGGCTGGCGATGACGACACGCCGCAAGATCGCCGCCACCATCGCCGGCTTCGATCCAGATGCCGTGCATATCGCGACCGAAGGACCGCTCGGCTGGCTGGCGCGCAGCTGGTGCCTGTCGCATGGTGTGCCGTTCACCACATCGTTCCACACGCGTTTCCCCGATTATGTCGCGGCGCGCACCGGCCTGTCGCCGCGGCCGTTCTGGCGGGTGCTCGAACGCTTCCACCGTGCTGCCAGCCATGTGCTGGTGGCGACACCGCGGCTGGCGGCCGAGCTTGCCGAACATGGCCTGCACCGCACCCGGCCGTGGACACGCGGCGTCGACCTGAAGCTTTTCACCCCCGATCGGGCGCCGCATCCGGCCTTTGCCGATCTGCCGCGGCCGATCGCGCTGCATGTCGGCCGGGTAGCGGTGGAAAAGAATATCGAGGCGTTCCTCGCCGCCGATTGGCCGGGGTCGAAGGTCGTGGTCGGCGACGGCCCGGCGCTCGAAGATCTGATGGCGCGTTATTCGACCGCGCATTTCCTCGGCGCGCTGCACGGCGAGGCGCTGGCGTCGACCTATGCCGGCGTCGATGTGCTAGCGTTTCCGAGCCGTACCGACACCTTCGGACTGGTCATCATCGAAGCGCTGGCGTGCGGCACGCCGGTGGCCGGCTATCC
>JBILPK010000218.1:0-5083 GCA_044373875.1 Polymorphobacter sp.
CCCAGTGGAAAACGTCTGGCAGTTCATCCGCGACAACTGGCTGTCGAACCGCATCTTCAAATCCTACGACGATATCCTCGACCATTGCTGCTTCGCGTGGAACCGACTCACCGAGCAGCCATGGCGCATCATGTCCATCAGACCGCGGCAATGGGCGCATGGGTGAATATCAATGAGGGTTGGTATTAGCCGTCCAACAAACCGTGAGCAGCAAACCGGACAGCCGAATTGAGGCTTATGTCGGTTTTCTGCTCCGCTGCCGCTCGGACCCCTGCCCGCGGTGTCCGCAAGGGGACAATTCGTTGTCACCGCACGACCAAACGAACCCGGTCGTAGACATGGCGGCCATCGGTCAGCACCAGCAGATGCGTGCCCGGCACCGGCTGCCAGAGCGCTGTCAGTCTGCCGCCGTCCCGGCTGGTGGGCAGCGCACGGTCATCAACGACGATGGCAAGCCCCGGCACATTGCCGGTCGCGCGAATGGTCACGCGCTGGCGGGCCGGCGGTATGTCGGGATCGATGGCGACTATGGCACCATCGGCGGGCGACAGCAGCCGCGGCCGCAGCTCCGCCGGCTCGGCAACCCGCACCACATCGAGCGTGGTGCCGGCGAGGAAAAGCTCGTCGCGCGCCGGCTCGATCGCCGGCTGCCAGGCGACGCGGTGCCGCACGACACCTGCCGGCAGGCCAAAGCCGCGCCCCGGCACCGCCGCGTGGAGCGCCAGCATGATACGGGCCCAGGCTGGTGCCGCGCCGGTCATCCCCGACACGCCGACCATCGGATCGCCTTCGAAATTGCCGACCCAGACGGCAACGGTGAAGCGATCCGAAAAACCGACGCACCAATTGTCGCGCAAGGCCTTCGACGTGCCGGTCTTCACCGCTGCCGGGAACGGCAGTACCAGGCCATTGTCCTCCCCGAAGGTGGCGGTCCGCGCCGCCGGGTCTGCAAGGATGTCGCGGATGATGGCAACCGCGCCGGGATCGATGGCAGCGACATCGGCGGGCGCCGGCCCCGGCCGGATGCGCAACGGCGACCAGCGCCCGCCGCGCGCCAGCGCCCGGAACGCCGCGGCCTGTTCGAGTAAGGTGACTTCGGCCGACCCCAGCGCCAGCGAAAATCCGTAATAGGCGCCATCGCGGTCGATACCCTTGTAGCCGACATCGTAGAGCCGGTCGCGAAAGGCATCGACCCCGACCAGCATCAGGGTGCGCACCGCCGGCACGTTGAGGCTGTTGCCCAGCGCCGAGCGCACCGTCACCGGGCCGCGAAAGCTGCGGTCGTAATTCTGCGGGATGTAAAGCCCCGAGGCGGTATCGAGATCGACGGGCGCATCATCAAGCACCGAGGCGGCGGTGAGCAGCCGCTTTTCCAGCGCCAGCGCATAAAGCTGCGGTTTGAGTGTCGATCCGGCCTGGCGCGGCGCAGTGACGCCATCGACTGCCGCCGCCGTTGATGCCGGCCCTGCCGAGCCGACCCAGGCGAGGATATCGCCGCTGGCATTGTCGACGACGATCGCCGCGCCGTCGCGGGCGTTGCGCGGCGACAGCGCTGCGAGTTGCCGGGTCAGCGCGTCGGTCGCCAACCACTGGATATCGAGGTCTATGGTAGTGCGCACAGCGCCGCGCGTCCCCGCCACCAACAGCCGGTCGGCGAGTTGCGGTGCAAGCCCTGGCCCTGCAATCGGCGCGCGCGGGCCGAGCATGGTGTCGGCCGCGACCTGCACCGTGCTGCACGGCAGGTCGGGGGCGGCGTGGCAGGCGCGTGCGGCCACGATCGCCGGCGCCGCCGATGGCCCGCGCGCCAGCCCGGTGAGCACCGCCGCCTGTGCCGCATCAAGGCCGCCCGGCGCACGGCCGGCCAGCCCGCGCGCCGCGGCATCGATGCCGACGAGTTCGCCGCGAAACGGCAGCAGGTTGAGCCAGGCTTCGAGGATCTGCGGTTTGCTCCAGCGCCGCTCGATAGCCAGTGCGGCGCGTGCCTGCATGATCTTTTGCCGCCACGACCGGTCGCCGGCTTGGCCGATGGCCGGGTCGAGCAGCGCCGCGAGCTGCATGGTGATCGTGCTGGCGCCACGATTGCGCCGGCCCTGCAGTTGGTCGCGCAGCGCGCCGCCAACCGCGCGCCAATCGAGGCCGTGGTGGTCGCGAAAGCGGCGGTCTTCGGACGCGACGATGCGGCTGGTCAGCGCGCCGCTGATCCCGGTCAGCGGTACCCAGTCGAGCCGGCGCACGTCGGGGTCGGTGCGACGGATTTCGAGCAGTCGGCCGTCGCGGGCGAGCAGCCGCGCCTCGCTCGTCGTGGCGGTGCGGCGAACGCCGGTGAAATCGGGCGGTGATGATGGCGTTGTGGCGACGACCAGCATCAACAGGCCCGCCAGCGCCGCCAGCGCCCATCGCATGCGTTGTGTGACCCCGCGCATCATCGTCACCCCCGCCAAGGCGAAGGCCCGTCTCCTGCGCTTCGCCCCGGGTTCACTGCACCACCACCGGCGCATTCGGCAGCATCGCCATCATTTCGGGCGCATACTGCGCCTCGACCCGCGTTGGCGGCAGGCGGAAGCTGCCGACGCTGCCCAGCCGCAGCGTATATTCATAGGTCACCGGCGCCCGGCCGAGCGCCGCATAATGGGCGTGGACGGCATCGCCCCGGCGTTCGACGAAGCTTGGCTGTTCACCCCGGCTTTCGTCGCCGGCAAGCAGCTGCGAGCGGCCCCCGAGCGAGCCGCCGAGGATGGTGGCGCCGGCGGGAACCGGATCGTTGATCACCACCCATTCCGCCGGCGCGCGCGGTGTCAGCGTCAACCGCACCCGCATGACATCGCCGCGCCGCCAGCGACCCGGCACCGCCTGGCTGACCGGCGTCACCTGCCGCGACAGCACAAAGCCGCTGGCAAAGGGCTTTTGCAGCGGCACTGCCGCGCGTGCCGTCACCATTACCCAGGGCGCCCCGCCGCCGGCATGGCCGACCGTCAGCGGCGCGGCGCCGGCGGGCCAGGGCAGGCTTTGTGCCGCCGGCGTTCCGGTCCAGCCGAAGCTGCGCGTTGTCGCACCCAGCGTCAGCCGCGTCGTGCCGGTCACCGGCGTGGTCTCGAACGCCCGGGCAAAGCGCCGCATCGCCAGCGTGCCGAGCGCATTGGCCGGCGTCGTATCCCAATGGCCGCGGCGTTGCCCCAGCATCAGCGTGCGGGCGATGCGCGGTGCCTCTGCCCGCCAGCCGGGCCGCCGGCTGGCGAGGTCAAGCAACTGCGCCGCCGTCGCATCGGGGCTGGCGAGCAGCTGGAAGGGCGAATCGCTGCGCGTGATGCGCAAGGTTGTGCCCTGCACGTCGAGCCGCGCCCGTAGTACCGCTTCGGCCTGTGCCAGTTTTGCCGTGCCGTTTTCGACCGGCAGCCGTTCAAGCAGCTCGATCCAGTCGATGATCGTGACGGTCGGCCAATTGTCGGGGGCGACATTCAGCGGTTCGACCATGCGCGGTGTCGCGACATCGGCGGTCGCCAGCGCCACCAGGGCCGCCACCAGCCGCGGCGGGCCATCGCCCGACAGGTCGGCGCTGCCGATGACGCCGCCACCCTTGCTGCCCACCAGCATGTCGGCATGGCTGCGCGCCACCTGCCCGCTGACAAAGCCGGTCAGGCCGCGCAGCATCGGCGCCCGCGCGCTGTCGGGCAGCGGCCAGCCGGCGGCGGCCGACAAGCGCAGGATATAGGCGGTCAGCGCATCGTCGCCGGCAATCCAGTCGGCCGGGAAGAAGCGCACCAGCCCGTCGGCGTCGAGATAGCCGGGCAGCGCCTCCGCCGCCGCGTCCCAGCCCGCACGGTCGCCCAGCGCGACGGCGCGCGACAGCCGCTGTTCGATGCAATCATAGGGATAGGCGGCCATATAGGCGCGCACCCCCGGCAGGTCGTCGCCGAGCGAGCGGCTGGCGCTGACCACGACCTCGCCTCCGGGCAGCGCGCCGGCGGGCAGCGCCAGCGGTAGCGGCGGTGCCCCGGCCTGGAAGAAGCTCGCCGCCCAGGTTTCCACCGGCACGGCAGGCAACACGGTCTGGCTGATCTCGACGCGATCGGCCTGGCCGCCGGCGGCCTTTGCCGCCACCCGCCAGGCGAGCGCGCCGGCGGCGGGTGCCCGCACCCGCCATGCTGCCGTCTGCGCGCCGCCGGCGGCGATGGTCAGATCGAGCGGTGGCAGCACCAGCGTGCCGGCGGTACCAGTCATCCGCACCCGCATCGGCGCCGTTGTCGTGTTGCGTGCCAGCACCGTCGCCACATAGACATCGCCGTCGCGGACCAGCGGCGGGATGCCGGCGAGCAATTGCAGATCCTGGGTGGTGCGGATCGTCAGCGCACCGGTGCCGAACAGGTCGTTGCCTGCCGTCGCCACCGCCACCAGCCGGAAGCCCGACAGCGAATCGTTGAGCCGCAGCGGCAGCACCGCCTGGCCGCGCGCATCGAGCGGCACTCGCGCCCGCCACAGCAGCAGCGGGTTGAACTCGCGGCGCAGCATGCCGCCACCAGCACCGCCGCCACCCCCCGCCGCCACCGCCTTGCGGCCATAATGGCGCTTGCCGACCACCTGCGTCTGCGCCGTCGCGACGATCACGCCGAGCGGGCGTTCGGCCATCATCGCGGTCAGCACGTCCCAACTGTCATTGCCCTGCAACTGGAGCAGCGCTTCATCGACCGCGGCAAAAGCGATTTCGGCATCGCGGGGCAGCGCCCGGCCCTTGGGTGCCGTCACCGTCACCTTCGCCGTTGCGATGCTGCGCACGGCATAGCTCGGCCGGTCGCTGGCCACCGTCACGCCGAGCCGGTGGCGGTCCCACCCTACCGTCAATTTGGCCATGCCGAGGCGATAGCTCGGCTTGGCAAGGTCGACGAGCGCCGTAGGTGAAGCGGCCTCGCGGCTGATCCACGGCAGGTTCCAGCGCCGCGCCAGATCGGCGAGCCACAGCCGCCAGCCGGCGACGCGGCCGCGCACCGCCAGCACCGAGACATAGACATCGGGGGCATAGCCTGGCTTCATTGCCACTTCGACGACGGGATCCTTGCCCGACAGGGTCGTCACGAAGCTGTCGATCACG
>JBILPK010000220.1:0-5063 GCA_044373875.1 Polymorphobacter sp.
CGATGTTGGCGATGATCTCGCCGCTGTTGCCCGCCAGCGGCGTGTTGCGCAATAGGCTCTTGGCGATCGGCAGCGTCGTTTCAATCAGCTTGGGCAAGGTGTCGACAAGCTGCAGTACCTGCGCCTGGACGATCGGGGCGCTGGCCACGCCGATGCCGACAAGCGCGGTGATGAACAGCACGAGTACCGTCACCGCCGCCAGCCAGCGCGGCCAGCCCAGCCGTTCCAGCCGCTGCGCCGGCGGATCGAGCAGATAGGCGATGACAAAACCGGCGATGAACGGCCCGATGACGCTGCGCGACGCCCAGAACAGCGCCCCGAAACCGATTATGAGCAGCAACCAGCCCCAATGGATGCGTGGCAGGCTGAGCCGGTCGGCGATGCTCAGGCCGGTCGCAACCGGCGGCGACAGCGGCGGCGGCGGGGCGATGATACGGGGGTCTTCCATCACAAGGCGCCGGCGGGGGGCACGACGGCCGCTGGCGGCACCGGCACGATCGGCACCGGGCGCGGCACCGGCGCTTCGCCGTCGCGGCGGCGGCGCAGCACGGTTTCGCCATTTTCGCTGACCAGCCGCAACCCGCGGCCATCGAGCGCATAAAGCAACGCCTCGCGCGACCCGGTATAGCTGAACAGCAGCCGCGTCGTGCCGCCCAATGACAGGCTGGTGATCGTCACCCCGGTCACCCCGGCGGTCCCGCGCAGGCCGCTTTCCAGCGCGGCGGCGCTCGCCGCATCGGGGGTCGGCATCGCGGCCTCCACGCTGGTGCTGCCCGCTTCGACACCGCCCTGATCGACGCTCACCGCTTCGCCGATCAACGGCCCGGTGCCGATCAACGGCGCCAGGTCGGCGGTCAGGTCGGCTTCGCTGCGCAGCCGGCCATCGCGCAAGGCTTCGGCATAGATGGTATCGAGCTGCCGCACCGCCGCATCGAGCATGGCATCGACACCCGCATCATCGCTCGCCGTCAGCCGCACCCGGCCCAATTCGGTCGCATCGGGGCCATGACGGGCGATGAACAGCCCGGTCACCGGCCCGCCCGGCCATTGCCGCACCAGCCGCGCCTCGGCGGTCAGCACGTCGACGGTATCGAACCGGTTGAGGATATTGCGCCAGCTCTGCCGGTCGGGCCGCGTCGCCTGCCAGCCGGTGAGCAGCAGATTGTCGCCGGCGCCGCCATTGGCGAGGACATAGTCGACCGGCGTCACCGTCTCGCGAAAGCGCTGCCAGGCCGCCAGCCAGGGGGTTTTTCCGTCATAGACCCGCCGCACCGCGCCATCGCTGAGCAACGGCAGCAACAGCATCGGCGGCGATTGCAGCGCGCCGCCGGCGTCCGCCAGATACGCCCCGGTCCGCGATCGGTCGAACACCACGCCCAGCTTCGCGATATAGCGGGTCATCGAGAAGCGCTCGCCCTGGCTTTCGATGCCTGAAACGATCGAATCGAGCTGCCCGTCCGAAAGCCGCGGTGCCGCCGCTGCATCGCGCCCGGTCAACCGCGACCACAGCAGCGGCCAGGCCTTGCGCTGGGCGATGCGATACGCCGTCATCCGCGCCAGCATCGGGTTGGCCGCCGACACATCGACATCGATGCCGGCCACGGCATAGGCACTGCCGCCGGCGCCTTGCTGCGCGGCGAGCGGCGCCAACGGCCACAGGGCCAGCGCTAGGAAAAGGCGGAGCACGCGGAACATGCAGCCGTTCTAGCGCCCCGCCGCCGAATGCCAAGCGCCACATGCTTTGCCTTCACCGCGCGGGGCGGTAAGGAAGGCACCATGTCGACCAACAAGCCCCTCACCTATGCCGATGCCGGCGTTTCGATCGCCGCCGGCAATGCGCTGGTCAAGCTGATCGCCCCCCTCGCCCGCGCCACCGCGCGGCCGGGCGCCGATGCCGAACTCGGCGGCTTCGGCGGATTTTTCGATCCGCGCGCGGCCGGGTTCAAGGACCCGTTGCTGGTGGCCGCCAATGATGGCGTCGGCACCAAGCTGAAACTCGCCATCGATACCGGCAAGCACGACACCGTCGGCATCGATCTTGTCGCCATGTGCGTCAACGATCTGATCGTCCAGGGTGCCGAGCCCTTGTTCTTCCTCGATTATTTCGCCAGCGGCAAATTGGAACTGGCAACCGCCACCGCCGTCGTCGCCGGCATTGCGGAGGGCTGCCGCATCGCCGGCTGCGCGCTGATCGGCGGCGAAACCGCCGAAATGCCAGGCATGTATGCGCCGGGCGATTATGATCTCGCCGGCTTTTCGGTCGGCGCCGTCGAACGCGGCGAACAGCTGACCGGCGCTGATGTCGCCCCCGGCGATGTGCTGATCGGCATCGCTTCCTCGGGCGCCCATTCCAACGGCTATTCGCTCATCCGCCGCATCATCGCGCTGAAGGGCCATGATCTCGCCGCCCCCGCGCCGTTCGCGCCCGGCATGTCGCTCGGCGAGGCGCTGCTGGTGCCAACGCGCATCTATGTGAAGCCGCTGCTGCCGCTGCTGCGCGCCCGCCAGGTCAAGGCGCTGGCGCACATCACCGGCGGCGGTTTCCTCGAGAATATCCCCCGCGTGCTGCCCAAGGGCGCGCGCGCCATCGTCGAGGCCCCCGCCCTGCCGCCGCTGTTCGACTGGCTGCGCAGCGAAGGCGGCATCGAGCCCGGCGAGCTGGCGCGCACCTTCAACTGCGGCACCGGCATGGTGATGGTGGTAGCGGCGGGTGACGCCGATTCGGCCATCGCCGCCCTCACCGCCGCCGGCGAAAGCGCCAGCGTCATCGGCCGCATCGAAGCCGGCGCCAAGGGCTGCGACGTCACCGGCGCCGCCGGCAGCTGGGGTTCGGCCGCCGCCTGGACCGCAAGCCACGATGCCTGAGCGCACCCGCGTCGGCGTGCTCATCTCGGGCACCGGCTCGAACATGGCGGCGCTGCTCTACGCCTCGCAGGCCCCCGATTGCCCCTATGAGATCGTCCTTGTCGCCTCGAACAACCCCGAAGCCCCCGGGCTGGCGTTGGCGCGCGGCGAAGGCGTCGCCAGCTTCGCCCACCCGCACCAGGGCCTGAAGCGCGCCGAATTCGACGCGATCATCGATACCGAACTCACCCGGCACGGCGTCGAGATCGTCGCGCTCGCCGGCTACATGCGCCTGCTGTCGCCGGGTTTCGTTGCCAAATGGCAGGGCCGCTGCCTCAACATCCACCCATCGCTGCTGCCGGCGCACAAGGGCCTCGATGTCCATGAAGCGGTGCTGGCGGCGGGCGAGACAGTCACCGGCTGCACCGTGCATCTGGTCACCCCCGAACTCGATGGCGGCCCGATCCTGGGGCAGGCGCGCGTTGCCGTGCTGCCCGGCGACACGCCGGCGAGCCTCGCCAACCGGGTGCATTACGCCGAACACCAGCTCTACCCGCGCGTGCTCGCCAGGCTCATCACTGACCAGACCGGCCCCGAAGCCCTGCTCGCCCGCGTCCGCACCCTGGCGCTGGCGCTGCCCGAAGCCGAGGAGAAACTCTCCCACGGCTCCCCCGGCTTTTTCGTGCGCGGCGGCAAGTTCTTCGCCTATTTCCAGCAGAACCACCATGGCGACGGCATCACCGCCCTGCTCGTCAAGGCCAGCGGCGTCGAGGAACAGGCGCAACTGATCGAGAATGATCCCGACCTCTACTACCGCCCGGCCTATTTCGGCCCCGCGGGCTGGATCGGTATCCGGCTCGATGGCGGCGCCAATGACTGGGTCCATGTCGAAGACTGGCTGACCCGCAGCTGGCGCGCGAGTGCGCCGAAGCGGCTGGCGGGATTGCCGTTTTAGGGTTTGGGAGGCAGGAATAGTGAGAAGCCGTCACACGCTGGGTGGATGGCCTGTGTCTGATTTTGTGTAGAGTTTCGGGCGCCGTGAGGCGTACGAAAGTCTCCAATGAACGACCCGCGGCTTGCCGGGGCTGGCTATGGGGATTTCGGCTTCTCGCCGGTTCTGGTTGTGGCGCGACCGGCGGCATCGAGGGTCGTGATCGACGCCAGGTCCCTCGATCTTGGCGCGACCGGGCAGTCATTCCATCGTGGTAAACGGCCAGGCGAGGCATCTGTAGCGTCGATGATGACGGACAGGTCGCGGGGCGTCATCGCCCGAGGCGCGATTACCGGGGCGGATAGCAAGGATGAGCCATGCCGGGTCATGGCGGGCACTCCCGGTTCGGTGATGGGTGTGATGGCGGTGCCCGTGGCTGAGCCCAGCGCTCGAAGGTCTCGATGACGATCATGTGGCCGCCGCAACAGGGGCATGGCGGCCGCGTGTCGGCCGGCTCCGTCGGGGCCTCGTCGTCGGGCGGCGGCGCAACAGCAAGCAGTTTACGGGCAAGGTCGAGGCTGGCCTTGCGCGAGGATGCGGCGAGCAGGCCGTAATGGCGGATGCGGTGGAACCCGCGCGGCAGGACGTGGAGGAGGAAGCGACGGATGAACTCGTCGGCAGCGAGGGTCATGACCTGCTGTCGGTCGGCGCCGGCGCGGCGATAGTCCTTGTAGCGGAAGGTGACGCCGCCCGTGTCGAACGCAAGGAGCCGGCTGTTCGAGATGGCGACGCGGTGGGTGTAGCGCGACAGATAGGCGAGCACCGCTTCTGATCCGGCGAACGGCGCCTTGGCATAGACCACCCAGCGCTTCTTGCAGACCGGCGACAGGTGGTGGAGGAATGCCCGCCGGTCGGCGAGCGGCGCCATGCTGCCGAAGAACGCGAGCCTGCCACCAGCATGGAGCGCCATCAGCCGGGTCAGGAACAGCCGGCGGAACAGCGCGCCGAGCACGCGCACCGGGAGGAGGAACGCCGGCCGCGATGACACCCAGCGCATCCCGTCCGATGCAATGCCGCCGCCGGGCACGATCATGTGGACGTGCGGGTGGTGGGTCAGCGCCGAGCCCCAGGTATGGAGCACGGCGGTGATGCCAATCCGGGCGCCCAGCTTCCCGTGTCGGCCTGGCATGCCATGATCGGCGAACCTACCATCGCCGATGCCATCCTCGATCGGATCATCCACAATGCCCACCGCATCACCCTCGAGGGCGACAGCATGCGACGGCAA
>JBILPK010000221.1:0-5061 GCA_044373875.1 Polymorphobacter sp.
GAGCGCGACCTGCCGCTGGCACGCGCCTTGATGCGCAAGCTCGGCTTTGTCGACAGCGCCGAGCAGCGCGATGCCGTCACCGAGTTGATGACCGCCAATTACACGCGGCTCGCGATGCTGATCGAAGCCGCCAAGACGCGCGGCGAAGTCGGCGCGGCGGTGCCCTTGCTGCCGGCGGCGCGCTCGATCTTTGCCTGCTATTATCTGCACCTCGGCGGGTTCCTCAGCGGCTATATCGACCGCGACCGCTTCGACCGCATGGTGCGGGAACATTTCGAACTGCTGCTGAAGGGCCTTGGCGCCGGCTGAAGCGAGCGCACTGCACATCCAGGACGACACATAATCGGCGCCGGCCTGCGGCGCCGCGGGGAGACGTCATGCCATCAGCCACCACAACGGTTGCGGGGGTCGCTGTCGCGACCGACCATTATATCGACGGCCGCCGCGTGCCTTCGACGCAGCGATTTGCCAACGCCTCGCCCATCGATGGCAGCGACCTGGGTTCGGTTGCGGCGGGCGGCAAGGCCGAAGCCGACATGGCGGCGGCGGCGGCAAAATCCGCCTTCCCGGCCTGGGCGGCCTTGGGCCCAAAGGGCCGGCTGCCCATCCTCAAGCGCTTTGCCGACGGCATATTGGCGCGCGCCGCCGACATTGCGGCGGTCGAAACCGCCGACAATGGCTCGCTGCTGGCTGGCAATCTGCACCGCATGGTGCCGCGCGCCGCGCAGAACATCAGCTTCTTTGCCGAATGGGCGCTTGGCCTCAATGATCACGTCATCGACCACCCCGAGGTCGTCAACAACGTCCGCTATGATCCGGCCGGCGTGGCGGCGCTGATCACGCCGTGGAATGCGCCGTTCATGCTGACCACCTGGAAGGTCGGCCCGGCGCTGGCCGCCGGCAACACGGCGGTGGTCAAGCCGCCGGAATGGGCGCCGCTCAGCTGCTCGCTGCTCGCCGACATCGCGCATGCCGCCGGGGTGCCGCCCGGCGTGCTGAACATATTGCAGGGCATTGGCGAGGAGGCCGGCGATGCTCTGGTCAATCATCCCGATCTGGCGCGGATCAGCTTCACCGGATCGACCGACACCGCCAGGATCATCGGCCAGGCCGCGGCGCGCTCGATCACGCCGATGAGTTCGGAACTTGGCGGCAAATCGCCCTTCATCGTCTGTGCCGATGCCGATCTTGATGCGGCCGCGCAAACCGTGGCGGGCCAGTATATCAACGCCGGGCAAGTGTGCCTTGCCGGCACGCGCATCATCGTCGAGGCGGGGATCGAGGCCGCGTTCCTGGAAAAGGTGCGTGCCGCCGTTGGCCAGATGACGGTCGGCGATCCCCGCGATCCGGCCACCCGCGTCGGGCCACTGATCCATCCGGAGCATTTCGCCCGCGTCGCGGGGTTTGTCGATCGCGCCAAGGCCGGCGGCGCGAAGCTGCTGTGGGGCGGCGGGCGCGCCGCAGCGGGCCCGCTTTACTTCCAGCCGACGATGTTCGCCGGGGTCAGCCCGGGCGATGAAATCAGCCAGAAGGAAGTCTTTGGGCCGGTGTTGACCTGGCAGATTTTCCGCGACGACGCGGAAGCCATCGCCATTGCCAATGGCACCGAATATGGCCTCGCCGGCACCCTGTTCTGTGGCGATGAAGCGCGAGCCATGTGCATTGCCGAACAGGTGGTTGCCGGCACCCTCTGGGTCAATTGCTTCTTCGTGCGCGACCTGTCGGCGCCGTTCGGCGGCAGCCGCATGTCCGGCATCGGCCGTGAAGGCGGCACCCACAGTTTCGATTTCTACTGCGACATCAAAAACATCGCGGTCCGCAAAGGATCGTTCACAGCCAAGGGAGCTTGAGATGAGCACAGGGTTCACCGGAGTCACCGAACTGGGCACCATCACCTTGGGTGTCAGCGACCTTGCCAGCTGGGATCGCTTTGCCGCTGGCGTTCTGGGCCTGGAGGTCGTCCCCGGCGAAAGCGACGGCGTGCGCTACCTTCGGATGGATTATTGGCACCATCGCATCAAGCTGGTGGCGGACGGATCGGACGATCTGATCGGGCTGGGGCTGCGGCTGGCCGGCGTTCTGGAGTTTCGCGCCATGGCCAAGACGCTGGAAGCCGCCGGCGTGCCGGTGCGCCTCGGCACCGCGGCCGAGGCCGAGGCCCGCCATGTCCTCGAGGTGATGTTCGTCACCGATCCCAACGGCTATCTGGTCGAGCTCTTCCATGGGCCGCTAGTACAATACGACCTGCCCTTCCACCCCGGCCGGCGCATGCACGGCGGGTTCAAGACAGCCCAAGGCGGCTTTGGCCATGTCATGCTCAACCGCAAAGCCGATTTCGAGGCCATCCACGCCTTTTACACGCTGCTCGGCCTGCGTGGCGGCGTCGAATACAAGCTGGCGCTGCCGCACCTGCCGGACCCCGTCGAACTGATGTTCCTGCACTGCAACGGCCGTCAGCACACGCTGGCCTTTGGCCCGCCCGGCGAAAAATGCATCAACCATCTGATGACCGAGGTGGAGCGGATGGAAGATGTCGGCCTCGCCTATGACATCGTCGCACAGACCGGCGTACCCGTCATCATCGAGCCCGGCAGCCATGCCAACGACCAGATGTACAGCTTCTACTTCAAGAACCCGTCGGGCTTCATGAGCGAGATCGGCTGGGGTGGCCGCGCGCCCACCGGGCAGAGCGAATATTACCAGCGCGACAGCTTCGGCCATGCCCCGGTGATGCCCAACATGAAGGGCTTCATGGTCCCGGCCTGAGCCGAACCGAAGCATTGCAAAAGGAAATCCCGATGTCCGTACTTACCGGTCCGCGCGAGGAATGGCGCCGCATCCTGTTCGAAGGCACCCCGCACTGGGTGCGGCCCGAAGACGACCGGCTGCGGCTGGGCGATGGCCGCACGGTTGTCGAGGCGGAGGCGATTTACCTGCCACCTTGCGATCCGACCAAGATCATCTGCATCCACCTCAACTATGAATCGCGCCGGGTGGAGTTTCAGGCGCCGCCGCTGACGACGCCGACCTATTTCCAGAAGCCGCTGAGCGCGCTCAACAGCCATCGCGGCAAGCTCAACCGCCCCGCCGATTGCCAGTATCTCAATTACGAAGGCGAGATCGCGGCGATCATCGGCAAGCCGATGCGAAACATCGGCCGCGACGAGGTCTGGGATTACATCGCCGGCTTTGCCGCCGCCAATGACGTCGGCGCCCAGGATTTCCGTGATACCGATGCCGGTTCGATGCTGCGGGTGAAGGGCCAGGACGGCTTTTGCCCGATCGGCCCCGGCATCGTCCGCGGCGTCGATATCCGCGAGCAGACGGTCCGCACCTACATCAACGGCAAGGTCGTGCAGGACGGCCCGGTCGCCGAAATGACCTTCGACATCCCATACATCCTCGCCGATCTCTGCCGTCACATCACGCTGCTGCCGGGCGATGTCGTGCTGACCGGCACCCCGGCCAATTCGCGGCCGATGCAGCCCGGCGATTTCGTCGAGGTCGAAGTCACCGGCGTCGGCTGGGTCGGCAATCTGGTCCAGGAAACCCCGGCACCAACCCACGCCGTCGGCGCCCAGCCGACCAACAGCGAACAGGTCTGGCGCGTCGCGCTCGGCAAGTTCGAGCCGCGCAAACCCGCCTGAACATACGCGCCGGACAACCGGCCCTGGGGAGTGACTGACAATGGCCACGCTGTTCGCAGAGAAGAATCTGCTCGATCCCGACCTGTTCCCGGCCGAACAGGGCCCGCCGCATCGCCTGTTCGATCACTGGCGGCAGACCGATCCGGTGCATTGGAATCCGCCCAACCCCGGCTATGTCGGCGGCATGCCGGGGTCGGCGGGGGTCAAGGGTTTCTGGGTGCTGACCCGCTACCAGGACGTGTTCGATGTCTCGATGAACCAAGCGATGTTCACCTCGCATGACGGCATCGTGCTGTGGGACGTGGAGGGGGAAGAGCTGGAACGGCAGCGTGCCAATTTCATGGTGATGCAGCCGGACGCGCACAGCGCGGTGAAAAAGGTGATTATACCGCCGTTCATGCCGCGCGCGCTGGCCGAACTGGCGCCAGAGGTCGACAAGCTGGCCGCCGAGATCGTCGACCAGATTGCCGGGCGCGGCGCCTGCGAGTTCGTCTTCGACGTCGCATCGGTATTGCCGGTGCACACGTTCTGCGAGCTGATGGGCATCCCGCCGCAGTATCGCGACCAGGTGGCGGCCTATGGCAATGAAATGGCCGATGTCGAAAGCCGCACCAGCATTTCGATGGATCCGATGATCGGCCTGTTCGGCCTTGCCCAGCAGATGGCCGAGGAAAAGCGCCGCAACCCCGATGGACGGCTGCTCAGTGTCATGGTCAACGACACGACGCTCAATCTCGATCCGATGATGATCAACCAGTTCGTGCTGGTGTTCGCCATGGCCGGGCACGAAACCACCCGATCCACCGCCGCGCATTTCATCTACCTGATGCAGCGCCACCCCGACCAATACGCCCTGCTGCGCAGCGACTTTGAGGCGCATATCGACAATGCCATCGACGAAGTGCTGCGCTTCACCTCGACGACGACCAACTTCGTCCGCCATGCTGTTGCCGACACGATGATCGGTGACCAGCCGGTGAAAAAGGGCGACAAGATCTACCTGTCCTATGCCGCTGCCAACCGCGATCCGGCGGTATTCGCGGACCCGCACCGCTTTGACATCACCCGCGCCAACGCCAAGCGCCACCTCGCCTTTGGCGCCGGCCCGCACATCTGCGTCGGCGCCCGGCTTGCTAAGATGCAGCTGAAGGCGTTGTTGCAACAGATCGTCACGCGCCTGCCCGATTATCAGCTGGCGGGCGAACCTGAATGGCTGCGCTCGGTCTGGTTCAACGCTATCATCCGCATGCCGATCACCTTCACCGCGGAACGCAGCGCGTGAAGATCGCCATCGCCGGCGCCGGCATCGGCGGACTGGCGGCGGCGCTGGCGCTGCACGCCGATGGCCATGACGTGCAGGTTTACGAGGCGGTGCCGGAGATCCTGCCGCTGGGCGTCGGCATCAACCTGCTGC
>JBILPK010000081.1:0-14441 GCA_044373875.1 Polymorphobacter sp.
CTCGAATACAGCATGTCGCGGCCGCTGCTTTCATCGGCGATGCGTGTCGTCGGCAGGTCGGCGATCGCTTCGCCCAGATCGGCAAAGCCGGCAATCGCGCCACCAACGGCATAGCGCGCCGCGACGCCCGCCGATGCCGGCGCGGCGACAGCGCCAAGCGCCGCCGAGGCGATGAACAGCTTCGCCCCCGAATCGGCGAGGATATAGCCGGCTTCATCGGCGTTGAGCTTGGTCGACATCGCGACGAACACCAGCCCGGCGCGCTGCACGCCCCAGCAGATGGCGAGATAATCGAGGCTGTTGACCAGCATCAGCGCAACGGTATCGCCGCGCACCAGGCCATGGCGGCGCATCAGCTGGGCGACCTGGTTCGATTTCGCCTCGAGCTCGCCATAGGTCATCATCGCGCCGCTGCCGGCCATGATGATGGCGGGCCGGTCGGGCGCCGTGGCGGCGTGGACGAATGGATGCATATGAACTCCCTCCCCGGAAAAAATTCAGCCGATGGCCGCCGGCGCGGTGCCGCGCGCCAGCCAGCGATCGAGCCCGATCAGCGCCGCCATCAGCGCGACATACAACAGCGCCAGCGCGGCGATGTTGAGCAGCACCTGCGACAAGCCATATTTGCCGATATCGATGAAGAAATAGGCATATTTGCCGGTCAGCAATCCGCGCCCCATGGCGACGGCGCAATAGGCGAGCGGCAAGCCCATCGCCGGCACGGCATGGCCCCAGCCAAGCCGGCCGCGCCGCACGCACAGCAGCCACCACAGCGGATAGGCGACCGGCACGACGGTGTGAAAGACCGTGTCGATGGCGAGCCGCAGCCCGGTTTGCGGATTATATTGCGCCAGCAGCGTGTTGTAGATGGCGCCGACGACGATGATGTACACCACCGTCGCGGCCCTTGTGCCCGACCGCGCCAGCAGCGATTCCGTGTCGCCGCGCAGCGCAAAATGGCTGGTGACCAGCGCCACCAGCGTGTTCGCCCAGATAGTGAAATAGCCATAGAGCCGGAACGGCACCAGCCAGGCCGGAACGCCTTCGCTGGCGGCGCGCTCGAAATTCAGCCCCAGCTGCACGGCAATCGCCGCCCAGACCAGCAGCGCGATCGCCCCGGCCAGCAGCCGTGCCCGCTTGCTGTCATCTGCCATTCCAGCGTCTCCCCGGCCGTCGTGTCACCGCCGCTGCTTTGGCCGACATGGCCCCTTGGGGCAAGATGAAACCCGGTTGCGGCCGGGCGCCGGGTCGCGCATCCTTGGTAGCATGGCGCCTGCTCCCCCACTCCATGGTGCCGTCGTGCTGCTGCATGGCCTTGGCCGCTCCGGACTGTCGATGCACCCGGTCGCCAGTGCGCTGCGGCGCGCCGGCCACCCCACGCTGTCGCCCTGGTATGGCCATGGCCGCAGCATGGCGGGCATCGTCGCGCACCTGACGCCGCGTATCGATCGCTTCGCCGCGGCGCACCCGGGGCCGCTGCATATCGTCACCCATTCGCTCGGCGGGTTGGTGGCGCGCGCCTTAATCACGGCAGCTCGGCCGGCCGGGCTGGGGCGGGTCGTCATGCTGTCACCGCCCAACGCCGGCAGCGAGCTTGCCGATTTCGCCACGCGCCTCGGCCTTGGCGGCCTCATCCTCGGCCGGGTCGGTGATCATCTGCGCACCCGGCGGCCCGCGGCAGCGGCGGCCGAACTCGGGCCGGTCGATTTCGATCTCGGCATCATCGCCGGCAGCCGGCGGCTCGATCCGCTGCTCGCGGCGCGGCTGCTGCCCTCGCCCAACGACGGCAAGGTCGCGGTGGCGGCAACGATGGTCGACGGCATGCGCGACCATATCGTGCTGCCGGTCCAGCACAGCCTGATGCTGCACAACCGCGCCGTCATCGCCCAGGTCTGCGCCTATCTCGCCAACGGGCGCTTCATGCGCTGAAGCGCCTTCCCCAATTGCGCCGGCCTGCCTATCCTGCCGCCAGTAAAGGACCTGCCCATGCCGACCAGCCACATCCGCACCTGCCACCTGTGCGAAGCCAATTGCGGCGTCATCATCACGGTCGAAGGCCGCAATATCCTGTCGATCAAGGGCGATCCCGAAAATCCGCTGTCGCGCGGCCATGTCTGCCCCAAATCGCAAGCGCTCGCCGACCTGGAAAATGATCCCGACCGGGTGCGCACGCCGATAAAGCGCGTCGGCGATGATTGGCTGCCGATCGCCTGGGAAGCCGCCTATGCCGAAATCGCCGCGCGCATGGCCGATATCCGCCGCGCCGGTGGCGAAGCGGCGCTGTATCTCGGCAATCCGACCGCGCACAACTACAGCATCTCGCCGCAGGTGCCGGCGCTCCGCAAAGCCATCGGCGCGCGCGCGGCGTTTTCGGCCTCCACCGTCGACCAGATCCCGCACCAGCTCGTCCAGTTGCTGATGTTCGGCCATAACGCGCTGTTCCCCATTCCCGATATCGACCGGACGCAGCACATGGTCATCATCGGCGGCAACCCGCTGGCATCGAACG
This sequence comes from Polymorphobacter sp., assembly GCA_044373875.1. Classification (GTDB taxonomy): domain Bacteria; phylum Pseudomonadota; class Alphaproteobacteria; order Sphingomonadales; family Sphingomonadaceae; genus Sandarakinorhabdus. The sequence continues at coordinate 2,510 of JBILPK010000081.1, forward strand.
GCAGCGTCTGGACGGTGCCCGATGTCAAGAAGCGCATCCAGGCGCTGCAAGCACGCGGCGGCCGGCTGACGGTCATCGATCCGCGCCGCACCGAAACGGCGGCGATCGCCGATGCGCATCATTTCGTGCGGCCGGGCAGCGACCCGGCGCTGCTCGTCGCGCTGTTGCTGGCGCTCGACGAGGCCGGGCTGGTCAATCCGGGGCGATTGGGCGCGATGCTCGATGGCTGGGACGATCTGTGGGCGGCGCTGCGCAGCTTCGAAATCCCGGCGCTGGCGGCGGCCTGCGGCATCGACGAAGCCGTGATTCGCAGCCTCGCCGCCGAACTCGGCGCGGGCGAACCCGCCATCGTCTATGGCCGCATCGGCGTGTCGACCGCGGCGTTCGGCACGCTGGCGCAATGGCTGATCGTGCTGGTCAACATCGCCACCGGCAATCTTGATCGGATTGGTGGCGCGATGTTTTCCTCGCCCGCGGTCGATATCGTCGGCCAGACCGGGTCGGGCTCGCAGGGGCGTTTCCATTCCCGCGTTTCGGGCCACCCCGAACTGCTCGGCGAATTTCCCGCCGTGGCGATGGCGGAGGAAATCGCGACGCCGGGAGCGGGCCAGATCAAGGCGCTGTTCGCCATTGCCGGCAACCCGGTGCTGTCGGTGCCCGATGGCGGCGCGCTCGACGCGGCGCTCGAAACGCTCGACCTGATGGTCAGCATCGACATGTATGTGACCGCGACCAGCAAGCACGCCGATTACATCCTGCCGCCGTGCGGCCCGCTGGAAAAGGACCATTACCCGCTGTTCCTCGCGCCGATCGCGGTGCGTAACTTCGCCAAATATTCGCCGCCGGTGTTCGAGCGCACGCCGGGGACGAAAAGCGATTGGGAAATCGTCGCCGAACTGGCGCGCGCCATCGGGGCGGCGACCGGCGAGACCTTGCCCAACATCGTCACCCCGCGCGAAACGCTCGACCGCATGCTGAAAAATTCGCCGCGCGGGCTGTCGCTCGCCGATATCGAGGCGCACCCGCACGGGCTCGATTTCGGCGCGCTCGAAGAACGACTGCCGGAACGGTTGCGCACCCCCGAAAAACGCATCGCCTGCGCCCCCGAAGTGCTGATCGCCGACCTGACCGGGCGCTTCGCCGACTGGCTCGCCGAATCCCCGGGCGACGGCCTCGTCCTCATCGGCCGCCGCCATGTCCGCAACAACAATAGCTGGCTGGCCAATTCGCACCGGCTGGCGAAAGGCCCCGCGCGCTGCACGCTGCTGATCGCGCCGGCCGATGCAGCGGCGCGCGGCATCGCCGATGGCAGCGACGTGACGATCACCAGCGCCGCCGGCACGGTCACGGTCGCCGCCGAAATCAGCGAAACCATGATGCCCGGCGTCGTCTCGCTCCCCCATGGTTTCGGCCATGATCGCCCCGGCATCCGCCTGTCGGTCGCCGCGCAGCGCCCCGGCGTGTCGCACAACGACCTAACAGTTCGCAGCCGCATCGACCCGCTTTCGGGCAATGCCGCACTCGTCGGCACACCGGTTTCGGTGACATCGGCATCACAAGCGGTTGCAGCGGAATAGAGACAGGGCTACAGAGCGCCGCATATGGCATTCAAACTCCCCGATCACCTCGACCGCGCCAAAGCGGCCGCCGAAGCCCGCAAGGCCAAACTCGACAAGTTCCGCAGCGCCCCGCCGCCGAACGAGGATGCGCTCGCCGCCCGCGCCCGCGCCGCCGAAAAGCGCGCCGAACGCGAGGAACAGCGCAAGGTCGAACGCGCCGAAGCCGCCGTCCGTGCCGAAGAAGCCCGGCTCGCCAAGGAAGCCGAAGCCGTCATCAAGGCCGAACAGGACCGCCTCGTCGCGATTGCCCGCGAAGCCGCACAAAAGGCGGCGCGTGATGCGCGCTATGCGGCACGGAAAAAGGGCCGGTAAAAGGGCCTCCGGCGGCTGGGGCCTTGGCCCCAGACCCCTTTCTTTTCTACTCTCCCTTTCTTCCCCCTCTCCCTAGCGCCGCAGGCGGTAGAGTGGGGAGGGTCGGGGTGGGGGCTGCTGCGAGCGAACCAACTCCGCCGTCGCGTCATCCCGGGCTTGACCCGGGACCCGGCTTTCTTCCTTTCATGCCACCGCAGGCTGGCATCCAGTCGCACCGTCGCGTGGACCATTGAGGCACAGCTGGATGCCAGCCTGCGCGGGCATGTCATGTCGAGCCTCTGGCACGTTTGGCACTCATGGACGGTAGCAAATCTTCACTTGCGCCCATTGGCCAACATCGCCGTCCCTACTTGGCCGGCCGTTAGGCGGTGTTCGTAGGCACCCATCCATCGGGCAGATTGTGCCACGGCTGGTCTTTACAGCGTGCTGCCAATTCTTCCTTGATTCTTCGCTCACGCCAGATCGGACCGCCGACATGCCGTTCGGCCGCTTCCACGCCAAAGTCGGCGGTCAGCCGTTGCGGAATGTGAGCGATGGCGTCCCATACAGCCATCACCTCCATGTCTTGTATAGACGGGTCAGCCACGTTGGTTTCGTAAGCTGGCGCATCCCCTTGCCAGATCGTCACCATTAGCTCGCCGAACGACCATTGAACCGAGGAGCGAGGGGCGACAAGCTCGTCCGCGACAAGGAACCGGCCCAGTTTTTTCCAGTTGCCGATGCGCAGCGCCCGCGTAATCGACGGGTATCCTACGGTAATTACCGCCATAGCCTGCGTCGCGAGCACGACATCGACCGCTACAGACCGTCGGTCGCGACGACGGAAGAACCCAATGCTTTTTTCTGGCGCGACCTGCCCGTAATAAATCCAATCGGCTTCGCCGGTGATCGCATAGACCGTTCCGGCAGTCATATCGGCGCGAGCCGTAGGCTTCTCTTCGAACATTGCGCAAAGATGATCAGGTAGCGACGTTCGGTCAACATCGGGGGTCCGGGGCCTCAGGCCCCGGCCGCCGGAGGCGTCTTCAATCACCTTCGAATTCGACCAGCGCCGACACCGCCACCCCCGCCGCTGCCAGGCGTGCCGCGCCGCCGAGGTCGGGCAGGTCGATGACGAAGCTGGCGCCGGTCACGACCGCACAGGCCCCGCGGAGGAGTTCGACGCCGGCCAGCGCCGTGCCGCCGGTGGCGATGAGATCGTCGACGAGGAGAACGCGGGCGCCGGGGGTGACGGCGTCGGCGTGCATTTCGATGCGGTCCTGGCCATATTCGAGGGCGTAGTTGATGCCGGTGACGAGGCCGGGCAGTTTGTTCTGCTTCCTGAGCAGCACCAGCCCACAGCCGAGTTGCCGGGCGAGCGCCGCGCCGAAGATGAAGCCGCGGGCTTCGATGCCGGCGATGAGGTCGGGCTTGTCACCCACCGCCGTCGCCATGCGGTCGATGGCGGTGGCGAAGCCCGGGCCGTCGAGCAGCAGCGTGGTGATGTCGCGGAACTGGATGCCCGGCTTGGGATAATCGGGGATGGTGCGGATCAGCGCCTTCAGATCGTCGTTCATGGCAATTCCATCAAAAAGGGCGGCCGTTCCTTGCTGGAACGACCGCCCGTTTGTCACGTAAAAGCGCTGCCGGTCAGGCCGGCTTGCGCTTGATGTCGGCCCAGACCTTCTTGTAGCTGAGATAGCCAAGGCCGGTCATGATGAGCAGGAAGATCACTGCTGCCAGGCCAGTTTCCTTGCGGGCTTCCAGCTTGGGTTCGGCGGTCCAGGTCAGGAACACCGCGATATCCTTCGCATATTGTTCCTTGGTCGACTTGGTGCCATCGACATAGGTGATCTGGTCATCGGCCGCGAGCGGCGGCGGCATCGCGATGTTGAGCGACTTGAAATAGGGGTTGTAATAGAGGCCATCGGGCACCGTCCACGACGCCGGCGCATCGGCATAACCGTTGATCAGCGAGTGGATATAATCGGTGCCGCCTTCGCGCGCCTTGACGAGCAGCGACAGATCGGGCGGCAAGGCACCGTTCTGTGCGGCGCGTGCGGCGGCTTCATTGGCATAGACCAGCGGGAACTTGTCGGCCGGCGTCGCCTTGCGGGTCGTCGGTTCGCCGGCATCGTCGATCGCCGGCACTTCGTAGCTGGCGGCGATGGCCTTGATTTCGGGGGCGGTGAAGCCGAGGTCGGCGAGATCGCGGAAGGCGACGCGGTTGATCGAATGGCAGGCCGAGCAGACTTCCTTGTAGACCTGGAATCCGCGCTGCAACTGCTTGCGATCAAAGGTGCCGGTGATGCCGAGATTGCCGGCGCCGTTATGGACCCATTCGATGGCATGCGGGTGCTTGTAGAGCGCCTTGACCGGATCGGGCACCACCGCATCGCGCGGCTGGACGGCGCCCCACAGGACGGCGACGACGAAGAAGGAACCAACGCCTAGGGCGCCGAGACGAACGACTGACATGTACCTTACTCCGCCGGCTGGGCTGCAACGCCGGGGGCGTTGTTGCTGTATTTGGCCAACACGGCTTCCGAGATCGAACGCGGCAGCGGCTTGGTCTTTTCAAACCGGCTGACGAGCGGGATGATGATCAGGAAGTGTGCGAAATAATAGGCGGTGAGCACCTGGCTGAGGATGACCCAGGGCTCTTCGGCAGGCTTGCCACCGGCGATGCCGAGAACGCCGGCCACGACCACGAACACCCAGAACAGGATGCGGTTGAGCGGGCGATAGCTGTTCGACCGCACCGGCGACGTGTCCAGCCAGGGCAGGAAGAACAGCAGCAGGATGGCGGCGAACATGGCGAGCACGCCCATCAGCTTGGCCGGGATGAAGAAGAAATCGACCGTGAAGGCGCGCAGGATCGCGTAGAACGGCCAGAAATACCATTCGGGAACGATGTGCGCCGGGGTCGAAAGCGGGTTGGCGGGGATATAGTTGTCGACTTCGCCGAGTGCATTCGGGGCAAAGAAGACCACCGCGGCGAACAGCGTGAGATAGACGCCGAGGCCAAAGAAATCCTTCGCGGTGTAATAGGGGTGGAACGGCACGGTATCGGCTTCGGTCTTCACCGCGATGCCCGTCGGGTTGTTCGAACCCGGGATGTGCAGCGCCCAGACGTGCAGGATGATGACCCCGAAGATCACGAACGGCAGCAGATAGTGCAGCGAGAAGAAGCGGTTGAGCGTGGCGTTGTCGGGCGAGAAGCCGCCGAGCAGCAGCGTCTGGATGTACGAACCGACAACCGGGATTGCCGAAAACAGCCCGGTGATGACGGTGGCGCCCCAGAAGCTCATCTGGCCCCAGACCAGCACATAGCCCATGAACGCGGTCGCCATCATGAGGAGGAAGATGACAAGGCCGAGCATCCACAGCACTTCGCGCGGCGGCTTGTACGAACCGTAGTACAAACCGCGGAAGATATGGACATAGACGACGCCGAAGAAGAACGACGCACCGACGGCGTGCATGTAGCGCAGCATCCAGCCGCCGTTCACATCGCGCATGATGTGTTCGACGCTGTCGAAAGCGACCGTGACATTGGCGGCATAGTGCATGCCGAGCACGACGCCGGTGATGATCTGGATGACCAGCGCAACCCCGGCGAGGACGCCGAAGTTATAGAAATAGTTCAAATTCTTCGGGGTCGGATAACCGGCACCCAGCGCGCCATAAATGAAGCGCGGCAGCGGCAGCTGCTTGTCGAAGAATTTGCCGATCTCGGTGGTCGGCTGGTACTGCTTGGCCCAGGAAAAACTCATTTTCTATCCTCCTCAGCCGATGGTCACGGACGTGGGCGTCTTGAACACATAGGCCGGCACCTCGAGGTTCTTCGGGGCCGGGCCCTTGCGGACGCGCGCGGCGGTATCATAGTGCGAGCCATGGCATGGGCAGAAATAGCCGCCGAAATCGCCACGAACCTCGCCTTCGCCGGCGCCCAGCGGCACGCAGCCGAGATGGGTGCAGACGCCGAGCGTGATCAGCCACTGGGCATTGCCCGGCTTGGTGCGATCGGCGAGCGACTGCGGATCGCGCAGCGACTTGACATCGACCTTGTTCGCCGAGGCGATTTCTTCGGGGGTCAGGTGCCGGGCAAAGACCGGCTTGCCGCGCCAGCTGACCTTGACCGTCTGGCCAGGCTCGACCGCCGCCAGATCGAGATCGATCGAGGCGAGCGCCAGCACATCGGCCGACGGGTTCATCTGGTTGATCAGCGGCCAGACGACCGCACCGGCGCCGACAGCGGCAACCGAAGCGGTGGCGACATACAAGAAGTCGCGCCGGCGTTCGCCCTCAGGGGGCAATTGGGTATCGAGGGGCCGTGTTTCGGTCGCCATCTGGAACCTCTGTTATGCGTGGCTGACGGGCGGCACTGCTCCACCACCCCTCATCCGTTCGCCATAGCCGCGACTGCGCCGGTAACGCAACGGCGATTTTGGAGACATTTTGGCACGGGGGTGTGCGGTGGCGGTGCCAGCCCGGGCCATGCCACCATGGAAAGATCGACATAATTACGGGGTTTCACTCCCACCGGCGATGCGGTTAAAGAGTGGTCATGTATACACTCGACGACCAACAGACCGCCGCGCAGACCTGGTTCCGCGAGCTGCGCGACCAGATCTGCACCGCCCTCGAACGCCTCGAGGACGAAAGCCAGGCCCCCGGCCCGGCCGGCCGCTTCGAACGCACCGCCTGGGACCGCCCCGACCCGTCGGGCGAACATGGCGGCGGCGGCGTCATGTCGGTGATGAAGGGCCGGGTGTTCGAAAAGGCCGGGGTCAACATTTCAACCGTCCATGGCCAGTTCAGCCCGGAATTTGCCAAGCAGATCAACGGCGCCGGCGAAGACCCGCGCTTTTTCGCCACCGGGATCAGCCTCGTCATCCACCCGGCCAACCCGCTGGTGCCCGCCATCCACATGAACACGCGCTTCCTCGTGACGACGAAGCGCTGGTTCGGCGGCGGTGTCGATTTGAACCCGGCGCTGCCCGACGATGCCGAAACCGCGCTGTTCCACGACACCGTCAAGGCGATGTGCGACACACATGATCCGGCGCATTACCCGGCCTACAAGAAATGGGCCGAGGAGTATTTCTGGGTACCGCACCGGAATCGTCACAGGGGCGTCGGCGGCATCTTCTACGATCATCTGTCGAACGACTGGGACAAGGATTTCGCCTTCACCCAGGGTGTCGGCAAGACCTTTGTCGATCTCTACCCGCGCCTCGTCCGCGCCAAGATGCACCAGGAGTTCAGCGCCGAGCAGCGGCTGGCGCAGCTGCGCTATCGCGGCCTCTATGCCGAATTCAACCTCGTCTATGATCGCGGCACCACCTTCGGGCTGAAGACCGGCGGCAATGTCGATGCGATCCTGATGAGCCTGCCGCCCGAGGCAAGGTGGGATTGAAGGGGTTGGGGGATTGAGCAGCCAACTCATTCCGGTTCCGAGCGGGCAGGTGGCGACCATCGTCACCAGCCTCGAAATGCTGGCACCGCCGGCCCCCAGCGGCCCGATGAAATCGGCGCTCAGGCTCGAACGCTGGCGGGCGCCGGTCGATCGCGAGCGTTACCGCGCGCTGTTCCGCCAGATCGGCCAGGAATGGCTGTGGCGCGGCCGGCTGGTGATGGCCGATGATGCGCTGGCGGCGGTGCTCGATGCCGAAACCACCGAGGTCCATGTCGCGACCCGCCGCGATGGCGTCGCCGTCGGGCTGCTTGAACTCGATTTTGCCGTGCCGGGGGAATTCGAGATCGCCTATTTCGGCCTGGTGCCGGGGATGACCGGCAATGGCCATGGCGCCTGGCTGATGGCGCACGCGCTGCGCATCGGCTGGAGCGGCGGCGACCAAGACAAGGCGTGCGGCGGCGACCATGACAAGTCGCGCGGAGGCGAGGCGAAGCGGCCGATCCGGCGCGGCTGGGTACACACCTGCGACCTCGACCACCCGTCGGCGCTGGGTTTCTACCAGCGCGAGGGGTTCCGCCCGTTCGAACGCGCGGTGGAAATCTACCCCGATCCGCGCGCGGCGGGGCTGTATCCGCCGGAAACCGCGCCGCGGGTGCCTCTGCTTTAGCGCAGCCGCTGGTAGATCTGCGCTGCCGCCACCGCACTGCCGATGCTGAAGACACAGGCCAGCAGCGCATTGGCGAGATTGGCGACAAACACGCCGACGGGTTTCAGCCCGATCAGCGTCAGCACCGAGCCGAGCGCACCGCCGACCCCGGTGGTGATCAGGCTGGCGCCGATCAACAGCAGCAGCGACAGCAGCATCAGCCAGGCAATGGCGCCGCCGCGTCCGGCGGTCAGCGCCCAGGTGCGGCGCAGCAGCGCCACCGGGCCAAGCGGTTCGACGACCGCGGTGACCGCCATCGGATAGAGCCGCGCCAGCACGTACAGCCCCGGCACCACGAGCAGGACCACCGCCCATTGCAGCGCCGGCACCGCGCCGATGATGCCGCCGGCGAGCCCCAGCGGCCAGGCGACGATCAGCGCGGCGATCAGGAAGAAGGGCGCCCGCCGCAACGCCACCGCCAGCGCCGCGCGTGGCGGCTCCTGCGGTGCCGCCGTCAGCCGCGCCACCGCCAATTGCGCGATGACGCCGATCAGCGCCGGGATGAGCACGAGGATGAGCAGAATGCGCGGCGTGAATTCCGCCATCGTCTTGGGCTGCGGCGGGCCGAACTGCGCCAGCACCATGTCGACGAGCAGGGTGAACGGCGCCGCGATGGCGAACAGCGTCCAGAAATCGCGGCGCAGTACCGCCAGCATCGCCTGCCAGATGCTGCCCGCCGAAAGATCAGGTGCGGGCGCCGCCACGGGACTCAGGCAGCAGAGCGCGGAATGCCGGCCTGTTCGATCAGCGCGGTCAGTTCGCCGGCCTGGAACATTTCCATCATGATGTCCGAGCCGCCGACGAATTCACCGGCGATGTAGAGCTGCGGCACCGTTGGCCATTCGGAATAATCCTTGACGCCCTGGCGGATCGCCGGGTCGGCAAGCACGTCGACGCCTTCGAATTCGACACCGATCCGATCGAGAATGGCACAGGCGGTCGACGAGAAACCGCATTGCGGGAACATCGGCGTGCCCTTCATGAACAGCACGACAGGGGTCGATTTGACGAGCAGATCGATACGATCCTGGATGGTCTGGGTCATCGCGGAGTTCCTTCAGGCCGTTATGGTGGTGAGTTGCAGGGCATGGAGCACGCCGCCCATGCGCCCGCCGAGCGCATTGTAGACAAGCTGGTGCTGCTTGACACGCGACAGGCCGGCAAACTGTGCCGCGGTCACCTTCGCGGCATAATGGTCGCCGTCGCCGGCAAGATCGGTGATTTCCACCACCGCGCCGGGCAGCGCCGCGACGATCGCAGCTTCGATATCGGTGGCGGCCATCGGCATGGCGTTACATCGCTTCCATGATCTGGCGGCGGGCGATTTCGCCTTGTTCCGCCAAGGCCTTGCGCACTTCGGCTTCGCCGACACCTTCGACATCGAGATCGGCGATCAGCTTGCGCACGACATCTTCATCACCGGCTTCTTCGAGATCGGCGAGGACGATCGACTTGGCATAGGCATCGGCGGCGTCGCCTTCGAGGCCCAGCTTGCCCGCCGCCCACAGGCCGACGAGCTTGTCACGGCGCGCCGCGACCTTGAACTTCAAGTCGGCATCATGGGCGAACTTGTCCTCAAAGGCTTTTTCGCGGTTGTCGAAAGCGGTCATTGCGGGCTCCGGCTGCGGTATATCCCGTGTCAGATAGAGGCGCCGCGCGTCCGGTTCAATGCGCAAACGCGAAAGCGGCGTATTGCACGGCGGCATTGTAAGCGCGGCGGCCGCGCGCTATGTGCGAGGGACTGCCCCGGCGCGCCCCGGTCCTGCATTTGGGCCGGAGTCTCCGGGGCAAGCTGTTTTCAACCGGCCGGCTTGCCCTAAGCCGGCCATCAGGAGGGAAGCCATGACCCGGCGCCGCCAGATTTACGAGGGCAAGGCCAAGATCCTCTACGAGGGGCCCGAACCCGGCACGATCATCCAGTATTTCAAGGATGATGCCACCGCCTTCAACGCCCAGAAAAAGGGCACGATCAGCGGCAAGGGCGTGCTCAACAACCGCATTTCCGAGCATCTGTTCACGCTGCTCGCCACTATCGGCATCCCGACGCATTTCATCCGCCGGCTCAACATGCGCGAGCAGTTGGTCCGCCAGGTCGAGATCATCCCGATTGAGGTCGTCGTCCGCAACGTCGTCGCCGGCAGCCTCGCCAAGCGATTCGGGCTGGAGGAAGGCGCGCAGCTGCCGCGCACGATCATCGAATATTACTACAAGGACGATGCGCTCGGCGATCCGCTGATCACCGACGAACATATCGCCGCGTTCGGCTGGGCCAGCCAGGAAGAAATGCACGATATCGCCGACATGGCGATCCGCGTGAATGATTTCATGGCCGGGCTGTTCGCCGGGATCGGCATCCGCCTCGTCGATTTCAAGCTCGAATTCGGCCGGCTGTTCGATGGCGATTTCGCCCGTGTCATCCTTGCCGATGAAATCAGCCCCGATGGCTGCCGGCTGTGGGACATGAAGACCAACGAAAAGCTCGACAAGGACCGCTTCCGGCGGGACCTCGGCGGCGAAGTCGAAGCCTATCAGGAAGTCGCGCGCCGCCTCGGGCTAATGCTTGAGGACGATTCGGCGGTGCTCGATCTGGAAGAACACCGCAAGTCGCGCGGCAAGTAGGGCGGTTCAGGCGGGCGGGGAACTGTCCGCCGGCGGCCGCATGCCGGGCGAGCGATAGCGCCACTGCGCCGGCAAGCGCCGCAGCCGCCGAAAACGCAGCATGTTGCCATAGCCCGGGCTATCCGCGCCATTGCCGGGCACGGTGGTCGGCGCCCGCTCCTGCCCCGCCGTTACAGGCTGGGGCGGCGACAGGCTGTCGGGCGGCAACGTCTGGCGGCGGGCGGGCGCCGACGGTGGCGCCTGCGCCGCCCGGGCATACACGATCATCAGCACGAACAGCCCGACCGGAATGCCGATAATCCACAGCAGCAGCGACGGATTTTCGGCAATCTTGCCGAGCAGGCCCACCAGCAGCAACAGGCCGGGCGCCACGACGAACACGCCGAGCAGGGCGCTGCGCATCACCGCGCGCGTGCCCGCCAGTCGATCGGCGCGATGCGCGGCACGCCAAAGGCGAAGATCGCGCCACCGGCGAGGGTGACGACAGCGGTCAGCACGAAGGTCGGGCCATAGCCGGCCGAATCGACGATGGCGCCGGTGATCACCGGCCCGATGATGCCCGCCAGATTGCCGACGCCCGACTGGATGCCGACCCAGCGCCCTGCCGATGCCGGCCCGGCCAGCGTCTGGCCGACGACGAACAGGATGCCCGTCACCGCGCCGAAACACACGCTGGTCAGCAGCAGCCAGACCATCAGCGCCGCGGTGGTTTCGGTCCGCGCGATGGCGAGTACGCCGATCGTGGCGACAACCGATGCGATGACGCCAGTGGCGCGCCGCACCGCAGATGCCGGCCGCCCACCGGCAATCAGCCGGTCACCCAGCGCCGCCGACCCCGCCGCACCCGCCGTTTGCCCGAGGTAAAAGAGCGAGGTGAGCAGCGCCATGTCGGTAATGTCATACCCACGCACCTTGACGAGGTAGAGCGGCAGCCAGGCGATGATGAAATACAGCGCATAGGTGCCGGTGAAATGATAGGCCGAGATCGCCCACAGCCCGCGCGAGCGCAGCAGCTGGGCATAGGGCACGGCGACGCCATCGTCGCTGCCAAGCGGCGCATCGACTTCGCGGCGCATCGCCAGCCAGGGCAGCAGCCAGAGCAGCGTGACGGCGCCGAAGATGATGAACATCGGCCGCCAGCCGTACAGTTCCAGAATCGCCCCGCCCGCCAGCGTGCCGACCAGCGGACCGAGCGCCAGCCCGCCCGACAGCGCGATATTGGCGGTGCCGCGCCGCGCCTCGGGCGCCCGCGCCATCAATTTCGACCCGCTCGGG
>JBILPK010000222.1:0-5018 GCA_044373875.1 Polymorphobacter sp.
CGCTGCGGCTGCCGCCATCATAAACCACCGCCAGCGCCAGCAGCCGACGAACCTGCCCGCCATCGCGCCGCGACTGCGACAGACGCCGCAAATCCGTCGCTGTGAAGTCCGCCCGCAAACTAACCGCCGCAGCCATCGCAACCCCCCTCGAAAGGGAATGTTGAATCACATCATCGCGCTCTTGGGTATCGCCCGCGTGAGTCACGCTTCACCATTGTTGGTATTAGTTGTCGATCCCCTCCAGCAATATGCCGGCTCGTTATGCCGCAGACAGATGCGTATTGATGCGAGTTGAACCGGTGCGCGGAAATGGTCGTCTCGCTTAACCTGTCAGACGATGACGGCACGGACGTGCGTGAGCTTGCGGAAGCAACGTTCGACGAGATTACGGTATCGATACAGGCCGTCGCTGAATGCCGGTATGTTTTTGGGGTTGGGCATCGGTTTGACACAGGCCCAAGCGCCGCGCTCGGCCAAGGTGGCGCGCATGGCGTTGCTGTCATAGGCGCAGTCACCGAGCAGGACATCACCCTCGCCAAGACCATCCAGCACATCGTAAGCCGATCGGCCTTCACGCGCCTGGGCTTCAGTCAGCTTCAACGTAAACGTCCGCCCTGGCACGCGTTGCGAGGATCGCGTCCGCAAAGGATGAAGACCTCCGTTGCGATGACCTATGTGTAGCTCCGTAAAAACATCCCCTCCGCCAAATCAGGCAAAGGGGGTGCCACAATGAGCATAAATCGAAAACTGCGGTGCCCAGCCACCGCTTACGTTCAGTTGAGCCGGACCACCTCCTTAAGACGGCCGATCTGCACCGAAAAGGTCCCCGGCAACACCGCGAACGTGACGGTCCTGCTGCCGGTGGTCGAGCGCTTGCGCACACGCTTTGGTATTGCCCGCGCCTTCGGCAATAAGATGTTCCAACACGGCCTCGATGGTCGTACCCTCAAATCTGCTCATTCCTTGATCTCCACGGTTTCTCGTAACTCGATGGAATACCAGAATGGACAGCCCGCACTGAAGCGCGCTTCAGCACGGGCTTCACGCCCCCAGCAGCGAATTTCCAAACGCTAAGTTACACCACCGTCGAGCCACCGGGAGCCCACCATGTTGTCAGCGTTGAAGCAGGTCATCCGCAAGAGCCTACCCAATTTGTTCTTGCAACCGCAGGGCGAGAAAGGGGTGCGCAAGGTCGGCCATCGCAAATATATCGGCGGTGCGTGGGATGAAATCGGCAAGCTGCAATTCGATTTTTTGGTGTCGCTCGGGCTGCAGCCGCAGCATCGCCTGCTCGATATCGCCTGCGGTTCATTCCGCCTCGGCGTCAAGGCCATCCCCTATCTCGACGCCGGCAATTATCTCGGTATCGAGAAGGAACAATCGCTGATCGACCTTGGCAAGGAACATGAGCTCGGCGCCGGCTTGCTTGCCGAAAAGCGCCCCGAGCTGGTCTGTTCGGCGTCTTTCGAGTTCGAGCGCTTCAGGCAGCAGCCCGATTTCGCCATCGCGCAATCGCTGTTTACCCATCTGCCTGGCGACCTGGTCAATATGTGCTTTGCCAAATTGAGGCCGGCGATGAAGCCCCATTCGCGCTTCTACGCCACCTATTTCCTGCGTCGCCCCGGCTTCAGGAACCCCGAGAAAGCCCATGACCATGGCTTCTTCGCTTTCGACCAGCCCGAAATGGAAGCCTTCGGTACGCGCAACGGCTTTGTCGCCAACTACATCGGCGACTGGAATCACCCCCGCAAGCAAATGATCGTCGAATACCACCTCGCCTGAGTCGCGCGCCGCACCCAACGCGACGAAAATGGGCACTCAAATCATGTATCTGCTCACCCCCTATGAGGCGAGCGCGCGTGTTGTCCGCTGGGTGATGAGCGCTGCGACGGCTTCGTGCGCGGTTTTTCCATGGAGCTATCCGGTAGCGATGACCGAAAGGGTGGCGGCGCAGTCTCCTTCTGGAGTCCAGACGGAGCCTCGTCACCCGGGGGGAACCTGGAGGCCTTCACACGCTGACGGCCGATGTCGACCCGGTTCCGGACGACCCCGAGGCCGTCGCTGAACGGCGGTTTGTGTCAGGATCGGCCTTTTGCTTCCCCTAATGGCGCGGCTTTAGCAGGAAAGCAGCGAGAGTGTATCGGGGTAAAGAACGGGGCCGGCCAGTGTATTGCGCATCGTGTCGCTCAGCGCCGCCTCGAACGCTGTCACCAGCAGCGCCAGCGCATCGCCTTCGAGAATGGCGTTGTGGCGCCCGGGAAGATGGACGATGCGCGCCTGCGGCAGCAGCGCCTGCCATATCGGCAGCGTCTGGCGCTCGAATTCGGCGCTGACAGCGATAAAGACGCGGCAGGTAATGTGCACGGGCTGCCAGTGGCTGCGCGCGTTTTTGCGGAAATGCTGGGCGATGAAGTTGTGCGCTGTGATTCTGCGGGCAGCCGGCAAACGGGTTGCGGCGGCAAGCACGACCCGACGCACCGGAAGCGGCATGAGCAGCCGCAGAACGGTGCGATGCGCGAGCCTAAACCAGCCGTTGCGAAAGTCGCTCACGGCAGGGTGACCGAGCGCTGCAGCGCCAAAGGCGGAATCGAAAATGCCCAGGAAGGCGACGTCACGGCCACGGCGTTCGAGTTCATGTGCGGCTTCGTAGGAGGCACTTCCGCCGAAACTGTAACCGGCGAGGCGGATGGCGCCTTCGGGTTGGACCTTTTCGATGATGTCGGCGGCAAAACGACCGCTTGCGGCCATGCTGCCAAGCACGCTGCCGTCAGCGTCGAGGCTGGGCAGGTCAACAACCAGCGTCTGCCAGCGCGTTTCGAGCAGGTTTCGGAAGCGCGCCAGGCCGGGGCCGTCACCGAACTGGCCAGGCAGGAGAAAAATGATATCGGCCATGGTGACGGCGCCGCGGTCAATCTCCAGCACGGCTGCTATCTCGGCTATTCCCATGCCAGGTTCGATCAGCGCATAGTCGATCCTGCGGCCAAGCCTCTCTTCAAGCTCGAGGAGTAGTTGCAGCATCGCGAGCGAATCGCCGCCGGCGGCTTCCCAGCTGAGCGACAGTTCGGGGGCGCCAGCATCAAGGCGCAAGGCGTTGCGCCAGGCCGTTTCGACTATCGTGATCATGCAGCGCCGGTGATTGCCAAGAGCGCCTGAATGTCGGTCTTGCCGCTGGGCAAGACGGGGATTGCGGCAACAACGAGTATCCGCGCAGGCATCATATGGGCCGGCAGCGACGCGCGCACTTGGGCACGACAGCGAGCGGGAAGATCGGTGGCGGCACCGTCGGCCGCGATGATGAAAGCCACCATCGTGTCGCCAGTGTCGCGCTTCGCTACAATCACCTCGGCGCGGACAACGCCGGGTGCTTGTTCAAGGACGCGCTCGATTTCGGCGGGCTCGACCCGCTGGCCGTTGATATTGAGCATCCGATCCCGGCGGCCGAGGACGACGAAGACGCCATCCTCCGAACATCGCGCAATGTCGCCGGTATAGAAGATGCGCCGCGTCGGATCGGCGGGATCGGTTTTGAGGCTGCCAGGGGCTACGGCACCGTTTCGCCATTCGCCGAGCGCATTGTAGCGGCTGCGGATGACAAGTTCACCGGGCAGACCGCGTGGACAATCGCTGCCGTCGTCGGCGAGTATCGCAGCCTCGATATCGGGCATCAGCACACCGGCGGGAACACGCGCCGGATCATGATCGTCGTCGATGCGGGCGAACCAGCTCAGGCCGCTGGCTTCGGTGGAGCCATAGACCGAGAGGAGGTAGCACGCCGCGGGCAGGACTTTGCGCAGGGCTGTGACATCGGCCCTCATCAACGGCTCGCCACCGGTTTGGGCGATGCGCAGCCCGGCGAAAATTTCGCCGGCCTGCGGTAGCCCCGCCAATGTGCGGAGCAGCGAGGAGGCTCCGCGCAAGATGGTGACGGGGTGGGTCTTCAGGGTCTCGATCAGCCCGGCGAGGCCCGCAGATTTCAGGTCGATGAGATGCAGCGCGGCGCCGGCAAGCGGATAGCTGAACAATGCCGTGACACCGGCGAGCGCCGAGAACGAAGACAGCGGAAGGCAGCGGTCGTCGGCGGTGACGTGCAGCGCATCATGGATGAAGCGTCCCCAGTGCAGCATGGTGCGCTGG
This sequence comes from Polymorphobacter sp., assembly GCA_044373875.1. GTDB lineage: Bacteria > Pseudomonadota > Alphaproteobacteria > Sphingomonadales > Sphingomonadaceae > Sandarakinorhabdus. Next base: position 4,135 of record JBILPK010000222.1, read on the forward strand.
CTGTGGACGATGGGCTTGGGCTGCCCCGAGGAACCGGATGTGCAGAGGATGATGGCGGGAGCATCGAGGGGAAGATGATCGGTGGGGAGCGGCGCCGGCGGGTGGGGGATGTCGGCGGCCAGCGCCGTGACGCCCGGCCAGGCAAGGCTTTGCGCGGTCTCTGCGGTAGTGAGGATGAAATCCACACCGGTCGCGGCGGCTATGGCGGCATTGCGGCCGCCGGGGAAGCTAGCATCGAGCAGAACCGACATGCGGCGGGCGGCGAGGCAGGCAAAGACCGCGATGACATAATGGCGTGTTTTGGGGAGGAGGATGCCGATGGGACCATTGCTCGTGGTGGCGGAGATGGCGGCGGCAAGGTTCGCAATGTCTCGGAGCATGGCGGCATAGGTGAGCGCGCCGTGCGCATCGGTGACGACGATGGCATCAGGCGTCGCGTTGGCAATTTTGGCAAGGGTCGCCAGCATCGGCGGCGCGATTGCGGGATCACCAAAAGGCGTAAAGGGCCGATCGACCGGCCCGCGATGATCGAGACGGAGATGAGGTGTGGCAATCCAGTACATGACTTCCATCGCGGGCATTGGCGAGCGCAGTGCAATACGGGACTATCCGCAATACCGGCGCTGGCCCGTGCGAAATGCATTTGTGATCGGATGGCACCGGCTGCGCCCAAACTTGCGGATAATTGCCGGAACGCACCGCTCCAGAGGCAGAACAGCCGCACACGCTTGCCGACAGGGGTGTCGAAAGGGAATAAAGCAGGGGCTGGCTGTCAATCGACGACGGTTCGAGCCTCGCAGCATTACCTGGCCACGGGCGATTGACGTAGAATAACCCGAAACTTTTCGGCCATGGATTGCGCTCTTTCAGTCAGTTCAGAGATC
>JBILPK010000224.1:0-4991 GCA_044373875.1 Polymorphobacter sp.
ACTTGCGCGCCAGCTTCGCCAGTTCGCGCTCCAAGGTGCGCACCCCGGCTTCGCGGGTGTAATAGCGGATCAGATCGCGCAGCGCCGCGTCGGTGACACTGAACTCCGATTTCTTCAGGCCATGCGCTTCATACTGCTTTTCGACGAGGTGACGCTTGGCGATCTCGACCTTTTCATCCTCGGTGTAGCCCGACAGCTGGATGATCTCCATGCGATCGAGCAGCGCCTGCGGCATGTTGAGGCTGTTCGCCGTCGTCACGAACATCACGTCCGACAGGTCGTAATCGACCTCGAGATAATGGTCGTTGAAGGCCTTGTTCTGTTCGGGGTCGAGCACTTCCAGCAGCGCCGATGACGGATCGCCGCGGAAATCCTGGCCGAGCTTGTCGATTTCATCGAGCAGGAACAGCGGGTTGGACGTGCCGGCTTTCTTGAGGTTCTGCAGCACCTTGCCCGGCATCGAGCCGATATAGGTGCGGCGATGACCACGAATCTCGGCTTCGTCGCGCATCCCGCCCAGCGACTGGCGCACGAATTCGCGCCCCGTCGCCTTGGCGATCGAGCGGCCGAGCGACGTCTTGCCGACGCCCGGGGGGCCGACGAGGCACAGGATCGGGCCCTTGAGCTTCGACGTCCGCGCCTGGACGGCGAGATATTCGATGATGCGGTCCTTGACCTTCTCAAGGCCATAGTGATCGTCGTCGAGCACCGCCTGTGCCGCGACGATGTCCTTCTTGACCTTGGACTTCTTCGACCACGGCAAGGTCAGCATGACATCGAGATAGTTGCGCACCACCGTGGCTTCGGCGCTTTGCGGCGCCATCGCCTTGAACTTCTTGAGCTCCGAGATCGCCTTGTCGCGGGCTTCCTTGGGCAGCTTGGCCTTGGCGATCTTTTCCTCGAACTCGCTGGCTTCGTCCTTGGCCTCGTCGCCCTCGCCCAATTCGCGCTGGATCGCCTTCATCTGCTCGTTGAGATAATATTCGCGCTGGGTCTTCTCCATCTGCCGCTTGACGCGGTTGCGGATCTTCTTTTCGACCTGGAGGACGCCCATTTCGCCTTCCATATGGGCAAAGACCTGCGCCAGCCGCTTGCCGATGTCGGGCTCGGCGAGCAGCGCCTGCTTGTCGGCGATCTTGAGGCCGAGATTGGCGGCGACGGTATCGGCAAAACGCCCGGCATCATCGATCGCGCCGATCTGGCTGGCGATTTCGGGGGCGGTCTTGCGGTTCAGTTTCACATAGGATTCGAACTGCTTGGCAGCCGAGCGCAGTTGCGCCTCGACCTGACCGGGATCGGCGACGACATCGGCAAGCGGCGCCACCTCGGCTTCGAGGAAACCGGCATCGCCATGGAGGTGCGACAGCGAGGCGCGCGACTGGCCCTCCACCAGCACCTTGACGGTGCCATCGGGCAGTTTCAGCAATTGCAGCACGGTGGCGATGGTGCCGACATCGTAAAGGTCTTCGGCACCCGGGTCTTCATCGCCGGGGTTCTTCTGCGACAGCAGGAAAACCGTCTTGTCGCCGGCCATGGCCGATTCGAGCGCGGCGACCGATTTTTCGCGTCCGACGAACAGCGGCACGATCATCTGCGGGAACACGACGATATCGCGCAGCGGCAGCACGGGGTAACGCAGGCTGGTCATCACTCACACTCCAATCGGTGACGGGCCGGGGCCGGCCACCGTCAAACTTGCTTCGCCCCGCCATATGGGATGCCGAGTGCCGCGCATCAATGCGGCTGCGACAGATAGGCCAACAGTATGACGGCAGCCGCCCGCCAATCCTAGGGGGGGAAACAACGTAGGCCCGTTCAGGCCCGCAGCGAACCATCGGCAGCGAAGCCGGCGATTTCGGCTTCGCTGAAGCCCAGCGCCGCCATGACCGAAGCGCTGTGTTCGCCGCGCCCAGGCGCCGCGCTGCCCGGCGCCGCCGGCGTGGCGGCAAAGCGCGCCGCCGGCCGCGCGACGCGCACCCGGCCGGCGCTGCCATGATCGACCAGCGCGACGCTGTCGTTATGAACGATCTGCGGATCGTCGATGACATCGGGCAGCGCATTGACCAGCCCGCCGACGGCGCCTTCGCGAATGAAGCCCGCCATCAATTCGGCGCGGGTACGCTTGGCCAGTTCCTTGGCCAGCTCGGGGGCCCATTCCTTCTGGTGCTGCATCCGCCCGGCAACGCCCTTCAGCCGCGGATCATCGGCGATATCGTCGCGGCCCAAGGAGCGCATCATCGCCTGGAACTCGATATCCTGCATGAAGCCGATGGCGACCTGACCATCCGCCGCCGCCCATAGCCGCATCATCGAGCCATATTCGGGGAACAGCGCCGGCGGATCATCGACGAAACTGTAGTTGTACATGCCATCGGGCCAGTTGAAGGCCAGCGCCGCATCGACCATCGCGACATCGATGCGCTGTGCGACGCCGGTGCGTTCGCGGTGGAACAACGCCGCGGTGATCGCCTGCGCCATGGTCAGCGCCGTCACCTTGTCGGCGACGAGGTTGCGCACCAGCCCGGGCTTGCCGTCGCGGTCGGTCTGGGTCGCGGCAAGGCCGCTGACCGCCTGGACGACGGGATCATAGACGCGGATGTTGCGATACGGCCCATCGGGGCCGAAACCGGTGATCGAGGCGAAGATCAGCCGCGGGTTGAGCTCGGCGCAGCGTTCCGCGCCGAAGCCCAGCCGCTCCATGGTGCCGGGGCGGAAGTTTTCGACGAGCACATCGGCCCAGCGTACCAGTCGTTCGAGGATGGTGCGGCCGCCGCGGGTCTTGAGGTCGATGCTCAGCCCCTGCTTGCCGCGATTGACCGCGATGAACATCGACGAGCGATCCCCCTTGCGCGGGCCGAGCACCCGCACCGGATCACCCCCCGGGCTTTCGACCTTGATGACCTCGGCCCCCTGTTCGGCGAGCAGCGCCGCCGCCATCGGGCCTGAAACGATCTGCGACAGATCGACGATCTTGATGCCCGCCAGCGGACCCGCCATGGCTGTTCCTCAATCGTGGATGTTGATGTGCCGCGTGTCTTTCAACCAGATCGCGGTAACGAGGAAGGCGATGGCGACGACAACAACCGTATACCACAGCCCGGCAAAGGCATCCCCGGTACGCACCACGATCAATTGCGAGATCAACGGCAGGAAGCCGCCGAAATAGCCCGAGCCGATGTGATAGGGGATCGACAGCGAGGTATAGCGGATCTTGGCCGGGAACATCTCGACCAGGATCGCCGCCAGCGGGCCATAGGTCATCGCCGAGAGCAGCACGATGCCGACAACCCCGAGCAGGATCTTCCAGTGCACTATGCGCGCCGGATCGGCGACATCGGGATAGCCGGCCTTGACCAGCGCCGCCGTGTACGCCGCCTTGTCGAAGCCTTCGACGCGCGTGTTGCCGACGACCAGCGCCAGCGCCGGCGCCGTGCGCTTGTTGTTGTCGATGCCGCGCTTGGAGATGAAATCGAGCGCCTTGCCGCACTCGCTCTCGGGCTTGACGAACACGCTGTATTCGCACGCCGGCAGTTCGAGCGTGACCGGTGATGCCTTGGTCGCTTCGGCCAGCGCCGGGTTGGCGCCATCGGCGATCAGGTGGAACAGCGGGAAGATGAGCGCCAGCGTCAGCGCATAACCGAGCAGCGTCACCTGTTTGCGCCCGATCCGGTCGGACAGCCAGCCGAACAGGATATAGGCCGGCGCCGCGATCAACGCCCCGCAGGCCATATACAGCAGCGCCTGTTCCTCGGGGATGCGCGTCGTGCCCTGCAGGAAATACAGCGTGCCGAACTGCGAGGTATAGTAGATCACCGTCATACCGGCGGTGATGCCGATCATCGCGACCATCACCTTGCCCAAGTTGGAGCGATCGGAAAAGCTTTCGACGATGGGGTTCTTCGATGTGTTGCCGGCCGATTTCATCGCCTGGAAAACCGGGCTTTCGGCCAGTTTCATGCGGATGAAGATGGAGACCGCCAACAGCCCCAGCGACATCAGGAACGGCACGCGCCAGCCCCAGGCATCGAAGCTTTCGGGCGACATGGCGTGGCGGGTGGTGATGACGACGACCAGGCAGAGCAGGAAGCCGACCGGCGCGGCGATCTGGATGAAGCTGGTATAAAGGCCGCGCCGGTTCGCCGGCGCATGTTCGGCGACATAGATGGCGGCACCGCCATATTCGCCGCCCAGCGCCATGCCTTGCAGGGTGCGCAGCAGCAGCAGCAGCACCGGCGCCCAGATGCCGGCGCTGGCATAGGTCGGCAGCAGGCCGATCGCCGCCGTCGCCCCGCCCATCAGCGAGATGGTGACAAGGAACGTGTATTTGCGGCCGATGCGATCGCCGAAATACCCAAAGATCACCGCGCCGATCGGCCGGAAGAAAAAGCCGATGGCAAAGGCGCCCAGTGAAAACAGCAGTTCGGTAGTCGGGTTGCCGGTGGCGAAAAACAGCCGGCCGAGCAGCGTCGCGAGGATGCCGTAGAGAAAGAAATCATACCATTCGAAGATGGTGCCGAGCGAGGAGGCAACGATAACCAGCCGGTCGCGCTTGGGGTCGAGCCCCGGGTCTTCGCCTGCCACTGCTGTCGCCAAAACGTCTCTCCCCCATAGTCGTTGCCTGTGTCTAACGCAGCCGCCGCGCCTTGCAAGCTTGTCATCGGGTCCCGGCCATGGTTGAGGGCCGGCATGACAATCCGCAACCTCTTCGCCACGCCCTTCTACACCGGGCGCATCGACGGCCCCGACCTGCTGACCGATCTCGATCACAGTTGCCGGTCCTTGGCGCGTGACGATCGCGCCGGGCGGCAATGGGCGAAGGCCAACGCCTATGCCGGTTATACCTCCTATGCCTCCCTGGCCGACCTGCCGCAGCGCGATCCGGCCTTTGCCGATCTCAAGCGCCTGCTCGACCGCCATGTCGCGGCCTTCGTCGCCGCGGCGCATCTCGATACCGGCGGCAAGAAGCTCAAGCTCGACAGCCTGTGGGTCAA
>JBILPK010000223.1:0-4991 GCA_044373875.1 Polymorphobacter sp.
CGATACCGGGCGGATGATCGCGCTGATGGGCGATGCCGAGCTTGACGAAGGCAATATCTACGAATGCCTGATCGAGGGCTACAAGCACGATATCCGCAACTGCTGGTGGATCGTCGACTACAACCGTCAAAGCCTTGATCATACCACCGCCGACCGCATGTTCCGGCGCTTCGACGATATCTTCGAAACCTGTGGCTGGCGGGTGATCACCGTCAAGCACGGCCGCCGCCAGAAATCCGCCTTTGCCGAGCCCGGCGGCGCCGCGCTCGAAGCCTGGATCGACAATTGCCCCAATGTCGAATTCGCCGCGCTGACCTATCAGGGCGGCGCGGCGTGGCGGGCGCGGCTGACCGCCGATATCGGCAGCAAGCGCGGGGTCGCGGCGCTGCTGGCGCGGCGCGATGATGCCGAACTGGCGCGGCTGATGACCGATCTCGGCGGCCATTGCGTCGAATCCTTGCTCGCCGCCTATGCCGAAGCCGCGACGAGCGACCGGCCGGCGCTGATCATCGCCTATACCGTCAAGGGCAAGGGCCTGCCGCTCGCCGGGCACAAGGACAATCACGCCGGCCAGATGAACGCCCCGCAGATGGCGACGCTGCGCGATGCGCTGGGGATTGCCGAAGGCGAGGAATGGGAGCCCTGGGCCGGGCTGGGCGACAATCAGCGCCATGCCTTGCAAGCGTTCGTCGCGGCCTCGCCGGCGGCGCGGCTGGCGCGCGACAAGGCGTTTGCTGCGGTGCCGGTGCCGGCGATCGCCGCGCCGGAAGGGGAGGAGCAATCGACCCAGGCGGCGTTCGGGCGCATCCTGCTCGATATCGCCAAGGCCGGCGGGCCGCTCGCCGACCATATCGTCACCACCTCGCCCGATGTCACCGTGTCGACCAACCTCGGCCCCTGGGTGAATGCGCGCGGGCTGTTCCGGCGTGGCGAGTTGGCCGATGTGTTCCGGGCCGCGAAGATCCCCAGCCCGCAGAAATGGAGCGGCGACAGCGCCGGCCAGCATCTCGAACTCGGGATCGCCGAGAACAATTTGTTCCTGATGCTGGCGGCGGCCGGGCTTTCGGCGCCGCTGTTCGGCACGCGGCTGCTGCCGATCGGCACAGTCTATGATCCGTTCATCGCGCGCGGGCTCGATGCGCTGAATTATGGCTGCTACCAGGATGCGCGCTTCCTGCTGGTGGCGACGCCCTCCGGCCTGACGCTGGCGCCCGAAGGTGGCGCGCACCAGAGCATCAACCCGCCGCTGATCGCCATGGGCCAGCCCGGGCTGACGATGTTCGAACCCGCCTATGCCGATGAATTGGCGGCGCTGATGCACTGGTCGTTCGGGCACATGCAGGCCGATGACGGCGGTAGCGTCTATCTGCGGTTGACGACGCGCAATCTCGTGCAACCGGTGCGCAGCGATGATTGCTGGCGGGCGGGCACCATCGCGGGTGGTTATTGGCTGAAAGCACCAGGGGCCGGGGCGGAGGCGGCGGTTGTCGCGATGGGCGCGCTGCTCCCCGAAGCGCTGGCGGCGTGGGGAGCGCTGGCGGAGGATGTGCCGGGGCTGGGGCTGCTCGTCGTCACCTCGCCCGACCTGCTCCACCGCGGCTGGAGCGCGGCGGGAGCGGCGCGCTGGGCCGGCGGTAGGAAGCCATCGCATATCGAAACATTGCTCGGCGCGCTGCCGGCCGGGGCGCGGCTGGTGACCTTGCTCGACGGGTCGCCGGCGGCGCTGTCCTGGCTCGGCGGGGTGCGCGGGCAACGCGTGGTGCCGCTGGGGGTCGATCGCTTCGGGCAGACGGGGGATTTGCCGGATCTGTATCGCGAGTATCGGCTGGATTGCGATGCGATCGTGGCTGCAATGGCGGATGCGTTGGTAGGCTGAAAAAGAAGCTGGGTCCCGGGTCAAGCCCGGGATGACAATAGTTTTTTTCTGTCATCTCAGGCTTGACCCGGGACCCAGCTTTCTAGCCCCTGTAAGCCCGGTTCAACTTGCGCATCCCGCCGATCCACCGGTCATAATCCGCCGTCTTCTTCCGCATGTAATCGAGCACTTCGGCGTGCGGCAGAATCAGGAACGTCTCGTCCGCCAGCGCCTTCACACAGCACTCGGCGAGCACTTCGGGCTCCATCATGCCGTTGATGCTCGCAACGCCATCGGGGTTGCCCGCGGTCATCGCGGTGCGCACCGCCTGGGGGCAGAGCACCGAGACCTTGATGCCATCATCGCCATGGGTCAGCGCCAGCCATTCGGCGAGGCCGACCGCGGCGTGCTTGGTGACGGCATAGGGCGCCGAGCCGATCTGCGACAGCAAGCCGGCAGCGCTGGCGGTGTTCATCAGGTAACCGCCGCCGCGCGCGATCATGCGCGGCACGAGATGGCGGGCGGCCCAGACATGCGCCATGACATTGATATCCCAGATCTTCTGCCAGCCTTCGTTGCTCGCCTCGGCACCGCCGGCGATGCCGATGCCGGCGTTGGAACAGAAAAGATCGATCGGGCCGTGATCGGCCTCCACGCTCTCGATCAGGTGCTGGATATCGGCTTCCTGCGAGACATCGGTGCGGAACGATACGCCGCCGACCGCCGCCGCCGTCGCCGCCGCGCCGTCACCATCGATATCGGCGCAGACGATCAGCCTGGCGCCTTCGGCGGCAAAGCGCCTCGCGAGCGCGGCGCCGATGCCGCTGGCGGCGCCGGTGATGACGATGATCTTGTCGGTCAGCTGCATGGTTGGTTCCCCTGCCCAAATATCGGGTAGCGCTTGCCGCGCGTTCGGTGCAGCCTGTGGGGTGTCGCCTCTCGATGCAACAGGAAACCTTGATGACGGTCCATGTTCTGCCCACCACCAGCCCTGAAACCGAAGCCGCGCTCAACCAGCTCGCCATGTCTCGCGAATCGCAGCCGCTTTTCGAAGCGGTAAAGCGCCATATCGCCGAAAATGTCGAACCGATGGCCGAGGAATTCCATCGGCTCGGCGAAGGCCGCGCCGAGCGCTGGAGCTGGGCGCCGGGGCAGCTGGAGCTGCTCGAAGTCGCCAAGAACAAGGCCAAGGCATCGGGGCTGTGGAACTTCTTCCTGCCCGATTCGGAGATCGGCCGCGGGCTGACCAATCTCGATTATGCCTATATCGCCGCCGAACTCGGCAAGCAGCCGCTGGCGTCGGAAACGCTCAATTGTTCGGCGCCCGATACCGGCAACATGGAAGTGCTCGAACGCGTCGGCACGGCGGCGCAGAAGGAACGCTGGCTCAAGCCGCTGCTCAACGGCGAAATCCGGTCATGCTATGCGATGACCGAGCCCAATGTCGCATCCTCCGATGCCAAGAACATCAGCACCCGCGCCGAGCTGGTCAACGGCGAATGGGTCATCAACGGCGAGAAATATTATATCTCGGGTGCCGGTGATCCGCGCTGCAAGATCATGATCTGCATGGTCAAGACCAACCCCGATGGGCCCGCCTCGGGCCAGCAATCGCAGATCCTGGTGCCGATGGACACGCCGGGGGTGCAGGTGCTCGGGCCGATGACTGTGTTCGGGCATGACCATGCGCCGCGCGGGCACATGCACATCAAGCTCGAGAACGTCCGGGTGCCCGAGGAGAATATCCTGCTCGGGCCGGGGCGCGGTTTCGAGATTTCGCAGCTGCGGCTCGGGCCGGGGCGCATCCACCACTGCATGCGCGCCATCGGCCAGGCCGAAAAGGCGCTCGACCTGATGGTGACGCGGGCGACGTCGCGGGTCGCCTTCGGCAAGCCGATCATCCAGCTCGGCAAGAACCTCGAAACCGTGGCGCGGGCGCGGATCGAGATCGAAGCGATGCGGTTGATGGTGCTCAAGGCCGCGCGTGCCATGGATGTGCTCGGCAACCGCGAAGCGCGGGTGTGGGTGAGCATGGTCAAGGCGATGGTGCCCGAGCGCGTCGCAACGATCATCGACCAGGCGATGCAGATCCATGGCGCGACGGGCGTTTCGCAGTGGAGCCCGCTGTCGCAGATGTATACCGATGTGCGGCATCTGCGTTTCGCCGATGGGCCGGACGAGGTGCATCACATGGTGGTCGGGCGCGCGGAATTGGGGCGGCACTAGTCACTACTCCCTCCCCGTAGACGCGAAGGCGTTGCCTACGGGGAGGGAGTTGGGATTCAACCCCTGACCAGTGTCAGCGCATGGTCGCGATCCTTGCGCACCACCACCGCTGCACCCTCTCGCGCCCCGCTGATATGCTCGCGCAAATTCGGCAGATTGATGTTCCCCCAGACGCTGCGCGCGAACACCTCCGCCGCTTCGGGCGTCAGGTCGCGAAAGCGAGTGTAGAAGGATGCGGGATCATCGGCGGCGGCGTGCCAGAGCCCCATGAAGCGCACGACGAACCAATGTTCGAGATCGGCTTCATCGGCATCGAGATAGACGAGCAGGTCGAGCGCCGCCGCCGGGTCGTCGCCAGCATGTGGGGCAAGGCCCAGGCCTTCGACAAGGATGATATCGGCGGGGCCGACCGCGCGGGTCAGCGCCGGATCGACATCATAGCCGACATGCGAATAGGCCGGCACCGGCGCCGGGCCGACGCGCAACGCGGCGAGGGTGGCGGCCAGCGCGGCGCTGTCATAGCTTTCGGGAAAGCCCTTGCGCAGGGTGAGGCCAGCGGCATCGAGATCGGCATTGCGGCGCAGGAAGCCGTCGGTCGCCACCGTGGCGACACGCAACCCGGCGAACGCGTCAGCCAGTTGCGCAGCCAGCGTCGATTTGCCGACCGCGACCGAGCCGGTGATGCCGATCAGCAGCGGCGCGCCGGGTTGGCGGTGCACGCCCAGATGCTGCGCCAGGCGCGGCGGATCGATCGGGGCGGGCAGGGGCATGAGCGATGACACTCGCGTGGCGGGGCGACAAGCATAGCCGGGCGCCCCGCATCGGCAATAGCCGGTCAATCGCGCGTGACCAGCACCTTGCCGAGATGGGCACCCGATTTGAGATAGGCATAGGCCGCCGGCGCGTCATC
>JBILPK010000082.1:0-14314 GCA_044373875.1 Polymorphobacter sp.
GTTATCGGGCTGGTCGGCCTGTTCAACATCAGTATCGGCCTGTTGTTCCTGCTGCAACCGGCCAAGCTGGCGACGGCGTTTTTCCTGTCGCCGCTGACGTCGCAGGGAATGGCGACCTTGCGGGCGGATTTTCCGGGCTTCTTCATCGGGGCGTCGGTGTTCGCGCTTTACGGCGCCTGGCGCAGTGACGCCCGGCCATTGCTGGTGCCGCTGGTGATGCTCGGGCTGGCGCTGTTCGGGCGTTTTGTCAGCCTGGCGCTCGATGGCGTCGGCCCCGAGGCCATCCCGCCGATGGTCATCGAGGCCGTGATGATCACGCTGATCGTCATCGCCCGCCGCAGTTTCGGGGACAAGCCGGCATGAAGACCCTGGCCAAGGTCCTGCTCGGCACCGCCGCGGCGCTGGTCATCGGCGTCGTCGCGTCGCGCGATTATATCAAGCTGCACGCGCCCGGCTGGCTGGCGGGGCCGACCGAGCCAAACCGGCCCGTCGCCTGGGCGCAGGGGCCGGCGGTGGCGCCGCAGGGCCCGCGCCCGCCCAACATCATCCTGATCATGGCCGATGACCTCGGCTATAACGACATCAGCCTGACCGGCACCGGCGCCGGCGGCGTCGCCACCCCCAATATCGATGCGATCGGCCGCGAAGGCGTCACCTTCACCAACGGCTATGCCGGCAACGCCACTTGCGCGCCGTCGCGCGCCGCGCTGATGACCGGGCGCTACGCGACGCGCTTCGGCTATGAATTCACGCCCACCGATACCAAGGTGCCGGGCTGGTTCCCGACCAGCCTGTTCCGCCCCGACGCCATGTTCGCGCGCAACATCGCGCACTCCGAGAGCGATTGGGAGCATAAGCCGATCTTCGACGAAGCCGCTGCCGCCCGCGCCGCCGCCCCGGGAGCCAAGGGCGTGCCGGCATCGGAAATCACCATTCCCGAACAATTGAAGACCCGCGGCTATCACAATATCCACCTCGGCAAATGGCATCTGGGCGAAGCCAGAGGCATGCGCCCCGAGGATCAGGGCTTTGACGAATCGCTAGGCTTCATCATCGGCGGCCAGATGTTCCTGCCCGAAAACGACCCGAATGTCGTAAATTCGAAGCAGGATTTCGATCCGATCGACAAGTTCCTGTGGGCCAATTTGCCCTACAGCGTGCAGTATAACGGGTCACCGCGCTTTGCGCCCGATCGCTACATGACCGATTATCTGACCGACCAGGCGCTGGCCGGGATCAAGGCCAACCGCAACCGGCCGTTCTTCATGTATCTTGCCTATAATGCCCCGCACACGCCGTTGCAGGCATTGAAGGCCGATTATGACGCGCTGCCGCAGATCAAGGACCATCGCCTGCGGGTCTATGCCGCGATGATCCGTGCCGTCGATCGCGGTGTCGGCAAGGTGATGGCCGAACTGAAGGCCCAAGGCCTCGACGACAATACGCTGGTGATCTTTTCGTCCGACAATGGCGGCGCGCACTATATCGGCCTGCCCGAGGTCAACCGCCCGTATCGCGGCTGGAAGGCGACCTTCTACGAAGGCGGCACCCATGTGCCCTTCATGATGCGCTGGCCGGCGCAGATCGCCGCCGGCAGCCGTTTCGATCCGATGATCAGCCATTTCGACATCTTCGCCACCGCCAGTGCAGCGAGCGGTGCGCCGTTGCCGCGCGACCGGCCGATCGATGGGGTCGATGTGCTGCCCTTCGTCAAGGGCGCCGCCGGCGTGCCGCACGAGGCGCTGTTCTGGCGCAGCGGCAACTATCGCGTCGTGCGCGAGGGCAATTGGAAACTGCAATCGCTCGACCTACCGCGCCAGGACCTGCTGTTCGACCTCAAGGCCGATCCGACCGAGCGCACCGATGTCGCCGCCGCCAATCCGGCGGTCGTTGCCAGCCTGCTGGCCAGGCTGAAGGCGCATGATGCGACGCAGCGGCCGGCGGCATGGGATTCGCTGGTCAGGGCGCCGATCGCCATCGACCGGCCGCTCGGCACCGGGCCGAAGCCGGGCGAATCATATATCTATTGGGCAAACTGACGCGGGAACGTAAGGTGCCCGGATGTTTGTTGATGATTCTCTGCCGTCGACCGATGGTCGTCGCCGCCGTTCCGAACAGAGCCGTGACCGTATCATCGCGGCGATGATGACCCTGGTTGCCGATGGTCACCTCAACCCTTCGGCCGAAGACGTCGCGGCGCGCGCCGAAGTCGGGCTGCGCAGTGTCTTTCGCCATTTCAAGGACATGGACAGCCTGTACGCCGAAATGTCGCTGCGGCTGACGCGGCTGTACGAACCGGCGCTGGAGCCGTTCATCAGCCCCGACTGGCGCGGCAAGCTCGGCGAGATGATCGTGCGGCGCACCAACATCTATGAACAGTTGCTGCCCTTCAAGCGCGCTGCCGACGCCCACCGCCATGAATCGTCGAGCATCGAGGCCAACCACAAGGCCATGAACGTCATGCTGCGCGAGCGGCTGGCGCAGATCCTGCCGGCGACGATCGCGGGTAATCCGCAGGCGTTCGAAGTGATCGACATGCTGCTCAGCATCGATTGCTGGCAGCGGTTGCGAATCGAACAGCAGCTCGATGCCGCCATGGCAAGGCGGTTGATCGACAGCCAGATCATCCAGATCGTCGGCAACGCCTAAGCGGCCGCAAACCGGCGGTTGCGGTACGAAAGCGTTGATTGCGGCACAATCGCGGCAATTTTACCGGCGTGTTTCGTGTTAAATGCGCAACACTTGTCCAAAAGCTGCGTTTTTTGCTGCGGCGCACTATACAAGCGCCACAACCGCTGTTTAACCTTTGACCACTGCACGGACTGTTCCCCGCCCGGTTTTCCGGGTCGAGAGGCGCCGCCTTGCACAGGGAGAGGAACATTCAACCCCAAGAGAGGGATAATGTTCCATGCGCCAATTCTTCGCTCACAGCCTCGCCAGTGCCGCTGCACTCGCTGCCATCGCCGTCGCCACCCCGGCGTTCGCCGCCGATGAGCCCAAGCCGGCGCTCACCGTTTCGGGCTCGGTGGCCCTGGTTTCCGATTACCGCTTCCGCGGTGTCTCGCAGTCGAACAACGGCCTCGCCGTGCAGGGCGGCCTGACGCTCAACCATGAATCGGGTCTGTATGGCGGCTTCTGGGCCTCCAACCTCGCCGGCTGGGGCACCTTTGGCGGCCCGAACCTCGAGCTCGACCTGTTTGCCGGCTACAAGCTGCCGGTTGGCGCCGGCACGCTCGATGTCGGCGGTACCTTCTACCAATATCCCGGCGGCGCGACGCTGACGTCGTTCTTCGAACCCTATGTCAAGCTCAGCGGCACCGCCGGCCCGGTCGCGCTGACCGCCGGCGTCGCCTATGCCTGGAACCAGTCGGCGCTCGGCAATTGGTCGAACGACATCAACAGCCGCATCGGCGACAAGGAAGACAATCTGTATGTCTGGGGCGATGCTGCCTTCGGCATCAAGGATACGCCGCTGACGCTGAAGGCGCACATCGGCTATTCGGAAGGCAACCCCGGCCTTGGCCCCAACGGCACCTCGGTCGCGCCGACGGGTTCCTATTTCGACTGGTTGGTCGGCGCCGATCTGGTCGTCGGTCCGGTGGTCCTGGGCGTCGCCTATGTCGATACCGACATCAGCGACACCAGCCCCGAATATCTCCGCCTGCAGCCGAACTTCTCGAAGTTCCAGATCCCCGGCGGCGATCCGATCTCCAACGGCAAGGTGGTGTTCTCGGTGTCCGCCGCCTTCTGATCGACGCGAAATGAAGGGGGCCGTGGCAGTAGCCGCGGCCCCTTTTTCGTACCGGCGTCAGAAGAAATCGGCGCGCGGGCGACCTTCGGGGTCATAGACCGGCTGCTTGGCGATGACGGCATATTTGTGGCTGACCGCACTTGTGATGCCGGCGCCCTGGATGTGGCCGAGCATGCCGCGATAGGCCGGACCCGCCAGATGCGCCGCCAGCGCCGCTTCCGAGGTCCATTCTTCAAAGACATGCACCCGCGCCGGATCATGCGGATCGGCGCACCACGAATAGGCGAGGCAGCCTTCCTGTGCGAGCGCCGCGTCGATGTGCGGCTTGCTGCCGGCCAGCGCGGCGCTGCGCTGCGCCGGATCAAGGTCGACGACGGCGGAAACGACGATGGTCATGCGCGGCCCTTTCAATGTTCGATGACGATGGCGAACACCCGCCGGGCAAACCGCCACTGGCCGTCCTGCCGCACGAAGCTGTCGTCATAGCTGCCGGCGACGCGGCGGACGCTGCCCTCGGTCGTGCGCAGCACTTCATGGGTCTGGCAGCGCGCGCTGGCGGTATCGCCGGCCAGCGTTATCGGCCCCAGCGCCGTCACGAAGCTGACCGCGTCGAACTGCGCCATGGCGCCCAGCCACAGCGCCACGATGGCATCGCGCCCGGCTACTTCATGGCCCATCAGCGACCAGGTCGCATCGGGCGCCCAGGTCGCCCCCCAGGCATCGGCATCGCGGCGGCTGACGGCGTCGCCATAGGCGGCGACAAGTTCGGCGATGGCGGCGCGGTCGGCGAGGTGCTGGGTCATGCCACCTTGGTCGCTTGCCGTCGCCTTGGCGGCAACTGGCACTTTTGTCTGTCCGGGGCGGTGATGATGCTGGCAATTCGGCGACGGTGCGCTTAATCTCCGGCGCTTCCTGTCTTGGGGGGGAGCCTGGCCTTGAACGACCCGATTGTCGGCATCATCATGGGATCGTCGTCCGACTGGACAACGATGAGCCAGGCCGCCGAAACGCTGGCGACGCTGGGCGTGGCGCACGAAACCCGCATCGTCAGCGCGCACCGCACGCCCGACCGTCTGTATGATTATGCCAAGACCGCCAAGGGTCGCGGCATCCAGATCATCATCGCCGGGGCCGGCGGTGCCGCGCACCTGCCGGGCATGGCAGCGGCGATGACGCCGTTGCCGGTGCTCGGCGTGCCGATGCCGACCAGCGCGCTCGGCGGGCAGGACAGCCTTTATTCCATCGTCCAGATGCCGGCGGGGATTCCGGTCGGCACACTCGCCATCGGGCGTGCCGGCGCGATCAACGCCGCGCTGCTCGCTGCCGCCATCCTGGCGCTCAACGACGCGCCGCTCGCCGAACGGCTGGCGCAGTGGCGGCAGGAACAGAGCGACGCCGTGGCGCTGAGCCCCGAATCGCATTTGCCGTGAGACCGGCGCTTTGATGATCGAGCCCGGCTCGACGATCGGCATCATCGGCGGTGGCCAGCTCGGGCGGATGCTCGCGCTGGCGGCGGCGTCGATGGGCTATCGTGTCCATGTCTTTGCTCCCGAAGCCGAATTGCCGGCGGGCGATGTCGCGGCCGAGGTCACCCGCGCGTCCTATGACGACACGGCGGCGCTCGATGGCTTTGCCGCCGCCGTCGATGTCGTGACCTTCGAGTTCGAAAATATCGCCACCGCCGCGATCGCCCGGGTGGCGCAAACAGTGCCGGTGCATCCGTCGGCAAAAAGCCTGGAAGTCGCGCAGGACCGGGTCGCCGAAAAGCGCTTCGTCGAAGCCCTGGGCGGCCGCCCGGCGGCGTGGGTGCAGGTCGACAGCCGGGCCGATCTCGATGCCGCGATCGCGACACTGGGCTGCCCGTGCGTGCTCAAGACGCGGCGGCTCGGCTATGACGGCAAGGGCCAGGCGCGGATCCATTCGCCCGCCGATGCCGGTGCCGCCTGGGCGACGATCGCGGGCCAGCCAGCGATCCTCGAGGCCTGGGTCGATTTTTCCCATGAATTCTCGGTGCTGCTGGCGCGCGGCCAGGATGGCGAGATGGTGATCTGGGATGTGCCGCACAACAGCCACCAGGGCGGCATCCTCGATACCAGCCAGGTCCCGGCGCCCGCCGAAATCGCCGTGCATGCACCGGTGGCGACGGCGCTGGCCGCCAAGGTGGCGGAGGCGCTGGGCCATGTCGGCGTGCTGACGCTGGAGTTCTTTGCCACGCCCGATGGCCCGCGCTTCAACGAAATGGCGCCCCGGGTCCACAACAGCGGCCATTGGACGATCGAGGGCGCCCGCGCCTCGCAGTTCGAAAACCATATCCGCGCCGTATGCGGCCTGCCGCTGGGATCGACCGAACTGACAGCGCCCGAAGTGCTGATGAAGAACCTGCTCGGCGAGGATGTCCATGATTGGCGGCGCCTGCTTGCCGACCGGCGGGCGCATCTGCACCTTTATGGCAAGAGCGAGGTCAAGCCCGGCCGCAAGATGGGCCATGTCACCTGGTTATAAGGTTGCGCGTCTTCAGCCGTGACCGCATCGTGACCAATGGTCGCGCGCCATGGCGCCCGGGCGGTCCGCCGGGCTAGACCGGGGACATGGTCGACGTATCCCGCATTTCCCAGAAGCAGGCGCTGGCCTTCATCTTCGTCACCGTGCTGATCGATGCGATCGGCTTCGGCATCGTCATCCCGGTGTTTCCGCGGTTGATCATGGCGTTGACCGGCGAAACCGTGGGCGGCGCGGCGCGGATCAGCGGCTGGATGATGCTGATGTACGCCAGCATCCAGTTCGTTTGCGGCCCGGTCATCGGCGGCCTGTCGGATCGCTTCGGCCGGCGGCCGGTGCTGCTCGCCAGCCTGCTCGCGCTGGGCATCGATTATCTGGTGATGGCCTTTGCGCCGACACTGTTGTGGCTGGTCGTGGCGCGCGCCGTGGCCGGGGTGGCGGGTGCCAGTTTCCCGACCGCCTATGCCTATATCGCCGATGTTTCCCCGCCCGAAAAACGCGCCGCCAATTTCGGTTTCATCGGCATGGCCTTCGGCGTCGGCTTCATCATGGGCCCGGCATTGGGCGGGCTGGTGGCGCAATTCGGTGATCGGGTGCCGTTCATGCTGGCGGCGGCGCTGGCGCTGGGCAATGTCGCTTATGGCCTGTTCGTGGTGCCCGAAAGCCTGAAACCCGAAAATCGCCGCGCCTTCGAATGGCGGCGGGCCAATCCGGTGGGGGCGCTGCTGCGGCTGAAGACCGCGCATCCGCGCGTGCTGATGCTCGCGGCGATCATGCTGTTGTGGACGCTTGGCTATCAGTCGCTTTATGCGACCTGGGCCTATTTCGGCATCGAACGCTTCGGCTGGTCGGCGGGCGAAGTCGGCGCCAGCCTGGCGGCGGTCGGCCTGTCGGGGGCGGTGGCGCAAGGCCTGCTCTCGCGCCGGCTCATCCCGCGTTATGGCCAGCGCAATATCGTCATCGCCGGTGCCATCTCGGCGATTGCCGCCTATCTCATCTACGCCTTCGCCAGCCAGGGCTGGATGATGTATGTCGGCATCGTCGCCGCGCTGTTGCAGCCGCTGGTGTTCCCGTCGCTGCAGGGGATGATGTCGGCCGGGGTGGCGGCGTCGGAACAGGGCGAATTGCAGGGTGCGGTCAGCAGCCTGCAAAGCCTGAGCTCGATCTTCGGCCCGCCGTTGATGACCGGGGCACTGGCATGGTTTTCGGGGCCGGCGGCGCTGGTCTATTTCCCCGGGGCACCCTTTTTGATCGGGGCGATGTTCAGCGGGCTGGCGCTGCTGGTCTTCCTGCGCGCCACCGTGCTGCGCAGCGTTGGTCAACCGGCGGTGGCCGTCGCCTGATCGGCCAGCGCGGCGCGGACGGCGGCGTTGAAGGCCGCCGGCGCATCGAGATTGCCGAGATGCCCACCCGGCAGTGTCAGCGCACGCGCACCGGCCGCGGCCAGCGCGGCGGCATTGGCATGGCGTTGCTGCGTATCATCGGCCCCGGTCAGCACGGTGACCGGCAGCTTGCGCACCATGGTGGCATCGACGGGTAGCGCGGTCGCGGCGACGCACAGGTCGCGCCCGGTATAATCGCCGAGCATGGCGGCGACGATCGCCCGGCCGGCGTCGGTCGTGCAGCGCATCAGGCGATGGCCGGCCCAGAGCGCGTGCAGCGCCGCAGTGTCGCCGGCCCGCGCCGCCGCGACCATGGCGGCATGGGGCACGGCCTCGTCGGCGCCCGCCACGCCATCGAGCGCGCTGCCGTGCAGGATCAGCGATGCCAGCCGATCGGGGTCGCGCGCCGCCAGCGCCAGCGCGACGCGGCCGCCCTGTGACATGCCGAGCAGATGGAAGCGCGCCAGGCCGAGCGCCGCGGCGACGCGCAGCACGTCATCGGGTTCGGCGGCGAGATCGGGCGGCGCGCTCGATTGGCCGAAGCCGCGGCGGTCGATGGCGACAAGCGTGCAGCCGGCAGCGAGCGGCGCCTGCGGCAGCCACAACCGGCGATCGAGCGTCCAGCCGTGCAACAGCAGCAGCGGCGGGCCCGACCCCAGCGTTTCGACAATGATATCGCCGCCGGGGACCGGCACGGCGGTAACCGTGCCGCCCGGCCAGCGCGGGGGCACGGTCATAAAGTTTGCGTCAGGCGGCGTGACGATAGGGGTTGTTGTTCTTGTGATCACCCGCCAGCCAGCGTGCCAGTTCGGCATGGGCGGTGGCGCGGCGCTCGGCATCGACTTCGGCGGCGGTCGCTTCGGGCGTGTCATAGGTGAATTCAAGGATCATGCCATTCGGGTCGGTGACATAGACCGAGCGGCAATAGCCATGTTCGAGGACGTAGGTGGCGGGCGCCTCGATTCCGGCGGCGGCAATGCGCGCCTCGATATCGGCCTGGGTCGCGGCATCGACGTGCAGCGCGATATGGATGAACGGCGACGACGGGATCTCGGGGCCGAATTCGGCCTGGTCGGCGGGGTCCACGAACTGGAAAAAGGCGAGTGCCGAGCCATCGGCGAGTTCAAAGAAGCAATGGCAATAGGTGCGTTCCTTGCCGAACAGCTCGTCCATCTCGGTATAGGTGGCGATCAGCGGCAGGCCGATGACGTCCTCGTAAAAGGCGCGGGTGGCCTCGAGATCCTTGGTGACATAGGCGGTGTGGTGCAGGCGGCCGGGGCGGCGGGTCATCGTCATGCGGGCGTGCTCCTTATCCGAACAGCTTGGTTGCGATCGTCGCGACATGGCGTCCCTGGAAGCGGGCGCCGTCAAGCTCGTTTTCCGATGGCATGCGGCTGCCGTCACCACCGGTGATCGTGGTGATGCCATAGGGCGTGCCGCCCGAAATGCCGTCCATGGTGGTGGCGCCGGCCCAGGCATAGGGCAGGCCGACGATGATCATGCCATGGTGGAGCAGCGTGGTATGCATGCTGGTCAGCGTGGTTTCCTGGCCGCCATGCTGGCTGGCCGTGGCGCAAAAGGCGCTGCCGACCTTGCCGACGAGCGCGCCGGTGAACCACAGCCCGCCGGTCTGATCGAGGAAGTTGCGCAGCTGCGCCGCCATGTTGCCGAAGCGCGTGGGGGTGCCAATGATGATCGCATCATAATCGGCGAGTTCTGCCGGCGTGGCGATCGGCGCGGCCTGGTCGGTCTTCAGGCCCGAGGCGGCGGCGACATCATCGGGCACCAGTTCGGGCACGCGCTTGACGGTGACGGTGGTGCCGGCGACTTCGCCGGCACCGGCGGCAATGGCGTTGGCGAGCGTCTCCACATGGCCATAGCTGGAATAGTAGAGGACGAGGACCTTGGCCATGACGGGTTCCTTTTAGAAGTTGAAGCTGGCTTCGACACCATAGCGGCGCGGGCGTGCCTTGAAGACGAAGCCGCCGGGCGAGAATTCGGCGTTGTACTTGATGTCGAACAGGTTCTGGGCAAAGCCGGTCAGCGACCAGTTGGCACCGGCGATGCCGACGCGGGTGTCGACGAGATCGATCGGATCGCGCGAGGTCGAATTGTCGACATCGAACCAGGTGCGGCCGGTGCGGCGATAATCGGCGCGCGCCGTCAGGTCGAGCGTGTCGGTGATCGGCGTGCGATAGTTCGCCGTCAGGTTGAGCGTGTAGCGCGAGATCAGCGGTGCTTCATTGCCCACCACGGTGGCGGTCGGGAACTTCTTGATTTCGCTGTCGGTGTAGCCAAAGCCGGCGATCAGGTCGAGGCCGGGCAGCGGGCGTAACGTCGCGTCGATTTCAAAGCCCTTGATGCGGGTTTCGGGCACATTGCCGAGGTTCTGCGTCGAGTTGGCCGCCAGGAAGACGAAGAAATAGCTGTTTTCCGACTTGGTGGTGAAGGCGCTGGCATTCAGCGTCAGCAAGCGGTCGCTGGTCTGCGTCTTGATGCCGATTTCGAAGGTTTCGGCGGTTTCGGCCTCGAAGGTATCGCCGACGCCGACGATGCCGTTGGAGCCGGCCACCGCGCCGACGCCGGTCTGGTTGAAGCCGCCCGAACGGAAGCCGCGCGACCAGCCACCGAACAGCGTCACGCCATCCACCGGCTTCCAGGTCAGCGTCACCTTGGGCTGCCAGGCATCGAAGTTCTTCTTGCGGACTTCGCCGGTCTTGCCCGGCGGGAAGCCCGGAACGTTGGGCAGGAAGCCGGTCGGGGTCAGCGTCGTGTTTTCGCGGCTGTCCTTGTCATAGCGCAGCGAGGCATCGACGCGCAGCTGGTCGTTGATCTTCCAGATGGCGTTGCCGAACAGCGCCCAGGCGAAATTGTCCTGGGCATCTGCAAGGAAGGTTGCCTGCGGGTTGAGCGGGTTGGTGCTCGGCGTGCGGTAGATGGCGGTGACGCCATTGCCGGTGTCGACGAGGTTGCCGGTCGAGATGTAGCGCTGGGTGCTGATGCCATAGGCACCGGCGATGAACTGCACCGGCTTGTCGGCGGGCGATTCATAGCGGAATTCCTGGCTCCACGCCGCGACGTCGAGATACTGGCTCTGGTTGAGATCGAAGCCGAAGAATTGGAAAAGCAGCGATTCCTTGATCGGCAGGAAGTTGAAGGCATCGCCGGTCAGGATTTCGGTGACCTTGTCGTATGACGTGGTCGAGGTGAACTTGCCGATGTCGCTTTCGTGGGCGATGCGCAGCGTGGCGTTGTAGAGGTCGCGGTTGTTGATGCCGGCATTGTTGACCCGCACCGGCAGCGACACGTCGTTCACATCGTTGACGATGTTGTAGTAGAACGCCTGGGTGCGCAGCAGGCTGACGGCACCGCGCATGTCCACGGTCAATTCCGGGGTCGGGGTCCACAACAGATTGCCGCGCAGGTTGAATTCGCGGAGCGGATCGGCGTCTTCATTGAGGAACGTGTTGGGGATGAAGCCGTCGGTATCATACCAGGTGCTGGCGATGCGGAACTTGAGATTTTCGGCGATCGGGCCCGACAGGTTGGCGCGGGCGAAATAGCCGAAACCATTGTCGATGCCGCCGGTGAACTTGCCCGACAGTTCGTCGGTCGGCGCCTTGGAGGTGATGATGATCGCTCCGCCGATGGCGTTACGGCCGTAAAGGCCGCCCTGCGGGCCCTTGAGCACTTCGATCTGTTCGACATCGACCAGTTCCTGGTTGAACTGGGCCGCGTTGACCTGCTGCACGCCATCGACGACGACCGCGACCGAAGGCTCGGAATTACGCGCCTGGGTGATGCCGCGGATGATGACGAAGGTGGTGCCGGCGTTCTGGGTCTGCACCAGGTTGACGTTGGGGGTCAGGCCGATGAAGTCGGCTGGGCGGACGATACCGGCAGATTCGATCGTCTTGGCATTGAAGGCGGTGATCGACGCCGGGACGTTCTGCAGCGATTCGGTGCGGCGCAGCGCGGTGACGAGGATTTCACCGTAATCGGCGGTGGCGGCCGCAGTGGGGGCAGGGGTCTGCGCCATCGCCATCGAGGCGGTGAGGACCATCGCCGAGCCGGCGAGCCAGCGCGAAAGCTGTGTGATCTTCTTCATGCAAACGTCCCCCAAGAAAGCGCGCGCGGCGCCGTTATCGCTTCTGCGACCCGATACTCGCCCTTAGCGTTTCGCAATGCGAAGTCAAGTTCGATAATCGAAAAAAGCGTATTTCACTGTTGCCCAAATGCCGCAGCCTGGAAGTGTTCAGCCTGGTGAGAGCGAGCGCGCCAGCGTCGGCCAGCGGCGCAGTTCGGCCTCGATCGCGCCGGCGGCTTCGCGCAGCAATGGCAGGCGAGTGGCGATGAGCTCGTCCTGCGAAATCCGCGTTGTCGAGGTCGAGCAGTTGATCGCGGCGATGACCCGATCGTCGGGACCGATGATCGGCACCGCCACCGAGACGATGCCATAGTCGAGTTCATCGAGCGCCGAATCATAGCGGTTGTCGCGGATCTGGCGCAGCCGGGCGCGAAAGGCCGCCGGCTCGGTGACGGTGCGTTCGGTCAGCCGGGCAAGCGGGCCTTCGGCAAGAAAACTTTCGATGGCGAGATCGCCCTGGAAGGCGAGCAGCACCTTGCCCATCGAGGTGGCGTGGAGCGGAAAGCGCGTGCCGACACTGGCGCCCAATCGGATGCGGCGGTTGGTCGGGATGTGGCAGACATAAAGGAGCTCGCGCCCGGATCGCACCGCCAGCGAGGCCGAATCGCCGGTCTGGTCGCGCAGCGCTTGCAACGGCGGCACCGCCACCTGTTCGATGTTCATGGATGACAGATAGGCCGAACCGAAGGCCAGCACCTCGGGGCGCAGCAGGAAGCGCCGGCCGACCTGGGCGACATAGCCGAGCGCCACCAGCGTGTTGAGGCAGCGCCGCGCCACCGCCGGCGGCAGCTCGGTGATCGCGGCGACTTCCGACAGCGTCATTTCGGGGTGCGCCTGGTCAAAGGCGCGCAGCACGCTCAGCCCGCGTTCAAGGGTGGAGAGATATTCCGGGTCCTTGGGAGCGCGGTCGGTCATCACCGCCTTGGCTATGGGGCGCCGCGCCAACATGCAAGCTATTCGGCCGCCGCCGCATCAGGGCGACCGAGGATGGCGGCGTTGTCGGCACCGAGCAGCGGCGGCGCGGTGACGCTCAGCGACCGTTCGCCATCGAAGCTGAGCGGCGAGCGGATGGTGCGGAAAATCCCCATTGGCCCGGGCGCGCTGATTTCGAGCTGGAGATGCTGCGCCTGCGGGCTGGCAAGGACTTCGGCCGAGGTCGCCACCGCGGCATTGGGGACTTCGAGTTCGGTCAGCCGCGCCGTCCAGTCGGCACGGTCGCGGGTGGCGAAGATAGGGGCGAGGAAGGCGACGACATCTTCGTAATGCGCGATGCGCGCCTCGCGGCTGGCAAAGGCCGGCAGTGCCAGCATGTCGGGGCGTTCGACCGCCAGCGCCAGGTTCTCCCAGAATTTCGGCGGCGAAGACATGTGCAGTGCCAGCCACTGCGCGTCCTGGCACTGGAAGACATAGGACTGGCTGACGTGCGGGCGGCTGTACGGACCCATCAACTGGTCGTCGGACAAAAGGTGGGTGTAATCGTCGAGGTTGAAATGGCACATCGCCTCGAACATCGAGGTTTCGACGGTGCAGCCCTGGCCCGTCGCCTGACGCTGGTGGAGCGCTGCCAATATGCCCTGCGCCGCGTAGAAACCGGTCATCACATCGGCGATGGCGGGGCCGACGACGCGGGGTTTTGCGGGGTTGAGCAGCAGCCGCAAGAAGCCGCTGGCGGCCTGGGCAACGGTGTCGAAGGCCGGGCGGTCGCGGTCGGGGCCGCTGCTGCCGAAGCCAGAGATCGAGCAATAGATCAGCCGCGGGTTGATGGCGCGCAGCCGCTCGGCATCGACGCCGAGCTTCTTGGCGACGCCGGGACGGAAGTTCTGGATGAAGACATCAGCGGTCGCGACCTGCGCATCGAAAGCGGCGCGATCATCGGCAGCGCGCGTGTCGAGGGTGATGCTGCGCTTGTTGCGGTTCCAGGTCTGGAAATGCGGGGCATAAAGTAGCCCTCGAAAGCTGCGGAACGGATCGCCGGTCACCGGCTGTTCGACCTTGATGACAGTGGCCCCCAGATCGGCGAGCATCATGCCGGCGGCGGGGCCGGTGATGAAAGTGCCCATTTCCAGGACGCGAAGGTCGGCCAGCGGCAGTGCCATGTCAGTCTCCGGTGGTGCCATCGGATTGCCGGACCGGTGGATTGCGGCGGCGCACGACGGGGAAGAATCGTGTCCGTCGCGCCAGCGGTGGCGGCTCGATCGGGCTTGACGCACGTTACATAATTCGCATAACGAAAACAAGTTCGAAATTCGAAAATTTGGTTTGGGGGAACAGACGATGCGCATCGGCAAGCAGGACGCGCCCTTTACCGCCATCTGCACCTCCGACGCCGAATCCATCCGGGTGCGCGGCCATGACCTGTGCGGGGAGATCATCGGCAAGATGGATTTCACCAGCTATTTCTGGCTTCTTGTCACCGGCACCCCGCCGACCCCGGTGCAGAAATTCTTTGCCGATGCCGTGCTCGCCGCGATCGCCGAACATGGCCTGGTGCCGAGCGTCGTCGCGACGCGGATGACCTATGCCGCCGCGCCGGAA
>JBILPK010000225.1:0-4882 GCA_044373875.1 Polymorphobacter sp.
GCTGCGCCATCGGGGTTGACCCGCGCGACGACGACGAGCAGCAGCCCGGTGGCGATGACGGCACCCGACACGACTGCGCCGACGAGCGCTAGATTCTGCTCGCGTCGCATGGCGGTCGATCGCCGTGGCGGGGGCGTCCAGTCCATTGTGCACTCTTGTTCGGCGCACCGGCCGGGCGCGCCACGCTATTGCTTACTCAAACCGCCCCGCCCGCGTCACGCGCGAAAACGGCGGGCTGTGGATAAACTTCAGGCGGTGGTGAGCACGCCGCGATACATCGGGTCTTCGAGCGCCCGGCCGGTGCCGATGGCGACACAGGTGAGCGGATCATCGGCGACCGTCACCGGCAGCCCGGTGGCTTCGCGCAGCACCACGTCCATGTCACGCAGCAGCGCGCCGCCGCCGGTGAGCACGATGCCCTGGTCGACGATGTCGGCGGCAAGTTCGGGCTGGGTATTTTCCAGCGCGGTGCGCACGCCTTCGACGATGGTGGCGACGGGCTCCGACAGCGCATCGGCGATCTGCGCCTGGTTGATGGTGATTTCCTTGGGCACGCCGTTCATCAGGTCGCGGCCCTTGATCTCCATGGTCAGGCCGATGCCATCGGCGGGCGGCTTGGCAGTACCGATTTCCTTCTTGATGCGCTCGGCGGTCATTTCACCGATGAGCAGATTGTGGTTGCGGCGGACATAGGACACGATGGCTTCGTCCATCTTGTCACCGCCGACGCGCACCGAGGTCGTATAGGCAAGGCCCCGCAGGCTGAGCACCGCGACTTCGGTGGTGCCGCCGCCGATATCGACGACCATCGAACCGATCGGCTCGGTGACCGGCATGCCGGCGCCGATGGCCGCCGCCATGGGTTCCTCGATCAGATAGACCTGCGATGCGCCCGCATTGTTGGCGGCGTCGCGGATAGCGCGCTTTTCCACCGACGTGCTGCCCGACGGCACGCAGATGACGATTTCGGGGAAGCGCGGCAACCGGGATGTATGCACCTTGGCAATGAAATATTTGATCATTTCCTCAGCGACATCGATATCGGCAATGACACCGTCACGCAGCGGCCGGATGCATTCGACATTGCCGGGGGTCTTGCCCATCATTACCTTGGCTTCGCTGCCAACGGCGACGACCTTGCGGGTGCCGCGGATGGTTTCCATTGCCACCACCGAAGGCTCGTTGAGCACGATGCCGCGGCCGCGGACATAGACGAGCGTGTTGGCGGTGCCGAGATCGATCGCCATATCCTGGCTGAGAAACGAAAACATCCGGCTGAACAGCGACATGGGGCGGGGAACCAAATCTGGAAAAAGAACGGGGGCGAAGCGCGCGGGCTAATTTGCGGTTTAGGCCCGTCGCGCGCGATTCGGCAAGCTGTGTGACACCGTCCACAGCAGCGATTCGGCTTCCCGGCCCTGCTTGTGCGCCAGGCCGCGACGGCAATGCGGCGGACAGAGCCACCGCCGGATTTGAACCGACATTCCGGTGCTCGCCATCGGGTCATTTCGCACCTTCGCGCGCCCTGCGGGCTGTCCCTTCGAACCGCTACGCGCAATGAGGCTGCGCGAAATGACGTTGCGCGGTGATCGATTTCGGACGCGTTGCCCGCGCGAATGGTGCGAAATCATTGACCGGCGGGCGCTACCGCTTGCCGGCCTAATCACCTAAAGACAGCTGGTGCCGCTGATCCGTCGCCTTCCCGATCATCTCGTCAACCAGATCGCCGCTGGCGAGGTGGTCGAACGCCCGGCGTCGGCGTTGAAGGAACTCGTCGAAAACGCCCTCGATGCCGGGGCGCGACGCATCGTCATCGCATTGGAAGCCGGCGGTATCGAGCATCTTTCGGCCAGCGACGACGGCATCGGCATGACCGCCGACCAGTTGCGCCTCGCCATCGAACGCCACGCCACCTCGAAACTGCCCGATGGCGATCTCGCCAGCATCGCCACGTTGGGGTTTCGCGGCGAAGCGCTGCCATCGATCGCCAGTGTCGCGACGCTGACGATGACCAGCCGCACCGCAACCGATCCGGGTTGGCAACTGGTCATCGACAATGGCCGCATCATCGGCGATGGCCCGGCGGCGACCCCGCCCGGCACCCGCGTCGCGGTCGATGGTCTGTTCGCCGCCGTGCCGGCGCGGCGCAAATTCCTGAAATCCGAACGCTCCGAACTCGCCGCGTGCGTCGATGTCGTGCGCCGGCTGGCGATGGCGCGCCCCGATGTCGGGTTCGAACTGCGCCACGGTGGGATCGGCGCGGGGGCAGGCGCCAGCCGGCGGCTGCTTGCCGTCGCGGCAGGGCCGGATCAGGGACCGGCGGCGCTGGTGGCGCGATTGGGCGCGCTGCTCGGCGGCGATTTTGCCGATAATGCCGTGGCGGTCGATCTTGAACGCGAAGGGGTGCGCCTCGGCGGGCTGGCGGCGATCCCGACCTATAACCGCGGCATCGCCGACCATCAGTTCCTGTTCGTCAACCGGCGGCCGGTGAAGGACCGGCTGCTGATCGGGGCGCTGCGCGGCGCCTATCAGGATCTGCTGGCGCGCGATCGCCATCCGGTGGTGGCGCTGTTCCTCGACGTGCCGCCCGATTTCGTCGATGTGAATGTCCATCCGGCCAAGACCGAGGTGCGCTTTCGCGATGCAGCGCTGGTGCGCGGCATGATCGTGTCGGGGCTGCGCCGCGCGCTCGATGAAGCCGGGCACCGTGCCTCGACCCGGGTGTCGGCGACGGCGTTGGCGGCTTTTGCCGCGCCGGCCCCCGCCAGTGCGTTCCCGGTGGCGGGCTGGCCCACGGCTGCACCCGGGCTGGCGCTCGCCGAGCCGCCGCGGCTGTTCAGCGATTTTCCGCCGGCCTTTGCCCCCGCCGACCGCGGCCCGGCGCCGGTCGCTCCGCCGCCGACCGGCTTCCCGCTCGGCGCGGCGCGCGGCCAAGTAGCCAACACCTATATTGTCGCCGAAACCGCAGATGCGCTTATCCTCGTCGACCAGCACGCCGCGCACGAACGGCTGACGCTCGAACGCATGAATGCCGCGCTCGCCGGTGGCCAGGTCGCGGCGCAGGCGTTGCTGATGCCGATGGTCGTCGAACTCGACGAGATCGCCGCCGGGCGCATCGCCGACCGCGCCGCCGAACTTGCCGAACTCGGGCTCGAAATCGAAGCCTTCGGCCCGGCGGCGGTGCTGGTGCGCGCGACCCCGGCGCTGCTCGGCAATGCCGACCCGCAGGCACTGGTGCGTGATCTCGCCGATGACCTGTCGGCCTGGGGACGCGCGGTAACGCTCAAGGAAAAGCTCGACAGTATTGCCGCCACCATGGCCTGCCACGGCAGCGTCCGCGCCGGGCGTGCGCTCAGCCTTGTCGAAATGAACGCGCTGCTGCGCGAGATGGAAGTCACCCCGCATAGCGGCCAGTGCAACCATGGCCGCCCGACCTGGGTGAAGCTGGCGCTCGGCGATATCGAGAAACTGTTCGGGCGGCGTTGAAGCGGCGGGCAGAGCCTTGGCCCCGCCCGCCGCCGGTTCAGCGCAGCTCGACCGGCAGGCCGAGCTTGGCGAGTTGCGGTTCCACCACCTTGCGATCCCCGACCACGACCCAGGTGAAGCGATCGGTCGACAGGATCTGCGCCGCCTCGTTGAGCTGCGCCGGGGTCAGCGCCTGCAGGCGCGGCACCAACCGGGCATAATAATCATCGCCGCGGCCATAGACGGCGTTCTTCTCGATGGCGCCGAGCAGCGCCGCGCCGCGTTCGAAATCACCCGGCAGTGACCGCACGCTGTTGTCGATGGTGTTGTTGCGCTCCGCCATGTCGATCGGCTTGTCGCCGGTCAGCGCCTTCACATCGGCGATCATCGCCGCCATCGAATCGCCGGTGCGATCGGCCTGCACCGGCGCGGTGATCTGCATCGTCACTACATCGCGGACATCGGTTACGCCCGAGCGCACGCCATAGGCCCAGCCCTTCTGTTCGCGGATATCGGTGTTGAGCCGCGAGCTGAACAGCCCGCCGAGGATATCGTTGGCGGCCTGCAAGGCGATCGGATCGTCGCTACCCTTGATCGGTAGCATGACGCCGCCGCGGATATAGCTTTGCGGGCTGCCCGGGCGGTCGATCAGGATGACCCGCGCCGATGCGGGCGGGCTGACCGCCGGGAAGGTCTTGCTGCCCTTGGCCACCGTCGCATCGGGCTGCCAGCCGCCGAAGCTGGCTTCGAGCTGCGCCTTCAGCTCGGGCATGGCGATGTCGCCGACCACGAAGATCGTGCCATTGTCGGGGCGGATCCAGCGCTTGTGCCAGGCGACGAGATCGTCGCGGGTGACGGCGGACACGCCCGCGACGGTGCCGCTGCCGGTGCCCGGGACGCCATAGGGGTGGGCGTCGCCATACAGCAGCACGGGGAGCAGGCGGCGGGTGATGCTGCCGGGGTCGGCTTCTTCCTGGGCGATGCCGGTGAGGATCTGGCCGCGGACGCGGTTGAGCTCGGCGGTGTCGAAGGTCGGGCGCTGGACGATATCGGCGAACAGGGCGAGCGAGCCGCCGAGATTGGGCTTCAGTGCATTCAGCGAGATGCGGGTCCGGTCGGCATCGGCACCGGCGCCGATCACCGCGCCGAGCCGTTCGCGGCTTTCCGCGATCTGCGGCCCGGTCATGCCGCCGGCGCCTTCATCGAGCAGGCCGAGCGCAAGGTTCTGGATGCCGAGCCGGGTGCGGTCATCGGCGCCATAGCCGCCGTCGAACGACAGCAGGATCTGGACGACTGGGATCGTGTCGCGGCGGGCGAGTTCGATCTTCAGGCCATTGGCGAGCGTGGCCCGTTCGACCGGCGCGACAACCAGCGTCGGCGAGCCGCCGAGCGGGGGCGCGGCCTGGCGCTTGACCAT
>JBILPK010000083.1:0-14004 GCA_044373875.1 Polymorphobacter sp.
GGTGAGGGGTAACTAGTGACCCCCGTCTTCAACATCACCACCTCGCTCCTCGGCCAGCCCTGGCGCTGGCGCGGCGGCATCATGCCGGGTGGCGGCCTCGATGGTCGCGGTGAAGACGAGATGCTGCATCACCTGTTCCGCGCGCGTGGTGCGAACCCTGCCGATTTCGCCCGGCTGAAAATCCCCACCCTGCGCGACTGGCTGCCCGACCCGTCGATCTTCCAGGACATGGACGCCGCCGCCACCCGCCTCGCCGACGCCATCGCGGCCCGCGAAAACATCATCATCTTCGGCGATTATGATGTCGATGGAGCAACTTCGGCCGCCGTCCTCATCCGCTATCTGAGGATGGTCGGTGCCACGGTCGGCCATTACATCCCCGATCGCCTGCTCGAAGGCTATGGCCCGTCCGCCGATGCGCTGGTGGCGCTCAAGCACGCCGGCGCCGACCTGGTAGTGACGGTCGATTGCGGCACGCAGGGGTTCGAAGCGCTTGCCGCCGCACGTGAAGCCGGTCTCGATGTAATCGTCGTCGATCACCACAAGGCTGCCACAGCGCTGCCGCTGGCGTTGGCACTGGTCAACCCCAACCGCCTCGACGAAGCCCCTGAGGCCGCCGCGCACGGCCATCTGGCGGCGGTCGGCGTCGCCTTCCTCCTCGCCGTCGCGCTCAACCGCACGCTGCGCCAGCGCGGCGCCTTCGCCACCCGACCGGAACCCAAGCTGACCGAGCTGCTCGATCTCGTCGCGCTCGGCACCGTTGCCGATGTCGTGCCGCTGACCGGGCTCAACCGCGCCTTTGTCACGCAAGGGCTCAAGGTCATGCGCACCCGCCGCAATGTCGGGCTGACCGCGCTGATCGACGTTGCCGGCCTGTCGAAGCCGCCGGGCGCGCGCGATCTCGGCTTTGCCCTTGGCCCGCGCGTCAACGCCGGCGGTCGTGTCGGCAAATCCGATCTCGGCGTGCGCCTGCTGACCAGCGACGACCCCGCCGAAGCCATGGTGCTGGCCGCCGAACTCGACCGGCTCAATGTCGATCGCCGCAGCATCGAGGCCGACGTCACCGCCGAAGCCATGGCCATCGCCGACCCCGATTCGAACATGGCGGTGGCGCTCGTCGCCGGCGCCGGTTGGCACCCCGGCGTCATCGGCATCGTCGCGTCGCGATTGAAGGACCGGCTGCACCGCCCGACGATCGTCATCGCATTGGGCGACGATGGCATCGGCAAAGGCTCGGGGCGCTCGCTGCCCGGCGTCGACCTGGGGGCCGCGGTGCTCGCGGCGAAGGATGCGGGGCTGCTCATCGCCGGCGGCGGCCATGCCATGGCGGCGGGCCTGACCGTGGCGGGGAACGGCATCGATGCGCTGGCGGCCTTCCTCAACGATCGCCTGTCGGGCGCGGTCGATGTCGCGGCGACGGCGCGGTCGCTCGATTGCGACGCCGCCATCGCGCCGCGCGGCGTCTCGCTGCATCTCGCCGAAACGCTGGAGGTCGCCGGGCCCTATGGCCAGGGCTGGTCGCAACCGCGCATCGCCTCGGGGCCCTGGACGGCGGTCGATTGTCGCATCGTCGGCGAACATCATCTCAAGCTGGTGCTGAGCGGTGCCGATGGCGGGCGCTGCAAGGCGATCGCCTTTCGCCATGCCGATACCGCGCTCGGCGCCGCGATGATGGCGGCGCGCGGCCGCAGTTTCTATGTCGCCGGGCGCATCAAGCGCGATGACTGGAAAGGCGAACCCAGCGTCGAAATCGAGATCGACGACATCGCCTGGGCGTAACGCCGCCAGCATTGCGGTGAGGCGAATCAACAACGCCGCCAGCAACGCGGTTAGGCGCCTTCAGGCGATGCTGCGCCGTTGCCAGCGCAGGCTGCTGCCGATCATGGTAAAACCCGAGATCAGCATGGCCCAACCGGCCGGCTCGGGCACCGTCGCCGCCGGCGGCGTCACCACCGGCCCCGGCGTCACGATGCCGCCCCCGCTGTTGCCGCCGATGCCGCCGCCCGGCGCCACGCCGCCCGGCAGCGAGCCCGACATGTCGGCCGCCGGCCCGTAATCGGAAAAACCGCCACCACTCGAGATACCGTTGCCGCCGCCGCCATTCGCGATCCCGCCGGCGCCGCGCGCATCGGCCTGGCCGAACATGCCGAGATCGGCCGCCGGGGTTGCCAGCGGCAAGGTGGCGGGAAGCCCGCCCGCGCCGCCGCCGCTCGCCAGCGGCACGCAGGGCACCGCGGCGATCGCCGATGCCGCCGCCACTGCCGGGGCACGGGCCATGACGCGGTGCGCCGCCGGCCGGGCATAGGCGGCGCGCGCCTTGTGCGCGACCGGCACCATCACCGCGCCGGTCGATCCGGCACATACACACATCAAAAGCTTCGCCGCCGCTGGAGTCATACGCAACTTCCTACACAAAAGATCCGGAGGCAAAATGCCCGGGCGCTGGATTCGGTTCCCGCGATTTCAACGCTTTGTCGCAAAAACCGCGGCGGGCCCGATTTGGCCGGGTGATAAATCGCAGCGATTTTGAAGCAAATGCTTGACGCGCGGCGATGCTGCCTTTAGCAGCCCCCTCTCCCGCCGGTCCCTTCGTCTAGCGGTCTAGGACGTCGCCCTTTCACGGCGAAAACACGGGTTCGATTCCCGTAGGGATCACCACCGCCTTTCGGGCGGTCAGCGGCGGCTCAAACCGGGTCGACAGCCATCAATTGTGTCGGAAACGGTGCCGCCAGCGGCAGCACCTCGGCGATCGGCGCGGTCAGCCAGCGCTCATGATCTTCGCGGTGGAGAATGACCGGCATCGCCTTGGGATGGATCGGCGCGACCAGTGCATTGGGTTCGCAGGTCAGCATGGCAAAGGCACCGCCCGGGCTGCCGAACAGATCATCCCCCAGCGGCCGCCAGATGCCGGCAAAGGCGAACACCGGCTGCGACGGCAGGCGGAACCAGCGCTGGCGCTTCGCCCCCGCCTCGCCCTCCCATTCGCAGAATTCGGAACCCGGGATCAGGCAGCGCCGCGCCGGGTTGGCGAGCGCGCCGCGCCAGAACGGACTGGCGAGGTTGCGGACATTGGTGACCGGGCCACGCACGCCGGGCGGCGGCGGGAAACCCCATTGCAGCAGCGCCGCCTCGCGCCCCGCAGCACCTTGCCGCACCACCATCGCCGGCCGCTTGGGGAACAGGTCGTGCGGCGGCAGCGTGATATCGGCATCGAAGGGAATGCCCATCGCTTCGGCAATGGCGATCGCGGCACCGCGGAGGCGATAATTGTTGCACATGGGTGCCAGCCTATCGGGGTTGAGGCGCCATCGACAAGGCGCTATATGCTCGCGTCTGGCGGTCGCTTCGGGCCGCCTTTTTTCGTTTAACCTTGTGCGTAACGGTGTCCGCTACAGACCCGCACGGAGTTGATGCAATGACGATCACTGCCCTGATGCCCGTCTATGGCCGCTGCGAGGTCGAGCCGGTGCGCGGTGACGGTTGCTACCTCTACGATGCGCAGGGCCGCGAATGGCTCGATTTCGCCAGCGGGATCGCGGTCAACCTGCTTGGCCACAGCCACCCGCACCTTGTCGGCGCCATCCAGAAGCAGGCGGCGACGCTGATGCACACGTCGAACCTCTACAAGGTGCCGGCGCAGGCGGAACTGGCGCAGCGCCTCGTCGACCTGACCTTTGCCGATACGGTGTTCTTCACCAATTCGGGTGCCGAGGCGATCGAATGCGCGGTCAAGACCTGCCGGTCCTTCCAATATGCCGCCGGCCATCCCGAAAAATTCCGCATCCTCACCTTTACCAACGCCTTCCACGGCCGCACGCTGGCGACGATTTCGGCAACCAACCAGGAAAAGATGCGCAAGGGTTTCGAACCCCTGCCCGACTGGTTCCATGTCCTGCCCTTCAACGATCTCGATGCGGTCAGGGCCGCCATCGACCCGTCGATCGGCGGCATCATGGTCGAACCCGTCCAGGGCGAAGGCGGCATCCGCCCGGCGACGCAGGAGTTCCTCAAGGGCCTGCGCGAACTGTGCGACGAGCATGGCCTGATGCTGATTCTCGATGAAGTCCAGTGCGGCGTCGCCCGCACCGGCACGCTGTTCGCGCATGAACAGTACGGCATCACGCCGGACATCATGGCGATCGCCAAGGGCATCGGCGGCGGCTTCCCGGTCGGCGCCTGCCTCGCCACCGAACATGCGGCGCAGGGCATGGTAATCGGCACGCACGGCAGCACCTATGGCGGCAACCCGCTCGCCATGGCGGCGTGCATGGCGGTGCTCGATGTCGTCACCGAACCGGCGTTCCTCGCCCATGTCAACGAAATGGCCGCCCGGCTGCGCGCCGCGCTCGAACAGATGATCCCCAATCACGACGAGCTGTTCGAAGGCGTGCGCGGCATGGGCCTGATGATGGGGCTGAAGCTCAAGTCCGACAGCCGCGCCTTCGTCAACCACGCGCGCAGCCATGGCATTCTGCTGGTCGCCGCCGGGGAAAATGTCGTCCGCCTGCTGCCGCCGCTGATCATCACCGAACATCATATCCGCGAATGCGTCGACAAGCTGTCGGCGGCGGCGCGCGCCTATACGCCGGCAGCGGCGGCGTAGCACCTACGTCTCCCCTCCCGGAACGGGAGGGGCCGTTTTCTGTTTCTCCCCTCCCGGAAACTGGGGGGGACCGGGGGTGGGTCTTCTCGCCCTTCCCGGCAAAACCCACCCCCGACCCCTCCCGTCCCGGGCGGGGAGCAGGACAACCGCCAATGCCCAATTTCCTCGATCTCGCCGGTGCAAAGGCTGCCGGGCTGCGCCTGATCCTCGACGAGGCGCACCGCCGCAAGGCTGCGCGTGCCGACCTGCCGCGCGGCACCGCAGATGCCGATGCGCCGCTCGCCGGTCATACCCTGGCGATGATCTTCGAAAAGCCCAGCACCCGCACGCGCTTCAGCTTCGACATGGCGATGCGGCAATTGGGCGGCACCAGCATCGTCACCTCGGCGGGCGAGATGCAACTGGGCCGCGGCGAAACCGTGGAGGACACCGCGCGTGTCCTCGGCCGCATGGTCGATGCCGTGATGATCCGCACCAACAGCCATGCGACACTCGAAGCGCTGGCCGAAAATGCCGGCGTGCCGGTCATCAACGCGCTGACCGATATCAGCCACCCGTGCCAGGTCATGGCCGACATCATGACCATCGAGGAAACCACCGGAAAGACCGTCGCCGGCAGCTGCTGGGCCTATCTCGGCGATGGCAACAACATGGCAAATTCGCTGATCGAGGCGGCATCGGTGCTGGGTTTCGACCTGCGGCTCGGCGTGCCGCATGGCTATGATCCCGACCAGGCGGTCATCGCCACCGCCTGCGCGCGCGGCGGCAGCATCGATCTCGTCCGTTCCGCCGCTGCCGCGGTGGAAGACGCCAATGTCGTCGTCACCGATACCTGGGTGTCGATGGGCCAGAAGGACAGCAAGGACAAGCTGAGCGCGATGATGCCCTTCCAGGTCAACGAAGCGCTGATGGCCAAGGCAGCGCCCGGCGCGCTGTTCCTGCACTGTCTGCCGGCGCACCGCGGCGAGGAAGTCAGCCCTGCGGTCATCGACGGGCCGCAGTCGCTGGTCTGGGACGAAGCCGAAAACCGCCTGCACATCCAGAAGGCGATCCTGCTCTGGTGCTTCGGCAAGCTGTGATTACAGAAGGTCTTGCCCCCAGTGCCGACCGCGCCATCGGCTTTTCGGTCGTCGCCCGCAATGTGCGCGGCCAGGTCGTGCGGCTCGACACGGCGCTCAACGCCGTGCTCGCGGCGCACGCCTATCCGGCCCCCCTCGCCCGGCTGCTCGCCGAAGCGTTGACCGTCACCGCGCTGCTCGGCGCGACGCTGCGCAAGGACGATGGCCAGATCACCCTGCAGGCGCAAGCGCGCGGCGGGCCGATCGACCTGCTCGTCTGTGATTACCGCGCCGGCGCGGTGCGCGGCTATCTCAACTTCGCAGCCGATGCGGCGTTCCACGACGGCATGACCCTGCCCGAACTGTTCGGCGAAGGCCATCTTGCCATCACGCTCGACCAGACGGCGGCGTCGGAACGCTACCAGGGCATCGTGCCGCTGGAGGGCGACACGATCGGCCATGCCATCGAAGGCTATTTCGCCAATTCCGAACAATTGCCGACGCTGATCAAGCTCGGCGTGGCGGGCGATGCCGCGACCGGCTGGGTCGCCGGCGGGCTGCTGGTGCAGCATCTGGCGCGTGCCGAGATCGGCGGCGTCCGCCTCGATGTCGAACGCGCCGAAACCGAGGCGCTGCACCCCGATTGGCAGCATGTGCTGGCGCTGGCGGATACGACCAGCGTCGCCGAACTCACCGACCTCGGACTGGCGCCCGAAACCCTGCTCTGGCGATTGTTCCACGAGGAAAAAGTGCGGATCAGCGAAGGCGCGCTGCCCTGCCGCGGCTGCCGCTGCAACGCAGGCCATATCCGCGACGTGCTCGAACGCTTTCCCGAGGCCGAGCGGGCGGAGATGCGCGGCGATGACGGGCTGATCAGCGTCGATTGCAAATTCTGCTCAAGGGTGTTCGCGATCCCGGCCTGACCGATCAAGCGGCGCCGGGATCGCGAGCCCGTTCAGGCGATTGCCTGGCCGATCGCGCGGCGCCGCATCGCGGCACCGACAAGCCCGAAGCCGGCGATCAACATCGCCCAGCTGGCCGGTTCGGGAACGCCCGGCGCGGGTGCGGTTTTGAATGTCGTCGGAATGGACTCAAAAGTATCGAGGGTCCGGCTTTCGGCATACTGGCCCGAATTGAAGTCGGCGATTTGCGGGATCGACGTGCTGTTCTTGCTTATCGAAAAATAAAGATTGCTGGTGTACCAGTAATAATCGGCAGCGGTCACCTGTCCACCGGACACGGTGATTGCCACTTGGTCGTCACCAAAAACGCCGAACTCGCTGCGACCACGGAAATAGTTGGCCGTGAGCGAGCCCGCCACCGGCGAGGTCAGCAGCGTGAAGCCGATGTTGCTGCCCAGATTGTTGCCCTCGACCAGGCCGGTCAACAAGGCGGTGACCGGCGCGAAATTGCCGGTACTGGTTACGGTCGGCGTAAAGCTGGCAATCACGTCGAGTGCGGCCGCGGGCACAGCGGCCAGCAGTGCCGATGCAACGATTGTCGTGCGAAGAAACATCCTGTTGATTCCCAATAAGTTTCGGCCACGATACGGTGGCGAATCAGGAACTAGTTACCTTTTGGTTAACGGTCAGTCGGTCGCTGGAGATTTGCCAAAGCCGGGGCCGCGGCTGTAGGGGCACGCAGTGCATAACTCCGGGCCTCTTGCTGTCGTGCTGCTGTCGGGCGGGCTCGATTCGACCACCGTCGCCGCAATGGCGAAATCGGCGGGGTTCCGGCTGCTGGCGCTGACCATCGATTACAACCAGCGCCACCGCATCGAGCTCGACCATGCGGCGCGCGTTGCCACGGCACTCGGCGCCGAACGCCACATCGTGCTGCCGCTCGACCTGCGCGGTTTCGGCGGCTCGGCGCTGACGGCGGATATCGATGTGCCGAAAGGCGGGGTCGAACCCGGCATTCCGGTCACCTATGTGCCGGCGCGCAACACGATCTTCTTGAGCGTCGCACTCGGCTGGGCCGAAGCCGCCGGGGCGCGCGACCTGTTCATCGGGGTCAATGCGCTCGATTACAGCGGCTACCCCGATTGCCGGCCGGAATTCATCGCCGCCTTCGAAGCCATGGCCAACACCGCGACCAAGGCCGGGGTGGAGGGCCAGCACTTCCGCGTCCACACGCCGCTCGCCGCGATGACCAAGGCCGATATCGTCCGCGCCGCTGCCGATGTCGGGGCACCGCTTGGCCTGACCTGGAGCTGCTACGACCCCACCCCCGCCAGCCGCCCATGCGGCGAATGCGACAGCTGCCGCCTGCGTGCCAAGGGCTTTGCCGAAGCCGGCGTGACGGACCCGGCCTTGTGACCTACGCGGTAAAGGAGCTTTTCCTCACCCTCCAGGGTGAAGGCGCGCAGACCGGCCGCCGTGCGGTGTTCCTGCGCTTTGCCGGCTGCAACCTGTGGAACGGGCGCGAACAGGACCGCGCCACCGCGATCTGCACCTTTTGCGACACCGATTTCATCGGCACCGATGGCGATGGTGGCGGCAAGTTCGCGACCGCCGCGGCACTGGCCGATGCCGCCGCCGCCTGTTGGGGGCCGACGCCCGACCACCGCCTCATCGTCTGCACCGGCGGCGAGCCGCTGCTGCAACTCGATGCGCCGCTGGTCGATGCGCTCCACGCCCACGGCTTCAGCATCGCGGTGGAGACCAACGGCACGCAGGAAGCGCCGGCGGGGCTCGACTGGATTTGCGTCAGCCCCAAGGCGAACGCAGCGCTGGCGCTCACCGCCGGCAATGAACTGAAGCTGGTGTTCCCGCAGCCGCTGGCGATGCCCGAGCGCTTCGAGGCCCTCGCCTTCGAACATTTCTTCCTGCAACCGATGGACGGGCCGGACCGGGTGGCCAACACCGCGGCGGCGATCGCCTACTGCCTCGCCCACCCGCACTGGCGGCTGAGTTTGCAGACACACAAGGTAACGGGGATTCCGTAACACCTCTCCCCCTGCGGGAGAGGTTATTTCTTCGCCTTCTCCGCCGCGATCCAGGTGCGCATCTCGGCTTCCATCGCCGGCAGTGGCACCGAGCCCAGCGACAGCAACTTGTCATGGAACGGCCGCTGGTCGAACCTCGGCCCCAGTTCCGCCTCCGCCGCCACCCGCAGCTCACGGATCTTCAACTCGCCGAGCTTGTAGGCCAGCGCCTGCCCCGGCCAGCTGATATAGCGGTCGACTTCATTCTCGACATCAAGCTGCGCCAGCGCGGTATGGTCGGCCAGATAATCGATCGCCTGTTGACGGCTCCAGCCCTTCGAATGCATCCCCGTATCGATCACCAGCCGCACCGCCCGCCACATCTCGAAGGTTTCGCGGCCGAATTCCTCATAGGGCGTTTCGTACATGCCCAATTTGGTGCCGAGCCATTCGGTGTAAAGCCCCCAGCCCTCGCCATAGCCCGAGAAATAGGTTTCGCGCCGGAACGCCGGGCGGTCGGGCGCCTCCAGCGCCATCGCCCCCTGGTGGCTGTGCCCCGGCACGCATTCGTGGAGCACCAGCGCGGTCAGGTTGTAGAGCGGTCGCGATTTCAGGTCATAGGTGTTGAACAAACACGCCGTCAGGCCGCCGCGCCCCGAGGTATAGATCGGCGCAATCGCATCGGGCACCGGCAATATGGTGAAGCGGAAGCGCGGCAGCGTGGTGAAGACGTCCTTCAGCTTGCCGTCCATCCGCTTCGCCGCATAGGCGGCGGCGCCGAGCAGTTCCTTCGGGGACCGCGCGTAGAATTGCGGATCGCTGCGCAGAAAGGCGAGGAATTCCGGGAACGTCCCCTTGAAGCCCGTCTGCGCGATCGTCGCCTGCATGTCGGCATCGATCCGCGCGACCTCCTTCAACCCGAGCGCGTGGATCGCCTCGGGCGTCATGTCGAGCGTCGTATATTCGCGGATCTGGTCCTGGTAAAAGGCCTTGCCGTCGGGCAGGTCGTACGCCGCGATCGTCGTGCGGCTCGCCGGGATATAATCCTGCTGCATGAAGGCGAGCAGCCGCGCATAGGCCGGCGCCGCCGCGCCATCAATCAGCCGCAGCGCTTCGGCGCGCAACGCCACCTGCTCGGCCGCCGGAATCGAATCGGGCATCGTCCTGAAGGCATCGTAGAGCGGGTTGGCGCTGCCCTTGGCGGTGAATGGCACGATAGTCGTGTCGCGGCCCTTCAGCGTCGTGCGCGGCACGGTATAGCCGCGCTTCATGCCAGCGCGCATGTTGGCGATATTTTCGTCGAACCAGCGCGGCACATCGGCGAGCCGGCCGAGATAGCGGCGATAATCGGCGGCATTGTCGAACGCCGAATAGGGCTTCACCTCGCCCCAGAAAAACGTGTCGCTGTTGAGCGGTGCCTCAAAGGTCCGCCAGCGGATATTCGCCACCTGGGCGCGCAGCGATTCGGCCAGCACCGCCTTGTTCAAACGGCCCTCCCCCGACAATTCGCTGTCGGGAATCGCCGCCATCGCGGTCAGCACGCCCTGCCACCACGCCGCGCGCCGCGCCCAATCGGCCGGTGTCACGCTGGCAAAATGGTTGTCGTCCTTGCTGCGCAGGCCGTCGGTGATCTGCGCGAATTCGTGCAGCCGCCATTGCCATTCGGCGTCATAGATCGCCTTCAGCCGCGCATCGCCTGCGGTCGCAACGACCGTCACCGGCGCCGCCGTCTGCGTCACCGCAGGTTCCGTTGCCTGTTGCGCCGCGACCGGCGCAGGCAGCATCCCCGCCAGCAGCACGAAAACCCCCAATTTCATGGCCTTACCCCCTACCGCGATAACCCGGCACACCCTGGTCGGGCAGCCACAGCCCGGCCGGCGGCGGCCCCGATTGCCAGAACACATCGATCGGGATGCCGCCGCGCGGATACCAATAGCCGCCGATGCGCAGCCATTTCGGCGCCATCTCGTCGAACAGCCGCACCCCGATGCCGACCGTCACATCCTCGTGGAAACCGGCATGGTTGCGAAAGCTGCCGAGGAACAATTTCAGCGCCTTCGATTCGACGATGCGCGCCCCCGGCACATAATCGATGACGAGATGCGCGAAATCGGGCTGTCCGGTGACCGGACACAGCGAGGTGAACTCGGGCACGGCAAAACGGATGAGATAATCGGTCCCCGGCCTTGGATTCGCCGGATAATCGAGCACCGCCACGTCGGGCGATGCCGGCAACTGCGAGGCCTGGCCGAGGTGCAATGTGTCAGTCATGTGAAATTCTGTCGCTTTTGGGGTCACTCAGCGGATGACATGCCGACTTCGCCCCATTATGTCACGCGCAACGAAGATTTGGGAGCGAACAATGAACCCCTTGGTGACCACCGAATGGCTCGCCGCCGAACTCGGCAAGACCGACATTCGCGTCATCGATGCGACGTTGTTCCTGTCGGGCCACGCCCGCAACGCCCGCGCCGAATTCGAAGCCGCCCATATCCCCGGCGCCGTGTTCTTCGATATCGATGAAGTGTCGGACACGACGTCCGCCCTGCCGCACATGCTGCCGCCGCCTGAAAAATTCGCCAGCCGCATGCAGGCATTGGGCCTTGGCGATGGCAGCCGCATCATCGTCTATGACAATTCGCCGCTGCGCTCCGCCGCCCGCGTCTGGTGGATGCTGACGTTGTTCGGCGCGCATGAAGTCTCGATCCTCGATGGCGGCTTCGCCAAATGGGTTGCCGAAGGCCGCAGCGTCGAAAGCGGCAAGCCGATCGTGCGCCACCGCCATTTCACCGTCTGGGCCGACAAGAGCCTGGTGCGCGACGCCAGGCAGATGACCGAAAACCTGCGCACCAAGGCCGAACAGGTTGTCGATGCGCGCTCGGCCGGGCGCTTTGCCGGCACCGAGCCCGAACCCCGCGCCGGCCTCCGCAGCGGCCATATCCCGGGGTCGAAGAGCCTGCCCTTCGACCAGCTGTTCAACGAAGACGGCACCTACAAGAGCCCCGAAGCGATCAAGGCCGCCTTCGACGCTGCCGGCATCGATCTGTCGCAGCCGGTCATCGGCACCTGCGGTTCGGGCGTCACCTCCGCCGTGCTCGCCTTTGCCGCCACGCTGATCGGCCACCCCAAGATGGCGATCTACGACGGCAGCTGGAGCGAATGGGGCGCCAGCGCCACCAACCCGGTGGTCACCGGCGTCTAAACCAAAGCCGGGGGGCGCAGCGATGACAAAACGCCTGCGCCGCGGCCCACCGGCCGATCTGTCGGGCCAGGCGATCGGCACGCAACTCGTCCACGCCGGGCGTGGCCCGGGCTTTTCCGAAGGCATCGTCAACCCGCCGGTGTGGCGCGCCTCGACGATGCTGTTCGACAGTTGCGCCGATCTCGAGGCCGGCAATGCCGCCCCCGATGGCGGCCTTTATTACGGCCGCCGCGGCAGCCCGACGCAATGGGCGCTCGAAGACGCGCTGACGGCGCTCGAACCCGGCGCGGCCGGCACCAAGCTTTACCCGTCGGGCGTCGCAGCAATCACCACGGCACTGCTCGCGGTGGTCAAATCGGGCGACGAGGTGCTGATCACCGATAGCGCCTATGAACCGACGCGGC
Organism: Polymorphobacter sp.; assembly: GCA_044373875.1. Lineage (GTDB taxonomy): Bacteria > Pseudomonadota > Alphaproteobacteria > Sphingomonadales > Sphingomonadaceae > Sandarakinorhabdus. The sequence goes on from JBILPK010000083.1 coordinate 12,194, forward strand.
TGTTCGCCAACGACGTCTTGCGCCGCATGGGCGTCACCACCCGCTATTTCGACCCGCAGATCGGCGCCGACATCGCCGACCTCATCCGCCCCGAAACTAGCGCGATACTGCTCGAATCGCCCGGCTCGCTGACCTTCGAGATCCAGGATATCCCGGCGATCACCGCCATCGCCCGGGCACGCGGCGTGGTGACGCTGATCGACAATACCTGGGCAACGCCGCTGCGGCTGCAACCGCTGGCGCTGGGCTGCGATATCTCGATCCAGGCGCTGACCAAATATGTCGGCGGCCACAGCGACCTGATGATGGGCAGCGCCACCGCGACGCCGGCGCTGCTGGGGCGCCTGAAATCGGCGACCTATCGGCTCGGCCATATCGTTTCGCCCGATGACGCGGCGCTGGCGCTGCGCGGCCTGCGCACCTTGCAAGTGCGGCTCGACCGGCAGGAGGCGAGCGCGCTCGCGGTGGCGCGCTGGCTGGAGGGGCATGAGGCTGTCGACCGCGTGCTGCACCCGGCGCTGCCGAGCCACCCCGGCCATGCGCTCTGGCAACGCGATTTCAGCGGCTCATCGGGGCTGTTCTCCTTCGTCCTCAAGCGCGGCGACCGCCGGCAACTCGGCGCGCTGCTCGACGATCTCGCGCATTTCGGCATCGGTTTTTCGTGGGGCGGCTTCGAATCGCTGGCGCTGCCGGTGAAGATGGACGGCTGCCGCAGCGTCACCACCCTGAACTTCACCGGCCCGATCGTCCGCCTGTCGATCGGGCTGGAAGATCCCGCCGACCTGATGGCCGATCTGGCGTCCGGTCTGGCGCGTTATGAGGCGGCGCTTTGAAAAAACGCCTTTCCGGGCTCGGACGGACACTGGTGACCTTGGTTATCGCGCTGCCCGCTACGGCGTGGGGCAGCATGGCGCTGCAAGCGCGGCTGCCCTTCGGCTTCGTCGGCAAGGCAGCGATCACCGCGCTGTTCATCGCTGCGATGCTTGCCGCCATCGCACTCCTCTGGAAACGCCAGCGCCTGCTCACCGTCGCCGTGCTGGTCGTCACCTGGGGGCTGTTGCTCGGCTGGTGGGCGACGATCATGCCGCGCACCGATCGCGACTGGCAGCCCGATATGGCGCGCATCGCCGATGCCCGCATCGACGGCGATGTACTGACCGTCGCCAATGTCCGCCATTTCGACTGGCGCAGCGATACCGATGTCACCGAGCGTTGGGAAACCCGCCGCTATCGCCTCTCGCAACTGACCGGCGCCGACCTGTTTCTCAGCTACTGGGCCGGCGAAAGCATCGCCCATGCCATCGTCAGCTTCACCTTTGCCAACAGCGACCCGCTCGCTTTCTCCATCGAGATCAGGAAGGAACGCGGCGAAAGCTATTCGGCGACGGCGGGCTTTTTCAAGACCTACGAACTGGCGCTCATAGCCGCCGACGAACGCGATGTCGTCAAGGTCCGCAGCACGGTGCGCGGCGAGGATGTGCGGCTCTACCGCCTCGATATCCAGCGCGCGACCGCGCTCGGCCTGCTCCGCGAATATGTCGCGCTCAGCCGCGAGGTGACGGCGACGCCGCGCTGGTACAACACGCTCACCGCCAATTGCACGACGGTGATCTTCGGCATGGCGCGCCGGCTCGACCCGCGGGTCGAGATGGATTGGCGCATCCTGCTGCCGGGACGGTTGCCCGAATATCTGCGGCTGCATCAATTCGTGACGCGCGACGTGCCGCTGGCTGAACTGACGGCGCGCTCGCGCATCGGCCCGCGCGCGGCGGCGCCGGTGCCCGATGCGGGGTTCTCGGCAAGGATTCGCG
>JBILPK010000226.1:0-4862 GCA_044373875.1 Polymorphobacter sp.
TTTGTCCGTATGCGCCTGCACAGCAGCCGCGGCGGCCTCCACACCAGCCATGGTCGACAGGTCATGGGCGTGCAACGTGCAGCGGCCCGGTCCCGGCAAGCCGGCGACAAAGGCTTCTGAATCCGCCCCGCCGCGCGCCACGACATGAACGTCGACACCGGCCCGCACCAACGCGGTGGTGATCATCGCGCCAACGCCCCTGGCGCCGCCGGTGACCAGCGCGACCTTGCCGGTGAGGGAGAACAGTTCTTCGAGGATACTCATGCGGCCAAGGCCTTGGCGATGTTGACCACCTGCAGCGCGGTGTAGGCATACAGGCCTTCGCGGCCGCCCTCGACGCCCAGCCCGGATTGCTTGTGGGCCGGAAACGGCAGCGCGGGATCAAGCGCGCAATGCTGGTTGACCCAGACCGTGCCGGACTCGAGCCGCCGGGCAACCGCTGCGGCGGCATCGACATCACCTGACCAGACCGAGCCGCCCAAACCATAGGGTGAGGCATTGGCATGGGCGATGGCCGTTTCGACATCGCTGTAGCGGATGATCGGCAGCACCGGGCCAAAGGCTTCTTCATCGACGGTCATCGTACCATCGGCGATGTCGCGGACGACGGTGAGTGGCACGAAATAGCCTGGGCCATTGCGACGCTCTCCGCCGGCGATGATGCGACCCTGGGCGCGGGCGTCGTCGATAAAGGTCCAGACCTTTTCGTATTGGGCGCGGTTCTGCACCGGGCCGAACTGCACGGTGGGGTCGGCTCCGTCTCCGACTGGACAGGCATTTGCCAGCGCGGCGATGCGGTCACAGACAGCATCATACTGGCTGTCATGGACATAAAGCCGCTTGATCACCGCGCAGACCTGCCCGCTGTTGAAAAAGGCGAGGCCGAACAGCGCGGGCGCAATGGCGTCGATGTCCGCATCCGGCAGCACGATCGCGGCGTCGTTGCCGCCCAGTTCCAACGTCAACCGCTTCAACGAAGGTGCAACGGCACCCATGATGGCGCGGCCGGTAGGCGTGGAGCCGGTGAAGGCGACCTTTGCAACCTGTGGATGCGCGACGAGATGCGCGGCCGCAGCATTGCCGGCCGACACGATATTGATGACGCCGCGCGGCACGATTTCGGCGATGATCTCGGCCAGGCGCAGCGTCGCCAGCGGCGTCGTTGGCGCTGGCTTCACAACGACCGTATTGCCGGCGATGAGCGCCGGTGCGATCTTGTTGGCGGCAAGATAGAGCGGCGCGTTCCAAGGTACGATTGCCGCGACGACGCCGAGCGGCTTGCGGTGCAGTTCGACGCGACGCGTCGGTTCGTCACTCAGGATTTCGGGTTCGAGAGTCTGGGCGGCGTAATAGTCGAGATACTGGCGGGCAAGGCCGACCTCGAAATCGGCAACGCTGCGCGGACGACCGGTTTCGGCAACGAGAAGCGCAGCGAGTTCATCGGCATGATCGGCGATTGCTGCCGAAACCGCTGTCAACACGGCACTGCGTGCGGCGTGCGGCGTCAGTCGCCAACCCTCCCAGGCGGTGGCTGCGGCGGTGACGGCAGCGTCGATGTCGGCTGTGCTGCCATCAGGCACAGTAGCAAGGACGCTTTCATCGACAGGGTTGATGACCTCGGTGGTGGCAGCAGCGGGAACCATCGCCCCATTTATCAGCATCGCGTACATAAATTGTCCCTTTCAGGCCGCGCGCACGTTTTCGGCGATCGGCACAACATTGGCGGCGTGGAAACGGGCCAGCGCGCGCTCCTGCAGCGGGCGAACTTTTTCGAAATTGGCGTGCTTTACATGACCAAAGCCGCGGATCTGCGCCGGCAGGCTGGCGAGTTCGATGGCGGCGGCGATGTTGGTAGCGCTCAGGCGGTCGGCGATCATCGCCATCTGCGCTTCATAGTTGCGCGCCAGCTCGCGTTCCATCTTGCGCTCCTCGGTATACCCGAACGGGTCGAGCGCCGTGCCGCGCAGGCGCTTCAAGGGTGCGAGCACTGCAAAAGCGGTGCCGATCCAGGCGCCGAACTCGCGCTTCAACAACTCGCCGGTCCGAGGATCACGCTTGGAAAACAGCGGCGGCGCGAGATTGTAGCGAAGCTTGGCGCCGTCAGCGAAGCTGGCGCGCAATTGCGCCTTGAACACCGGGTCGGTGTGCAGGCGCGCCACCTCATATTCGTCCTTGTAAGCCATCAGCTTGGCCAGGTTGCGAGCGACAGCAATCGCCAGCTTTGTGCTGCCGGGCGTCACCCGGGCTTCGGCCGCGGCGATACGATCGACGGAGACGCGATACCGCGTGGCATAGGCCGCATCCTGATAGGCGGTCAGCAGTGTGGTGCGGTGCGCGACGATGTCACCCAGATCGGTCAATGGCTTGAAGTCGGGCTCGATGCGGTTGGCGGCGGCCGCAGCCTCGACCCGCGCTGGATCGACTGCGAGCAGCCGGCCAAGGGCAAAGGCCGACAGGTTGAACGGCACCGCGACGGCATTGATCTTCACCGCCTGTTCGATGGCGCTGGCAGAGACCGGCAGCAAACCGAGCTGCGAGGCATAGCCGAGCATGAACAGGTTGGCGGCGATGGTGTCGCCCAGAAGGGTAAGCCCGTAGCCGGTGGCATCGACGCCGCTTAGCCGGCCCTTGCCGGCAAGTGTTTCGAGCCGGCCAAGCAACAGGCCTTCGTCGAGCGTCAGGTCGGGGTTGCGCTGGAACGCCGGGGTCGGGGTGATGCGGGCATTGACGACGATGCGGGTGCGACCCTCGGCGATGGTCGCCACCGGCTCCTTCGACAACGCCGCCACCGCATCGAACGCCAGCGCCAGGTCGGCATCGCCTTGCCCAAGCTTCTGCGCGCCCAGGTCGGCGGTCGTGGCGGCGATGCGGACATGGCTGTAGACGGCGCCGTTCTTCTGGCTCAGCCCGGTCATGTCGAACACCGAACAGGCCTTGCCTTCAAGGTGTGCCGCCATCGCCAGCAACGCGCCGATGGTGACGACGCCGGTGCCGCCGATGCCTGAAACCATGATGTTGTAGCTGCCGTCGTGCGCGATGACCGCGGGATCGGGCAGCCCGGTGATCGCCTGGCCGGCCAGTTCGGATTTTTCCGGCTGGCGCGGTTCGGCGCCGAGCACCGTGACGAACGACGGGCAAAAGCCCTTTACGCAGCTATAATCCTTGTTGCAGCTCGACTGGTCGATCTGGCGCTTGCGGCCCAATTCGGTTTCCTTGGGCCAGATGCTGACGCAATTGGCCTTTGCGGAGCAATCGCCGCAGCCTTCGCAAACGGCGCTGTTGATGAACATGCGCTTGGCCGGATCGGGGAATTTGCCGCGCTTTCGCCGGCGGCGCTTTTCGGCAGCACAGGTCTGTTCATAGACGATGACGGTGACGCCTTTGACCTCGCGCAGCTCGCGCTGGACGGCATCATAGGTGTCGCGATGATGGACCGTTACGCCGGCGCCAAGCCCGCTTGCAGCATCGTACAGCTCGGGTCGGTCGGTGACGACGACGCAGCGTTCGACGCCTTCGGCCAAAACCTGGCGTGTGATGTCGCCGGGGGTCAGCGGGCCATCGACGGGTTGGCCTCCGGTCATCGCCACGGCGTCGTTGAACAGGATCTTGAAGGTGATGTTGACGTCAGCCGCGACGGCGCCGCGCACCGCCAGCAGGCCGGAATGATAATAGGTGCCGTCGCCCATGTTCTGGAAGATGTGCGGCATGTCGGAAAACTGCGCGAGGCTGTACCAGTGCGCGCCTTCGCCGCCCATCTGGGCGTTGGGCAGCATCTCCGGCCCTGAATACATCGCCATGGCGTGGCAGCCGATGCCGCCGGCGGCCGCGCTGCCTTCGGGGAATTTCGTGCCGGTATTGTGCGGGCAACCAGAACAGAAATACGGCGCGCGTGCCGCGTCGGCGGGCTTCAGCGCGGCAATGGTTCCCATCTGCCGGGACAGGCGGTCCGTGGTCGCGTCGAGATCGGCGGGCAAGGCGCCCAGCCGCCGCAGTCGTTCGGCGATGACCAGCGCGAGCTGGATAGGCTCCAACTGTTCGTCGGCGGGGATCATGAACGTCCCGGCTTCATCGGTCTTGCCGACCACCATCGGCGCGCCTGGGCGCCCGTAGAGACTGGCCTTTACCTGGTTTTCGACCAGCGGGTCCTTCTCCTCGATGACCAGCAGCTCGGCCTGGCCGGCGGCGAATTCGGCGAGCCCCTCGCGTTCCACCGGATACATGCAGCCAAGCTTGTAGAACGACAGGCCGAGGCTGGCGGCCGCGGCATCGTCAAGTCCGAGCAGTTGCAATGCGCCGAGCACATCCTGCACCGCCTTGCCGGTCGAGATGATCCCCAGCCGCCGTGCCGGAGCATCGATCAGCACCCGGTCGATGCGATTGGCGCGGACGAATCTTTCGACCAGCGGCCAGCGATAGCGTTTCACGACGATTTCGGACTGCACGCGATCGAGATGGGTCGGATAGTTGTGGAATCCGGTCGGCGGTGCGGCACCGCGATCGGGCAGCACCGGGCCATTGTCGGCGTTGTCGATCCGGACCGTCATCGTCTGTTCAAGGACTTCGTTGACGAGCTTGAAGCCGGTGAACAGCCCGGTGTAGCGCGACATCGCCCAGCCGAGCAGGCCGAGATCGAGCACGTCCTGCACATTGGACGGCGCCAGGATCGGCATGCCGGCGTGCATGAACGCCATCTCGCTCTGGTGCGCGACGGTCGAGGACTTGCCCGAATGGTCGTCGCCGGCAACGATCAGCACACCGCCATTGGGGTGTGAACCGGCGGTGTTGCCATGCTTGAACGGATCGCCGGAACGATCGACGCCCGGCCCCTTGCCGTACCAGATAGCAAAGACGCCGTCGCGGTT
>JBILPK010000084.1:0-13942 GCA_044373875.1 Polymorphobacter sp.
ACGCTCTATGGCGACTACAACCGCCAGGATCCCGAAGGCTTCACCCAGAATTACGTCAAGGCCATCCCCACCGCGCGCGCCGCCAACCGCCAGTTCGCCAACCTCGCCCCCCTGTCGAATTATGCCCCGCCCAGCACCAATCCCTTCGATCGCCTCGTCGACAGCGATTCGGTGCTGACCGCCAAGAACACCCATTACGGCGTGTCGCTGCTCGCCAACTGGGATATCGGCCCGGCGACCGTCACCTCGATCACCGCCTGGCGCAAATGGGACTGGCAACCGAGCAACGACCGCGATTTCACCGGCCTGGCCATCACGCCAAAGGTCAACAACCCGTCGCAGCAGGAACAATGGAGCCAGGAGCTCCGCCTCGCCTCGAACGGCCGCAACACCCTCGATTATGTCGTCGGCCTGTTCTACTTCAGCCAGAAGATCGACACCCAGGGGGTGCAGGAACAGGGCCCCTTCGCCGGCCTCGGGCTGCTGGGGCCGACGGTCGATGCCGCCAACCCGGGCCTCATCAACAGCCTGCGATCGGACAATGATATCCGCTACAAGAACGACAGCGCCGCGCTTTATGGCAAGCTGACCTGGAATATCAGCGACCGGCTCAGCATCGCCCCCGGCATCCGCGTCAACTATGACAAGAAGGACGGCTCCTACGTCGCCACCGTCACCGGCGGACGCACGCCCGTTACCCCGGCGCAGCAGACGATCAAGAACGGCGTCCTCCAGAACCAGAACTACCAGGCGGTGTTCAGCGACTGGAACTTCTCGGGCGACATCACCCTGTCGTGGAAACCGGTCGACGATGTCCTCGCCTATGCGACCTTCGCGCGCTCGTTCAAATCCGGCGGCATCAACCTGTCGGGCCTTCCCACCCGCGCCGATGGCGTGACGCCCGCCACCGAACTCGCCACGGTCGCGCCGGAAAAGGTCAACCACTACGAAATCGGCCTCAAGTCGCAGTTGCTCGATGATGCGGCGACGGTCAATTTCGCTGCCTTCCGCACCGATATCGAGGATTACCAGGCCACCGTCGTCAACGGCGCCATCGGCGTTGTCCGCGGCTATCTCGCCAATGTTCCCAGCGTGCGCAGCCAGGGCGTCGAGCTCGACCTTGCGCTGCGGCCGGTCCGCAACCTCAATATCTATGCCAACTTCGCCTATACCGACGCCGAATATGTCAGCTTCCCCGGTGCCCCGCCGCCGCCCGAACTGTCCGGCGGCACGCTGCAATTCGTCGACAGCTCGGGGGGCCGCCTGCCGGGCGTCTCCAGATACGCCATCAGCTATGGCGGCGAATATCGTATTCCCACCACTGCCTTCGCCGGCGACGGCGAATTCTACATCGGCATCGATGGCAGCCTGCGATCGGACTTCTCGTCGAACCCGACGCCGTCGAACGCGCTCAATATCGAAGGCTATGTGCTGACCAACCTGCGCGCCGGCTATCGCACCGACCGTGGCTATGAAATCTTCGGCTGGGTGCGCAACGCCTTCGACACGGAATATTTCGATTTCCTCACCGCTGCACCTGGCAGCACCGGCCTCATCGTCGGCCAGCTCGGCGACCCGCGCACCTTTGGCGTGACGGCAAAGGCGCGTTTCTAGGTGGGTTTCGGGGCGCGCGCACGTCACGCAGCGGGCGAGACCGGCCTGGCCGATGCCGTCTGATGATATCGTGTTGAAACCGGCTACAGGAGAGCGGGCTGCGGACGCGGAGCTGGCTCAGCCGTCCGGCGTCGCGTGATTTTCCGTACGGGGGCCGCTGTTTCGCCGCCGCGTCGTCCAGCCCAAATTCACCAGTTGCCCAGCCGTTCGCGGCTGCGGCATGGTGCGCATCGGGGAGACGGTGATGGCACATGATTTCAAGACGCTCGCCGAGCTGACCGCGGCGCATGCAGCGGCAACGCCGGGCAAGACCGCGGTGCGCTTCGAAGGGCGCAGCCAGAGCTATGCGGATCTGCACGACGCGGTGTTGCGCTGTGTCGCGGCGCTGCGCGCCGAAGGGGTAAAGGCGGGCGACCGGGTCGGCTGGCTCGGGCTAAACCATCCCGATTATGTCGTCGTCATGAACGCGTGCTTCCGCATCGGCGCGGTGCTGGTGTCGATCAACGCCCGGCTGGTGGCGCGCGAGATCGCCTATATCCTGGGGGATGCCGGCATCGGGCTGCTGATCAGCGAGGCGCAGTTCCTGGGGGTCGCCGAGGAGGCGCGGGCGGCGGCGGGGGTCGAGACGATCATCCTGGTCGATGCGCCTTACGCTGGCCGCCCGGCCTTTGGTGACTGGATCGCCGGCTTTGCCCCCGATAGTGCCGCGCACCCGGCAAGCCCCGAGGATATTGCGCTGCAACTCTACACCAGCGGCACCACCGGTTTTCCCAAGGGGGCGCTGCTGTCGCACCGGGCGCTGCTCGGCACCATCGCCAAGGGCGGCATGACCGGGGAGGCGTGGAGCCATTGGGACGAGAATGACATCTGCCTGGTCGCCATGCCGTTGTTCCATATCGGCGGCACCGGCTGGTCGCTGCACGCGCTCGAGGCCGGGGCGACGATGGTCATCCTGCCGCGGCCCGAAATCGCCGGCATCGTGGGCGCTGTGGCGAGCGAGCGCATCACCAAGATGTTCGCGGTGCCCGCGGTGCTCGCCGCGATCCTCCAGCATCTCGAAGCCGCGCCGGCCGATCTCGGCAGCCTGACCGAGCTGCTCTATGGCGCCTCGCCGATCCCGCTCGACATTTTGCGGCGCTCGATGGCGACGTTTCCCAATGCCAGCTTCATCCAATGCTATGGCGCCACCGAAACCAGCGGCACGGTCGTCTACCTGCCGCCGCAAGACCATGATGTCGCCGGCAACGCCCGCATGCTCGGTTGCGGCAAGCCGTTTCCGGGCAACGCCATCCGCATCCTCGACGGCGAGGGGCGTGACCTGCCGGTGGGCATTGTCGGCGAAGTGGCGATCAAGTCGGTCAGCACGATGAGCGGTTATCACCGCAACCCCGAAGCGACCGCCAAGGCGCTGGTCGATGGCTGGTACCTTACCGGCGATGCCGGGTTCGTCGATGGCGATGGTTACCTCACCTTGTTCGACCGGGTGAAGGACATGATCGTTTCGGGGGCGGAAAATATCTATCCGGCCGAGGTCGAGAATGTCCTCCACGAACATCCCGCCGTCGCCGATTGCGCCGTCATCGGCGTGCCCGATGCACGCTGGGGGGAGGCGGTGAAGGCGATCGTGGTGCGCAAAGCCGAGGTGACGCCGGAGGAGCTGATCGCCTTCGCCCGGGCGCGTATCGCCGGCTACAAGGTGCCCAAATCGGTTGATTTCATCGATGTGCTGCCAAGGAACGCCAGCGGCAAGATATTGAAGAAGGAGTTACGCGCGCCCTTCTGGCCCGAGGGGGGCCGCCAGGTCGGGTAAAGCACGGTCAGAAGAACGCCGTCACCGCCGCCGAAAAATAGGCCGTGGTCGCGCCCGCCGGCGCATTGGGGGCGTTGCGCAGCACGCCGCGGCGCAGGAACAGATCAGCGTTGATCTCGGCGCGCAGCCGCGCCGGGACCAGCCAGTGGCGCAGCCGCGTATCGAATTCATAGCCGGCAAAGCCGCCGGCGCGGCCGGTCGGATCGCGCACGCCGCTGGTGGAAAAGGCGTCGCTGGCGCTTGCCGACCACATGGCGCGGGCCAGCAGATGGCCATCGCTGCGCGGCGATGGTGCCACTTCGAGCCGCAGCGCCGGGGTGACGATATTGCTGCGGCCGATGGTGTTGAGCAGCGCGCCGGGCGAAAAATCGGCGCGGCGCATGCCGAACAACGTGTCGAAGCGGGTGTAGCGCCCGCCGGGCCGGTCGCCCGAGGCGAAATCGAATTCGGCGGCCAGCCGCGGGTGCCAGCGTCCGGCAAAGCTGTAGCCGGCATCGACATGGACGTAGCCCGCCGCCACGAATTGCAAGGGCAGGGCGGTGGCGAGGCCGTTGCGCGTGTGGCCCCATTGATACGCCGCCTCGATCTCGCCATCGAAGCGGCCGGTTGCCGGGTCGGCCAGCAGCCGCGCGTCGATCGTCGTCAGGTCGCGATCACGCGTCGGCCGTCCGGGGGCGTCACGCTCCTCGAAACGGAACAGGCTGGCATCGGCATGCACTGGCCCGATGACCTTCTCGAAACTGACGATACCGCCCCACAGCCGGGCGTCGAAACTTTCGCGATCGAGCGCAAAGCGGTGGTGCCGCACGTCATCGAAGGCGTCGGGCAGGCGCTGCTGCGGCAGCACGTAGATAAAGGTCGCCTGCACCCCCGGCCGGGCGGTGATATCGGCGCGCAGCCCGGTATAGCCGTTGGTGGTGTTGCGATAATCATCGGCCGCGATCAGCCGCCGCGACCCGAGGTTGAGCACCATCCGCCCGGTGGTGACGACGAGCCCGCTGCCCGCGCCGAACACCGGGCCGAGATCGGCGACGGCATGCAACTGCACGGGTTCGAGGACATTGACCTCGCCTGTCCCGGCGGCGCTGCCCGGGCGGATGGTATAGCTGCGCGAATCCCAGATTTCGCCGACGAGGTGCAGCGGCCCGCTGCCGATGTCGGCGCGGACGACAGTGCGCAGCGACAGCAGGTCCTCATTGGGCGTGAAGCCGGGGCGGATCTGGTCCTCGATGCTTTCGATGCGCGCCCGGGCGTTGCCCGACAGGTGCAGCCAGCCGGGGTTGCCGATCGCGGCCTGCAATGGGGTCGGCGCGGCCGCCGCCGGGGCGGCAGATACGAGCAGCAGGCAGGCGCAGGATCGCAGCATCGCCGGCGTACCTGCCCGGCCCGGCGCTGCGGCACAAGCACGCCCTCACACCTCTCGCAGCTTTCCTCATCGGCGCGGCTGGCGGAAGGTCGCGACGTTGATCGAAAGGACCCCCAATGACCAGCAACCGCCAATGGCTCTTGCGTTCCCACCCGCGCGGGCGGCCGTTCCAGGATGGCGATTTCGAGCTCGTTGACAGCCCGCGCCCGGTGGCAGGGCCGGGGCAGCTGCTGCTGCGCACCCGCTGGCTGGGGTTCGATCCGGCGCAAAAGGGCTGGGCCGAAAATGTGGCGGACTATGTCGCGCCGATGCATCTCGGAGATGTCATGCGCGGCTCCGGGATTGCCGAGGTGGTGGAGAGCCATCACCCCAAATTCGCGGTGGGTGATCTTGTGGCGGGGCAGACCGGATGGACCGAATGGCTGGTCAGCGATGGCGCAGGGCTGGAAAAATGCCATGCCGGCCTGCCGCCGACCGCAATGCTGTCGATCCTCGGCACCACCGGCATGACGGCGTGGTGCGGGCTGTTCAAGCTCGGCGAACCGCGCCCCGGCGATACGGTGGTGGTCTCGGGCGCTGCCGGCGCGACCGGGTCGATGGTCGGGCAATTGGCGCGCATCGCCGGCGCCCGCGCCATCGGCATCGCCGGCGGGGCGGACAAGTGCCGCTGGCTGGTCGAGGAAGCCGGTTATGACGCGGCGATCGACTACAAGAACGAAGACGTGCAGGCGCGGCTGAAGGAGCTTGCCCCCGGCGGCGCCGATGTGGTGTTCGACAATGTCGGCGGGCCGATCCTTAACGCTATGCTGGCGTGCATTGCCACCGGCGCGCGGGTCGTTATCTGCGGCGGCATCAGCCGCTACGAACTCGGCCAGATGCCGGCGGGGCCGCAGAATTATTTCAACCTCGTCTTCCGCCGCGCCTCGATGCACGGCTTCATCGTGCTCGACTGGGCCGCCGAATTCCCCGCCATCCGCAAGCGCGTGACGGCGCTGGTCAATGATGGCCGGCTGGCGTGGCGGGTCGATGAGCAACAGGGCTTCGAAAACGCCCCCGAAACGCTGATGCGGCTGTTCGCCGGCGCCAACCGCGGCAAGCAGGTGTTGAAGCTCGACTGATTCTCGTTAAACACGCCCGGGAAACGGGAGACGAATGTGCAGACAATCGGAGTTATCGGCGCCGGCCTGATGGGCAATGGCATTGCGCATGTCGCGGCGCTGGCCGGCTATGACGTCATCCTGTCCGATATCGAGAAGGCGCGTGCCGAAGCGGCGCGGGTGACGATCGCCAAAAATCTCGGCCGCGGCGTCAGCAAGGGGGTCATCACCCAGGACGCCGCCGATGCGGCGCTGGCGCGGATCAGCTTGACGACCGACAATGCCGCCTTTGCGGATGCCGATCTGGTGATCGAAGCTGCCACAGAAAACGAGGCGGTGAAGTGCAAGATCTTTGCCGGGCTCGCGCTCAAGCCGACGGCCTTGCTTGCCACCAACACCTCGTCGATCTCGATCACCCGGCTGGCCGCGGCGACCGACCGGCCCGACCGCTTCACCGGGCTGCATTTCTTCAACCCGGTGCCGCTGATGACGCTCGTCGAGATCATCCCCGGCCTGCAAACGTCCGACGCCACCCGCACCGCGATGACCGGCTTTGCCGCAAAGATCGGCAAGACCGCGATCATTGCCGCCGACAGCCCGGCGTTCATCGTCAACCGCATCCTCTGCCCGATGCTCAACGAAGCGATCTTCGCACTCGGCGAGGGCGTCGGCAGCGTCATCGATATCGACATGGGGCTCAAGCTGGGCGCCAATCACCCGATGGGACCGTTGACGCTGGCGGATTTCGTCGGGCTCGACACGCTGCTCAGCATCATGAAGGTGATGCAGGAAGCCACCGGCGACCCGAAGTACCGCCCGGCGCCGCTGCTGGTCAAATATGTCGAGGCCGGCTGGTACGGGAAGAAGTCCGGCCGCGGTTTTTATGATTACAGCGGCGCGGAGCCCGTGCCGACGCGGTGAAACTCACCTTCACCAAGGGCAGGGGCAAGTTCGACCGGCTCAATATCGTCACTGCCGCCGGACCGCAGCCGGCGATCGAATGCCCCAAGCAAGGCATCATCCCGCACGACATGGTGCATTTCGCGGTCGAATCCAAAGTCGCGACTTTGGGCTTCCTCGGCGGGATTGCCGCCGGCGGTGACGGCGGTTTCAAGGCGGGCGCTGACAATCCGCATCACCGCGCCGTCGAACGGCTGGTCGAAACCGTCCAGGCCGAAGCTTGGAGCGGCGGGCCCGTGCCCGATGCGGAATTCATCGCGCTCTATCAGGTTACCTGCGACGCGCGCGGCGACGCGCCGCTGGCGCTCGATGCCGCCACCATTGCGGCGATCCGCGCCCGGATTGCCGATCTGACCACGCAATGGCAGGCGGTGCCGGTCGGTGGGTCGCTCAGCCTGACCCTCAGCGCTCCGACCGGCGGATAACCAGCTTCAGCCCCGACCAGACGGCATCGACGGCGCAGACCTTCACATCGACGAAACCCAGCGGCAGCGCGAGATCGCGGATGACATCCTCGGTCACATCGGTCGGCACTTTTGCTGCCTTTTTGGGCCAGGACACCCAGACCATGCCCTTCGCCGCCAGCAGCGGCCGCAGCCGGACAAGCTGGACGCCAAGCACCGCGCGCTCGGTCACGAACAGGTGGGCGCTCGCGAGCCCCGCCACCGGTTCGGCGAGCAGCACCGGCGGGTCGTCACTATCGATCGCATCGGCGACCGCCTCGGGCATCGCCAGCCGCCACGTCGACTGGCCCGGCGCCACCCCCAGCTTTTTCCTAAGCGGCGTGCCCGAAGTGCCCGCTTCCGTCATCGCCCTCGCCCCCCTATAGACGCGCCATGTCTCACGCTCCCGACCCCGAAATGATCGCCAAGACGGAAACGCTCATCGAGGCGTTGCCCTATCTGCAACGCTATGCGGGGAAGATCTTCGTCGTCAAATATGGCGGCCATGCCATGGGCGATGCCGCGCTGGCGCAGGATTTTGCCGAAGACATCGTGCTGTTGAAGGCGGTCGGCATCCTGCCCGTCGTCGTCCATGGCGGCGGCCCGCAGATCGGCGCGATGCTGAAGCGGCTCGGCATCGAAAGCCGCTTCGTCGATGGCCTGCGCGTCACCGATGCCGCCACCGCACAGGTCGCCGAAATGGTGCTGGCCGGGTCGATCAACAAGGAACTCGTCGCCTGGATCGAACGCGCCGGTGGCCGCGCGGCGGGCATTTCGGGCAAGGACGCCGGGCTGGTGCGCGCGGTCAAGGTCGAGCGCACGACACGCGACCCGGGCAGCGCCATCGAACAGGTCGTCGACCTCGGCTTTGTCGGCGAACCCGAAAGCGTCGATCGCACCATCATCGACACCTTGCTGTCGGCGGGCATCGTGCCGGTCATCGCGCCGGTCGCCGTGGGCGCCGATGGCCATACCTACAACATCAACGCCGATACCATGGCCGGGGCGATTGCCGCGGCGCTGGGCGCGGCGCGATTGTTCCTGCTCACCGATGTCGCGGGCGTGCTCGCCAAGGACAAGACGCTGCTCACCGACCTGACGCCGACCGATATCGCCGTGCTGGTCGCCGATGGCACGATCAGCGGCGGGATGATCCCCAAGCTGGAAACCTGCGTCCATGCCGTCGACGGCGGCGTCGATGCCGCGGTCATCCTCGATGGCCGCATCGGCCATGCCATGCTGCTGGAGATTTTCACCAAGCGCGGCATCGGCACGCTGGTACGGGCGGGGTAAAGCCAACTCTCGCCCCCCTCAAAACGTCCGGTAACACGCTTCCCCCGCTCGCCTATACTGGCCGGGCAAGGAGCATCTGCCATGGCCGATCGTGACGCACTGTACCCGCCGGCGCGCTGCCCCGGCCCCGGTGTCGACGAACTGTTCGACGCTGATTCGCGCCCCGTCCCCGACCTCTATCGCCAGGACAGCTGGCAGGACCGCGGCTCGGCGCCGCTGTCGGCCGCGCGCTACACCAGCCCCGATTTCTTCGCCGCCGAGCGCGAGAAGATGTGGCCGCGCGTCTGGCAGATGGCGGCACGCGAGGAGGAATTTCCCGAAGCCGGCGATACCGTCGTTTATGCAAACCTGGGCAAATCGGTGCTGCTCGTCCGCCAGCCCGACCTGTCGATCAAGGCGTTCTGGAACGTCTGCCTGCACCGTGGCCGCTTGCTGCGCACCGAATCCGGCCCGGCGCAGGAGCTCGAATGCCCCTTCCACGGCTTCACCTGGAAGCTCGATGGCGGGCTGAAGCGCATCCCCTGCCAATGGGATTTTCCGCACCTGACACCCGAGAAAATGGCGCTCCCCGAAGTCCGGGTCGAAAGCTGGGCGGGCTATGTCTTCATCAACTGGGATGGCAAGGCGCCGCCGCTGGCCGAGTATCTCGCGCCACTGCCGGCGCATTTCGAACGCTGGCGCATGGCCGACAATTACACCGGGCTGTGGGTCGGCAAGGTCATCAAGGCGAATTGGAAGGCCGTCTCCGAAGCCTTCATGGAGGCGTGGCACAGCGTCGTCACCCATCCGCAGATCCTGCCGTTCACCGGCGACGCCAACACGCGCTATTCGCTGTGGGGGGACCACACCAATCTCGCGCTCACCCCCTTCGGCGTGCTCAGCCCGCATCTTGCCGAACAGGGCCTGACCGATGCCGCGACGGTCGAGGCTTTTGCCGCCGGATCGCGGATGCAGGGCATGGCGCCGATGCAGTTGGCGCCGGGCCAGACGGCGCGCTCGGGGCTGGCCGACAAGAACCGCGCCGAAAATCTGACCGCGCTTGGTCATGATGCGTCGGATGCCACCGACAGCGAGGTGCTCGACGCCTGGACGTACAATGTCTTCCCCAACATCGCGCCCTGGGGCGGGTTCGGCCCCAATATCTCCTATCGCTGGCGGCCGTGGCCCGACCAGGATGCGACGCTGATGGAGGTGCGACTGCTGTTCCCGACGCCGGCTGGGCAGCCCAGGCCCCGCGCCGCCGAAATGCGCTTTCTGAAGGAGGACGAACCCTGGGCGACGGTGACCGACTGGGGGGCGCTCGGCAGTGTCTTCGATCAGGACATGGCGAACCTGCCCTATGTACAGGAGGGGCTGAAATCATCGGCCAATGACCGGGTCGAGCTCGGCAATTACCAGGAAAGCCGCATCCGGCATTTCCACGCGACGCTCGACAAATATCTGGCGGGAGAACTCTGATGGCCGAAGCAGACCTGGGACTCGGTTGGGCGGAGCGCCGCAAACGGGTGGCCCGCGAAATCCAGCGCCGCAGCGTCGCTCATGCCGCCGCGGGCACGACCGACATGGCGGCGGAGCCCTTCGCCAACCTCGCCAGCGTCTATACCGATCGGCTGCGGCTGGCGGCCGAAAAGGCGCGGCTGTTCGGCGGCGAGCTGCCGCTGCTCGCCGGGCTGTCGGTCGATATGCCCAACCCCGGTGACCGGATGCTGTTCGAGGAAACCGGCACCCCCATCGTCATCCTGCGCGGCCGCGATGGCGTCGCGCGCGCCTTTCTCAACATGTGCACGCATCGCGGCGCGAAACTCGCGACCGACTGCACGCCGGCGGCGCGGCTGGTCTGCCCGTTTCATGCGTGGAGCTTTGATCTGGAGGGCAAGCTGCTGGCGCTGCCCGGCGCGCGCGGCTTCGAGGGGCATGACAAGACCGATCTCGGCCTGATCCCGGTGCCGTGCCAAGAATGGCAGGGGCTGATCTTCGTCCAGCCGCGTGCCGGGGCCGACCCGCTCGATATCGAAGCTTTCCTTGGCGATTTCGCCCCCGAACTGGCACAGCTCGAACTCGGCCGCGCCGAACCGGTCAAGGCCGGCGAGATGCGCGCCGCGTCGAACTGGAAATTCGCCCTCGATACCTATGGCGAGGGCTATCATTTCGCCACGCTGCACGCCTCGACGATCGGCCAGACGCATTTCAACGACATGTGCGTCTATGATTGCTTCGGCCGCAACCACCGCATCAGCTTTCCCGACAAGGGCAATCTGGCGCTGGTCGGGGTGCCCGAGGCGGACTGGCCCGAGGTCGATTACGGCGGGGTGCATTATCTCTTCCCCAATACCGTGCTGTTCATCGGCTCGATCGAGCCGGGCAAGGGCTTCACCCAGATTTTCCGCATGTTCCCCGGCGCGACACCCGGCGAGATGGTGACCAAGTTCGCGGTTTATGCGCCCAGGGGCGTGCAGTCGGACCAGCACCGCGCCGAATGCGAATTTGCCTTCGACGCGACGGCGCAGGTGGTGTCGAGCGAGGATTATGTCATCGCGGCGCGCGGCTGGGCCAATATGGCGGTGGCGCCGGCGGATTTCCGGGTCATCTATGGCGCCAATGAACCGGCGATCGCCGCGGTGCAGCGGGCGATTGCCGAAGGCTGCGGGATGCCGTTGACGTGACCCCCTCCCCCGGTTGACGCGAAGGCGTCGCCTGACGGTTGCGGGAGAGGGGCTCTCTTTGCCTATTCGCCCACTTCCTCCGGGATATAATCCCCTTCCGCCCGATCGGCGAACTTCGTCGTCGACTTGTGGAAGGTCAGCGGCACGCTGCCGGTCGAACCATGGCGCTGCTTGGCGACGATGACTTCCGCCAGCCCGAAGATCTTCTCCGCCTTTTCGCGCCACTTCAGATGCTTGTCCGCCTCTTCCGGGTCGGGCTGTTTCAGCGCGTGATAATATTCCTCGCGATAGACGAAGAGCACGATGTCGGCGTCCTGCTCGATGGTGCCCGATTCGCGCAAATCCGACAGCAAGGGTCGTTTGTCCTCGCGCGCTTCGACGGCGCGGCTGAGCTGTGACAGCGCCAGCACAGGCACCTGCAACTCCTTGGCCAGCGTCTTCAGCCCACGGGTGATTTCGGAGATTTCCTGGACGCGATTTTCGCTGCCCCCCTTGGCCGAGCCTTGCAAAAGCTGGAGGTAATCGACGACGATCAGCCCGATATCGCGCTGGCGCTTCAGGCGCCGGGCGCGGGTGCGCAGCGCGGCGATGCTGAGCGCCGGGGTGTCATCGATATAAAGCGGCAGGTTCGACAGATCGCCCGCGGCGCGCGCCAGCCGGCTGAATTCGTCCTGGCTGATCTTGCCCATGCGCAGGCTTTCCGAATTCACCCCCGATTGTTCGGCGAGGACGCGGGTGGCGAGCTGGTCCGACGACATTTCGAGGCTGAAGAATGCCACCGGCGCGCCGCTGGATTTTTCGGGGTCGCTGTTGATCGCGAGATCATGGACGTAGCGCAGCGCGCAGGCAAAGGCGATGTTGGTGGCGAGCGCGGTCTTGCCCATGGCGGGGCGGCCGGCGAGGATGACGAGATCGGACTTGTGCAGCCCGCCGATCTTTTCATTCAGCGCGTTGAGCCCGGTGGTGTAGCCCGACAGATGCCCGCCCGATTTCATGGCGCGATCGGCCATGTCGATCGCCTCGCGCGTCGCCTGGCCGAAGGTCTTGACCGCGCCGGCGACTTCGCCGGCCTCGGCGACCTTGTAGAGCGCCATTTCGGCGGTTTCGATCTGCTTCAACGGCTCGACATCGACCGAGGTATCGGCGGCGGCGACCGCCATTTCGCGGCCGACGCGGATAAGCTCGCGCAGCAGCGCCAGGTCATAGATCTGCTGGGCAAAATCGCGGGCGGCGATGAGCGCGCCCGAATGTTGCGTCAGCCCGGCGAGATAGGCGGGGCCGCCAAGCTCGATGATCGCCGGATCGGCCTCGAACAGCGGCTTGAGCGTCACCGGCGTCGCCGCCATCTTGCGGTCGCCAAGCTTGAGGATCGCCTCATAGATGCGGCCGTGCAGCGGTTCGGCAAAATGCTGCGAGCCGAGGACCATCATGACGTCTTCGACCAGCCGGTTGTCGATCATCAACGCGCCGAGCAGCGCCTGCTCGGCCTCGAGATTCTGCGGGAGCGTAGCGGTATCGGGCACAGGTTCTACGACCCGCAAGGGGATGGTGTTCATGGGGACAACTATCGGCCAGCGCAGTGATTTCGGCAATCGGGGGCCGTGGATAGCCCTGTGCACAAGCCGGTATGGATGGCGAGCAAGTCGGGCAGTTTGCGGCCAAGGTGTTGAAGCGAAAGCAGCATTATTTTTTTGCGGTGAGCCCATGCTGACGAGAAGTGATCACATTGCGGATAAATCCGTTGCCACGATGACCCCTATCGGCTGGGAGGCGCTCGTCAGGTGAACGAGCAATCGTAGTAACTGCCCCAAAGGTGACGGCAACTCACCAAATCGCCATCAAAAAGCTTCGTTATCTCATCAGGCGCTGCGAATTTGCCCGTAACGGCGTCAAAACCACGCGCTTGCATGACGACGCCAGTAGGATCGTAAATGATGCCCGACCAGTTGTCGAGAAACCCGGCCGGGTTGAAAGCAACTCGAATGGGTGGCCCAAGGTCCGCCGAGTATGTAATACCGCCGTCTTCCTCGTACCAATATGGATTAGGACTATTTTGTATTTTCGCGATGATCGATTGGTAGTGTCCATAGTTAGCGAGTAAACGTGACATCGAGCCAAAATATGTACCGGCGCCTAGCAGCGGCAATGAGAGCAAAACTACGCAAACTAACAATAGCGGTGAAGCGCTGATGACGACGACTCTTTCGTGATTTTTGTTTATAGATTTTGAAATATTGAGTCCACGAATGAATCAAAAGACTGATCCAATTATTAGAGTCAGGATCGCGATTGGAAAACCGACGATAAACAAGAAGAAGCCTAGACCTTTCAGCCAAGCTCCGACGAAACCGACGATAATAGGTACGCAAGCAATAACAGCAAAAAACGGCAGAACTTGTTTTAGGAACGATAACATGGAGTTGATTATACGTCGTGCAGGAAATGCTGGCAACTGGGGTGCAACTGGCTATTCACCTCCCTCCGCCGGGGGGAGGTCGAGAGACGCGCGGAGCGCGGCCCGGGAGAGGGGCGCTCTTTGCTGTCATCCCGGGCTTGAGCCGGTATTCGGTTGTTCGCTCGGCACTAGTGGATACCGCCTGACGGATGAGTCCATTTTTGGGATTCCCAGCGCCGCTGGACCGTGCGATTCAGGATCATGCGCACCGGGATCAAATTCGATGTATCGCCGCCTGACC
>JBILPK010000085.1:0-13931 GCA_044373875.1 Polymorphobacter sp.
CGGGCTGGCGCAGCCCGATCGCTATCGCCGTGGCGGCTATCTCAAGCGCCTGCCCGATGATCCCTGGGGCAAGCCCTATCAATATGCCCTGCCCGGGCAGCACGGTGCCTTCGACATTTATTCGCTCGGCGCCGATGGCGCGCCCGGCGGGACAGGCGAAAATGCCGACATCGGCAACTGGAAATAATCCGCGCCAAGTCCTGGCTAACGCCGGCTTCACGCTGGTCGAGCTGCTGGTCGTGCTTGTCGTCATCGGCCTGATGGCGGCGACGGTGGTGCTGACCCTGCCCGATCCGCGCGGCAAGCTCGCCGATGATGGCACGGCGCTGGCGGCACGGCTGGTGGCGGCGCGCGACCTCGCGATCATCGGCGGCCAGGATATCGGCGTGCGCTTCGATGCGGTGGGCTATGGCTTCCAGCAGCGCCGCGGCGAAACCTGGGCGCCGGTGGGCGAACGCGCGCTGGCGCCGCAGCGCTGGCGGCCCGGGGTCGCCGCCACGGCGGCGGTCGAAGGCGGGGCCGCACTGGTCTTCGATGCCACCGGGCTGGCGACCCCGGCCGAGATCATCCTGCGCCGCGATGGCGCCAGCAGCATCGTGACGGTCGGCAACACCGGCCAGGTGCGCGTCGATGCGCGCTGAAACCGGGTCCGCGTCGATGCCGGCCAAAGCCGCCCGGCAACAGGGCTTCACCCTTGTCGAAGTGCTCGTCGCGCTGGCGATCTTCAGCCTGGCGGCACTCGCCCTGCTGCGCCTACAGGGCTCGGCGCTGGGCACGGCGGCGCGCCTCGATGACAAGACGCTGGCGGCCATCGTCGCGCGGAACCAGGCGATCGAGGTGATGGTGGCGGCACTGCCCCCCGCCTTCGGCAACGCCAGCGGGGTGGAACGCAACGGTGGCCGCGACTGGCGCTGGACGCGCGACACGCTGCGCACCCCCGATCCGCGCCTGCAACGCATCGAAATCCGCGTCGCCGGCCCCGATGGCGGCACCGCGGCGGCGCTCACCGTCGTGCGGCGCGCCGCATGAGGCAGGTTTCCCCCCGCGACGCCGGCTTCACGCTGGTCGAATTGCTGATCGCCATCCTGCTGTTCGCCTTGCTTTCGGCCGCCGCCGCTGCGCTGCTCAGCTTTGCCGTCGACGCCCGCGGCCGCACCGGAGAGCGCCTTGATACGCTCGCTGCCGTCACCCGCACCCGCGCGCTGCTCGCCGCCGATCTCGGCCAGGCGGCGGCGCGGCCGTGGCGCGATGATCGCGGCACCCCGCGCCCGGCGCTGGTCGGCCGTGAAGGTGACACGCTGCTGACGCTGGTACGGCGCGGCTGGCGCAACGATGGCAGTGCGTCGCGATCGTCGTTGCAGCGCGTCGAATATCGCCTCTTCGCCGGCCGGCTCGAACGTCGCGCCTGGCCAATGGTCGATGGCGCGGCGCCCTACCCGCCCGCCGTGCTGCTCACCGACGTCACCGCGCTCGACCTGCGCTTCCACAGCGCCGGGCAATGGCAGGACCGCTGGGACCCCGCGACCCGCGACAGCCTGCCCGATGCCGTGGCGATCGACATCACCGCGACCGGACTGCCGCCGCTGCACCAGGCCTTTCTCGTCGGGCCGGGGGCGGCGCGATGAAGGGTTCCAATGGCGAAACCGGCGCCGCGCTGCTCACCGTGCTCATCCTCGTCGGCATCATGGGCGCCATCGCCGTCGGCGTCTTCGACCGCTTGCGGCTGGCGACGATGCTCACCGGCAACGCCACCGGCCTCGAAGCCGCGCGCGGCTTTGCCGAAGTCGGCGAACAACTGGTCGGCGTGCGCATCGACGATCTGCTCGCCGCCTCGCCGCAGCGCACCACGCTCGCCGGCGGCTGGCAGGGACGCACGATCACGCTGCCGCTGCCCGGCGGCACGGCGCGCGCCCGGGTCGTCGATGGCGGCAATTGCTTCAACCTCAACAGCCTCGCCATCGGCACCGAGCCCGATGCGCTGGTCTCGCGCCCGCTTGCCATCGGGCAGTTCGTCAACCTGATGGTGCTGCTCGACGTGTCGCGCAGCGATGCCCGGCGCATCGCCGCCTCGGCTGCCGACTGGATCGACAGCGACGATCGCCCCAACCCCGATGGCGCCGAAGACGGCGTCTATGCCGGCGCGCCGCGCCCCTATCGTGCCGCCAACACGCTGATGGCCGAGCCCAGCGAACTGCGCGCCGTGCAGGGTGTCACCCCGGCGCTATATGCCCGCATCCGGCCATGGCTGTGTGCGCTGCCGGTCGCCGACCTGTCGCCGATCAACGTCAACACGCTGCTGCCCGCCCAGGCACCCTTGATCGCGATGTTCTACGGCGAAGCGCTGGGCCTCGATACGGCGCGCCGCGCGATCGCCGAGCGCCCCGCCGGCGGCTGGGGCGCCATCGCCGAATTCTGGAACAGCCCGACCCTGCGCGACCTGCCGCCACCCGGCGAGGTGCTCGACCAGCCGCGCGTCATCACCCGCTGGTTCGCGCTTGACCTTGACGTCGCCGTCGGCGCCACGCAATTGCACGAAACCGGGTTGATCGACGCGCGGCAACCGCCCGCCCGCATCGCCGCACGACGCTGGACAGGTGACGAATGATCCGGACCTTGCTGTTCCTGCCCGATGACGGCCGCCGCTGGTGGCTGCGGCTGGGCGTAAATGATGGCGCAGAGCGCGGCGAAGGTGGCGCGCAACGCGGCGATGGCTGGCCCGAACCGCTCGACCCGGCAACGCCTTCCGAAACCATCGCGGTGGTGCCCGGTGAACAGGTCGCGCTGCACTGGATCGAACTGCCGCCGCTGGCGCCGGCGCAGACCGCGGCCGCCGTGCGCCTGCTTGCCGCCGATGTCAGCGCGACCCCGCTCGATGCCACCCATGTCGCGATCGGCAGCAGCCGCGGCGACGCGCGGCGCCCGTTGGCGCTGGTCGACAATGAACTGATGGCCGGCTGGCTCGGCGAACTGGCCGCCGCCGGGATCGACCCCGACCGGATCGTTCCCGATACGCTGTTGCTGTTGCCGCCGCCCAATGGCGTCGCGGTGCTCGCCGATGGCTACCGCTGGCTGGTTCGCGGCGCCGAACGTGCCTTTGCCGCCGAGACCGACCTCGCACGATTGCTCATCGGGGATGCGGTCATCACCCCGGTCGGCAGCGACGATTGGGGCGCGCAACTGCCCGCCGCGCTGGCCATGGCAGGCCTTGATCTACGCCAGGGGGCCTTCGCCCGACCACGCCGCTGGCGGATGGACAACAGCCGCTTGCGCCGCGCCGCGCTGGTGGCGCTGGCGATCGCCGGCACGTTGCTCGCCACCAGTGCCGTTTCATACCTGCGCCACGATCTCGCCGCCGCCAATACCGAGCGCGACCTCGCCGATACCGCCCGCGCCGTGCTGCCGCGCGACACGGTGATCGGCGATGCCCGCGCCCAAGTCGCGGCACGACTCGACAGCCTGGGCGGCGGCTCCGGATTCACCGCGCTCGCCGTGCCGCTGCTGGCCGCGCTGCGCGACCGCCCGGGGGTCAGCCTCGATGGTCTCAACTATGCCGGATCAACGGGGCTGGTGGCGGTGCTAGTCGCCCCCGATGCCGGTGACCGCGCCGCGATTGCCGCCGGACTCGAAGCCGCCGGCGTCACCGCGCGCATGGGGGTGCCACGCGACGATGGCGGCCGCGTGCTCGTCGATCTCGTGGTGTTGCCGCGATGATGGCGCTCCTTCTGCCCTGGTGGCGCGACCGCAGCCCGCGTGAACAGGTGCTGCTCGGCATCACGGCCAGCCTGCTGGCCATGGTGACGCTGTGGCTCGGCGTGCTCGGCCCGCTCGGCGCCGCGCGGGACCGCGCCATCGCGCGGCACGCCACCGCGGTATCGGCACTCGCCGAGGTGCGCAGCCTGACCGGCGCGATCCGCGCCGCCGAGGCGCGCCGCCGCCCGGGCAGCGACACACCGCTGCTCGAACGCGTCCGCGCCAGTGCGAGCGCCGCCGGGTTCACCCCGGAAACACTCGAAAGCAATGGCGCCGGCCAGGTCAGCCTGCGCATCGCCGCGATCAAGCCCGCGCCGCTGCTGCGCTGGATCGCCGATCTGGAAGCACGCGACGGCATCACGACGACGCTGCTCGCCAGCAACCGCAATGCCGACCAGACGCTGGCTGTCACACTGACCCTGTCGGGCGGTGGCCGATGATGCGCCGCTGGCTATGGCTGGTCGCGGCCTTTCTGGTCGGCGCGGTGGTGCTGTTGCCGCTGCGCGCCGTGCTGGCGCTGGGGAACGGCGGGCTGGCGGCGCGCACTGTCACCGGGTCGCTGGGGTCGGGACAGCTGGCGGCGGCGGCCTGGCGCGGCGTGGCGCTGGGCGACCTCGATGTCGGGCTGGCGCCGCTGTCGCTGCTCACCGGCACGCCGGCGCTGCACTTCGCCGGCCCCGCGCTGGCCGGCACCGCCACCCCAGCCGGGGTCAGCGGGCTGTCGGGCAGCGTCGATGCCGGCGGGCAGACACCGCTGCCGATCGGCCGCATCGGCTTGCAGGATGTCGAGATCGCCTTCGACAAACGGGTCTGCACACAAGCACGCGGCATGGTCACCGTCGCCGCCACCGGTAGCCTGGCGACGGCGCTCGGCGGCAGCCTGCAGGGGCTGGCGCGCTGCGATGGCGGGGCGCTGTTGCTGCCGCTCGCCTCCGCCACGGCGCAATTGCTGCTGCGCATCGGCGGCGATGGCAGCTGGCGCGCGGTGATCAGCGTCACCAGTGTCGATGAAGCGACGCGAACCGGCTTGCTTGCCGCCGGCTTTGCGCCCACGCCGCAAGGCCTGTCGCGTACCCTGGAGGGTCATTTATGAGCCATTTGCCGCTGCTCGCGCTGCTGCTGGCGGCCGCCACGCCGCTCGCGCTCGACGAACTG
Organism: Polymorphobacter sp.; assembly: GCA_044373875.1. Taxonomy (GTDB): domain Bacteria; phylum Pseudomonadota; class Alphaproteobacteria; order Sphingomonadales; family Sphingomonadaceae; genus Sandarakinorhabdus. The sequence continues at coordinate 4,906 of JBILPK010000085.1, forward strand.
CCGCCGCAAAACCTTGCCAGGGGCAGCTGCGCGCTGTTCCTGTGGGACCGCGCCAGCCAGCAGCGCGTGGTGATGGCCACCGCCGCGCCGGCGCAGATCATGGTCATGCGCCGCGGCAAGCCGGTCCTGCTGGCGCGGGCGGAAAGCAGCGGGACGGCCGTGCTCGGCTTTGCCCCGCATGCGACCTATGGCGATGGCGCCGCGCAGATCGCCCTCGATATCACCGTCGTTCCGGCCGAAGGCGGCGGCGGCGTGGTCCATGATGGCGCGATCACCGTCACCGCCGGCGATGGTAGCAGCATCGTCGCCCCGGTGGCGGGCATCATCGGCTGCGCCTAGGCCATGGCCGGTCGCGCCACCACGCCACGCGAATGGGGCATCGCACTGCTCGCCGGTCTGGGCCTTGCGGCAGTGATGGTCACGCTATGGCGCGGGATCGACGCCGAAGCGCCTGTCGTCGTGGTGACAAGCGCCCCGGTGGCGCCCCCGGCACCGTTCATTGCGGCACCGACAGCGCCGGTTGCCACCACATCTGCCGCCCCGGTTGCGGCCACCGGCTTTCGCCTGCGCGGTGTCATTGCCCGGCCGGGATCGGCCGCATCGGCGATCGTGGAGGGCGGGGATGGCCGCCAGCGGCTGGTCCGTATCGGCAGCCAGCTGGCCCCCGGGCTGGTCGTCAGCGCGATCGACGCCGGCGGGCTGACGCTTGCTGGCGCGGGGGGTGAGCAACGCCTCGATTTTGGTGACCGGCGGCCCGAATCGCTCCCCGGCTCCGGACCAGTGGCGCCCGAAACCACCGCCGGCGCCACGCTTGCCAGCCTCGCCGCCAGCGTCAGCGACTATCGCACCGGGCTCGATCCGCGCCGGGTCGGCGGGTTAACCCGTGGCTTCACGTTGGTCGATGCCAGCCGGCTGCCGCTGTTCCGCAAGGCCGGGCTGCAAGCCGGGGACATCGTCATCATGGTCAACGGCACCGCCATCGACAGCGAAGAAAAGGTGATGGAACTGCCCGCCGAGATCAGCGGCGCCAAGGCCGTCGAAATTCTTTATGAACGCAGCGGAAAACGCGAAACGGCGCGGCTCGCGATCGCGCGTTGAAACAAAACTGTCACCGATTGAAACATTTTCGTCATCAAATCGTCGCGAAAGCATCACGCGCCCCGACTAGTGCAACCGCATCGGGTACGGGACGGCGCTGAATGATTCGGCGTCCAGTCCGCCCGGCGCGACCAACAGGCGGAGATTTCCCATGGCGAATTATCGGGCACTGCTTCTCATCGGTTCGGCACTGGCCCTCGCGGCCTGCGACGGCGCCACCAACATCGCATCGCCCGGCGAAGGCACGCTGGTGACCCCGGCGCCGACCCCGGCACCGACCCCCACCCCGACGCCGACGCCAACCCCCACCGGCCCCGCCGACACCTGCCCCACCGGTACTGCCAATGTCGGCATCGTCAACGGCCTGCGCAATTGCCAGCTTTCGGGCACGATCACCGGTAACCTGACCCTGCGCAACCTGCGCGGCGTCATTTATTCGCTCTCGGGCCGCGTCAACATCGGCACCGATCTCGGCGCCGATCCGGCCGCCCCCACCGCCGGCGCCACCGCCGGCATCCTGACCATCGATCCCGGCACGGTGATCTTCGGGTCGGCCGGCGCCGATGCGCTCGTCGTCAACCGCGGCTCGCAGCTGTTCGCCGAAGGCAGCGCCACCAGCCCGATCATCTTCACCAGCCGTTCGAACATCGAAGGCGCCGTGAATGAAAACAGCATCGGCCAGTGGGGCGGCATCGTCATCCTCGGCCGCGCGCCGATCCACACCTGCATCGGTGCTGGCGTTACTGCGGGCACCGTCGGCTGCCAGTCGGCGGTCGAAGGCCTGACCGGCGCCTTCTACGGTGGCGCCACCCCGGCCGACAACAGCGGCCGCATCCGCTACGTCCAGGTGCGTTTCCCCGGCTTCGAAGTGTCGCCGGGCAACGAGCTCAACGGCATCACCCTCGGTGGCGTCGGCTCCGGGACCACCTTCGATCACATCCAGATCCACAACAGCTCTGACGATGGCATCGAATGGTTCGGCGGCCGCGTGAACGCCAAATATCTCGCGCTGACCGGCATGGATGACGACAATCTCGATACCGATCTCGGCTACAAGGGCTTCATCCAGTACGTCCTCGCCGTGCAGCGCAGCACCGGCGGCGACCGCATCATCGAAGCCGAAACCGCCGGTTTCGAAACCCGCACACCGCGCTCGAACGTGCGCCTGTCGAACTTCACCTTCATCAGCAACCGCCCGTCGGATCCGATCCTGCTGCGCGGCGGCACCGATTACAGCCTGTTCAACGGCATCGTTTCGAACACGACCAATTCGTGCCTCGACATCGATGGCGCGCAGACCGTCGCTGCGGCCGACGCCACCGTCGATGAAGCCGGCGCGCCGGTGTTCCGTTCGGTCATCTTCGGCTGCCCGACCGCTGCCCGCGATGAAACCGATGTGCCGCTGACGCTGATCACCCCGCTGATCACCGGCAACAACAACCTGCTGCCGCCGGTCACGCTGACGTTGACCAGCATCTTCCTGCCCGGGGCCAACGAAACCGCTGCGGTCGGCTTCAACCCGAGCACGATCAACAGCTTCTTCGATGCCGCCACCTATGTCGGCGCGTTCCGCAACGCCACCGACACCTGGTACACCGGCTGGACCTGCGGCATCGGCACCGGCGCCACCTCGTGCCTGACGGCGCCGGCCAACACCGGCAGCTAAAACCGCGAAGCCGGGGTGGCGCCATTGCCACCCCGGCCTTGTGCGCCCGGGCCGCGCCCCGGCGCACGAAACGCGAGACGACAAAGGGCCAATGCCATGAAGTTCAAGACCAAGCTGGGCAGCATCCTGCTCATCACCACCACGCTCGGCGGCCCCGCGCTGTTCGCCCAATCGGCGCCGGCACCCGAACCGGCGGCCAGCACGCCGGCCCCGGCCCCGGCCCCCGCCCCTGCAGACGCCCCGCCGGTCGAAGAAGAAGAAGTCGATATCTCCGCCCCCGGTGGCAGCAGTGGCGAAATCGTCGTCATCGGCACGCGCATTCCCAACACCATCCGCGCCAGCCGCGAAGTCGCCTCGGTGCTGACCCAGGGTGATATCGCCCGCACCGGCGAAGGCGATATCGCCGGCGCACTGCAGCGCGTCACCGGCCTGTCGGTGGTCGGCGGCAAGTTCGTCTATGTCCGCGGCCTTGGCGAACGCTATTCGCTCGCGCTGCTCAACGGCCTGCCGATCCCGTCGCCCGATCCGCTGCGCCGCGTCGTGCCGCTCGATCTGTTCCCGACCAGCGTACTGGCGTCCTCGGTCGTCCAGAAAAGCTATTCGGCCAATTTCCCGGGTGAATTCGGCGGCGGCGTCATCAACCTGACCACCCGCGCCGTGCCCGACGAACCCTTCATCGAAATCGGTGGCAGCATCGGTGCCAACACCGCCACCACCGGGCAACTCGGCTATGTCTTCCAGGGCAGCAGCAAGAGCATCTTCGGCTATGTCGACAACAAGCTGGCACTGCCCAAGGGCCTCGCCGCGTCGCAGTCGCAGGGCAAGATCCTTGCTGTCGGACCCAATTTCACCCAGCGCCAGATCCAGGACATCGCCGCGAGCCTGACCAATTCGGAAACGAACCTCATTCAGGCCAACAACGACATGCCGGTCAATTGGGGGATCAATTTCTCCGCCGGCAAGGCCTGGGACATGGGCGACACCCGCGTCGGCATCATCGCCGCCGCCGGCTGGAGCACCGACTGGCAGACCAAGGCCGGCTTGCAGCAGCTGTCGAACGGCGAAGCCATCGGCCCCGCCGGCACGCCGATCCTGCGCCCCGACCAGGATTATCGCTTCGTTTCCACCGAAAACCGCGTCGTCATCAACGCGCTGGTCGGCATCGGTGCCGAATTCGGCGAACACAAGATCCGGCTGACCAACATCTACCTCAATGATACCATCAAGGAAGCCCGTATCCAGTCGGGTATCGATGACACCAATGTCGGCGGCGACGTGCTGCTCAACCGCAGCTTCACCGGCACTTTCCAGCGCCAGCTGATCGACACCCAGGCCGTCGGCGAATTCAAGTTCGACAATCTCAGCCTCGACATCCGCGGCACCTATGCCAATTCGAAGCGGCTGGCGCCTTATGAACGCAACAACAATTACGCGTTCAGCAGCGTTGCCAAGGATTTCGTCAACGATCTCCGCAGCCCTGGCCAGGCCAGCACGGTGGCGTTTAGCCGGCTGAACGAGAATGTCTATGGCGCCGGCGCCGACCTTGGCTACAAGGTCGAAGGCGGGCCGTTCCCGATGCGCTTTACCGCCGGTTACGCCTATACCGACAGCAAGCGCTCATCGAGCCGCTTCGATTATCGCTACAACGTCAACGGCGCGCTGCCGACCGCGGTGACCCAGGAGCGCCCGGATTTCCTGCTGTCGGACTTCAACGTCTATTCGTACGGCATCATCCTCAACACCGTTTCGACGACGGCGCCGGTCTACAACGCCGGGTTGACCATCCATGCCGGCTATGGCCAGTTCGAGATCGAACCCTTCGACGGCGTGCAGTTCACCGCCGGCGTGCGCTATGAAACCGCCAAGGAGTTCATCAACCCGATCGATGTCTTCGGCGTCAATGTCGACCAGACCCGCCGCACCGAGCTCAACAATGATTATTTCCTGCCGGGCGGCACGCTGACCTGGAACTTCGCCGAAGACATGCAGGCACGCTTCTCGGCATCGAAGACCATCGCGCGTCCGCAGTTCCGCGAACTGGCACCGCAGACCTTCTTCGATACCGATACCGACCGGACCTCGTTCGGCAACCAGTTCCTGATCGACAGCCAGCTGATCAACCTCGAAGCCCGCTACGAATATTATTTCGGGCGTGACCAGCGCATCACCTTCGGCGGCTTCTACAAGGATATCACCAACCCCATCGAAACCGTGGCATTCAACGTCGGAGGCACCTTCAACACCACTTTTGCCAATGCTCCCAAGGCACGGCTTTATGGTTTCGAAGCCGAAATCCAGAAGTATTTCCCGCTCGATGCCCTGTCGGACGCGGCGTTCCTCGCCAGCCGCCGGCTGCTGGTCAACGTCAACTATACCTACAGCGACTCGCGCATCAACGTGAAGGCGGGTGACACCACCATCTTCCCGTTCTCGGGCGAAGTCCGCCCGGCGTCCGACCTGTTCCGCGATGGTCAGCCGCTGACCGGCCAGTCGGACCATGTCGCCAACCTCCAGATCGGCTTCCAGGATCAGGACAGCCTGTCGGAACAGACGCTGCTGCTCAACTATGCGAGCAACCGGTCGACCCAGCGTGGCCCGAACGGCCAGCCCGACCTTGTCGAAAAGCCCGGCCTGCGGCTCGACCTCGTCATCCGCCAGGGCTTCAGCCTCGGCGGTGTCAACCTCGAAGCCAAGATCGAAGCCCGCAACCTGACCAATACCAAGTATCAGGAATTCCAGACGCTCAACGCCTCGCGCATCGACAACAACACCTATGTGCTGGGCCGCAGCTTCCAACTGGGCGTCAGCGCCAAGTTCTGACCCTCTGCAAAAAAGACGAGCAATTGCCCCGCATGACCCGGTCATGCGGGGTTTTTGCTGCCTTCATGCCGCCCCGCTAGCGCAAGCGCATAGGTCGGCCGCTTACCGCGGCCAGGGCCGATCGCGGAACCAGCTGGTGATGATGTATTTGGTGCCGGCGCGCACCGGCATGCCATGGTGCAGCGTCATCGCGTTCGGGCTGCCATCGGGGTTGCGATTGTTCCAGGCGAGCAATTTGCCGGTTTCGGGCTGGAAGGTCTTGTCGAGCCGCTTGAAACGCGTCGCGCCGCCGGCGCCGGGGACGTTGAGATAGACCATCAGCGTCCAGCTGCGTTGCCCGGCAGCGGCGCAATAGCGCTCATAATCGGCGCCCGAGGGTTCGAAATAATCGGTGTGCGCCTTGAATTCCTGCCCCACGGCATAACGCTGGCCCTGCAACGGTTCGGCATGCGCCACATCGAGCCCGGCATAGGCCGCCAGCCGCGCCATGATCGACGCGACGAGCGGGTCGACGTCATCCAGATCGCAGGTCTCGCTGGTGCGAAACCCCGGGTCGCCGTCATGGTCGGCAAGCCCCGAGGGCCGGCGCCGCGCATCGATCCGTTCGATCAGCGCGGCGCATTCGGCGGCATCGAGAAAGCCTCGGCGGGCAAACATTTCCACCGCGCGAAATGGCAGGCGCTGGGCACCGGCAAAACGGGGTTCGGTCATGGCCATGTGATAGTCGCCGCCACGGCAGGCGACAACTGGCCTGCCAGCCCAAGCGGCGAAACCACCAGAAAGAGCGGCCAGGCCGCCGCCGCCAGCATCGCCCCGAGCGGCACCCGGCTATGCCGCGTCACCGCCCGTCCTGACACGCGGTCATAGCCCGCCAGCGCCAGCCCGAGCATCGCCGCCAGCACCAGCACCAGGGGCAACACCGACCAGCCGAGCCAGGCGCCCATGGCCGCAAACAGCTTCGGATCGCCGCCGCCCATGCCGGTACGGCCGGTCAGCGCCTTGTAAGCCGCCGCAATGCCGGCAAGGCTGGCCCAGCCCGTGGCCGCGCCGATCAGGCTGTCGAAAAGAGGCCAGCCGAGCCACAGCGTCGCCGCCACGCCGGCCAGCCCCAGCGGCAGCGTCAGCCGGTCGGGCAGCCACATATGCTCGACATCGAGCACCAGCAGCGCCAGCAGCATCCAGCCGAAGACCGCGCCGGCAACGCCATGACCATCGGGATGCAGCGCCAGGGCGGTGATGCCGATGGCGCTCGCCGCCACCTCGATCGCGACATGGCGCGGTGCGATGGCGACCCCGCAATGCCGGCAGCGGCCGCGCAGCCACAAAAAACTGAGCAGCGGCACCAGGTCGAGCGGACTCAGCACCGTCCCGCAGGCATCGCAGGCCGATCGCCCGGTGGCGATGCTGCGCCCCTGCGGCCAGCGCCAGGTCAGCGCCGCGATGAAACTGCCGATTATCAACCCGGCGATCCCGCCGATGACAGGCACGGCGATCCCGCCGGCGAGCCCCATCACCCCGGTATCAATATCTGCCGGATCGCCGCCCCCGACGCGAGATCATCGAGCGCGGCGTTGATCTCCGCCAGCGGTCGCGTGCCCGAAAGCAGCCGTTCGACCGGCAACCGCCCGGCGCGCCACAGCGCGATATAGCGCGGCACGTCGCGCGCCGGGATGGCGGAGCCCATGTAGCTGCCGAGCAGGGTCTTGGCATCGGCGACCAGGCTGATCGCCGGGATGGTCAGCGGCTCGGCCGGATTGGGCAGGCCAACGGTGACAGTGCGGCCGCCGCGCGCGGTCAGCCGATAGGCCTCCGCCAGCACCTTGCCCGAGCCGACGCTTTCGATGGCGACCATCGTGCCGGTGCCGGTGATCGCCTTGATGGTAGCTTCGGCATCATCGGGGTGGACGGCGGCACGCGCGCCGAGTTCGAGCGCAAGCGCGCGCTTTTCCGCCACCGGATCGATGGCGATGACGGGTTCCGCGCCGGCCGCTACCGCACCGAGCAGCGCCGCCAGCCCGACGCCGCCCAGGCCCCAGACCGCCACGCTTTCACCCGGGCGCACGACGGCCGAATTGAATACCGCGCCGACGCCGGTGAGCACCGCGCAGCCGAACAGCGCAGCGATTTCGGCGGGTACATCGGCGTCGATCTTTACCGCCGAGCGTTCATCGATGACGGCATGGCCGGCAAAGGCCGACAGCCCGAGGTGATGGTGCACCGGATGCCCGCATTCCGACAAACGCCGCCCGCCGCCGAGCAGTTCGCCGCGGCCATTGGCGGCGGCGCCATTGGCGCACAGCCAGCCTTCGCCCGACACGCATTGCACGCAATGCCCGCACGCCGGCAGGAAGGCGAGGACAACGCGGTCGCCCAAGCCAAATCGGCTGTCGGCGCCGGTCGCCAGCACCGTTGCGCAGGCTTCATGGCCCAGCGCCATCGGCACCGGGCGCACCCGGTCGCCATTGACCACCGACAGGTCGGAATGACACAGGCCGGCGGCATCGATGCGCACCAGCAATTCGTGCGGGCCGGGGTCCGCCAGATCGAGCTCCGCCAGCCGCAGCGGCCGCGTCTGGGCGAACGGACGCACCGCATGGCTGGCATCGAGCACGGCGGCGATGGTCTTCATGGCGCGGCTTTCCTTGCGATTGCTGCGCGCCTGATATGGCCAATCGGGCGCCTGCGATAGGCCCGAATTGCCATCTGTCCGCCTGCCAACTCCCGCCGTATCAGGCTTTTTCGCGCAGCAGTTTCGTTACCAGCGCATCGAAATCGCGCTTCGCCCGGGCATTCTGTTCGGCCATCGCCGGCCCGGCCCAGCCGACATGGACTTCGCGCAGCGTCCCGTCGCGCCCGATGAACAAGGTCGTCGGATAGACCTTGACCGGCCCGACCCCGGGCAGCGCCGCCGTAGTGCTTTCGGGCGTCGGTTCGCCCGCCAGCAGCAGCGGATAGGCGAGCTTGTAGCGCCGGGCATAATTGTCCATCAACGCGTTATTGCGCGTCGTATCGGTGCCATATTCGAAATGCAGCGCGACGACCTCGAGGCCGGCAGCCTTGTGCGACGCCGCGTAGGGACCCATGAAGCGCGCCTCGTCATGGCAATTGGGGCACCAGGCGCCGCCCAATGTCACCACCACCACCTTGCCGCGAAACTGGGCATCGGACAGCGAGACCATCCGGCCCTTGCTGTCGGGAAAACGGAACTGGAAGCGCTTGGTCTTGGCGGCTTCGACGGTGACCGCCTCCATTTTCTCCTTGGGCGCGCGCGTCGCCGTCCAGGCGGTGCCGGCCTTGCTGCCGGTGGCGGTGAACTGCGCGCCGGCGAGCGTGGCGCCGGTGATCGTCGCGGTCCACAGCGTGGCGGCATTGCCATCGAAGGTCGACAGTTTCAGCTGGTTGCCCGACACATCGCCGGCGAGATAACGAAAATCACCGCTCG
>JBILPK010000227.1:0-4838 GCA_044373875.1 Polymorphobacter sp.
GTCAAGCGCTAGTGGGGGCAGACAAGAATGACAGGTCGATTTGCGTGGACATGATCGCCTGCGACGCCGTTGGACCGACTCTGGGCTTCTGGCGATCCAGAACGGGCCGCAGGACGGGCAGTGTGACACGTCAAGTCAGAAAGGGGCGGCAATGACCGACGCGGGGCAACGGTTGGCGCGGTCGATATCCGGACCGCAATTCTTCGCTATCGCTTTCGGCAGCGTCGTCGGCGTCGGCTGGATCGTCGTGATGGGCGATGCGGTCAACCGCGCCGGCCCTGTCGGCACGGCACTAGCGCTGGGCGTTGGCGGGCTGGCCGTCACGCTGGTGGCGCTGTGCTATGCCGAAATGGCGGCGCGCCTGCCGGCCGCGGGCGGCGAGATCGTTTATGCCCATGAACTCGGCGGCAAACGCGGCGGCGCTCTGGCGGCCTATGCGACGGGCTGGACGATGGCGCTGCTTTACACCGCCGCCTGCGCCTTTGAGGCGATTTCCATCGGGCAGTTGTTCGGGCTGCTCATCCCTGCCACCAAGGGAGCCTTGCTTTATGATGTACTCGGTCAGGATGTGCATCTGGGCAGCCTGGTCGTCGGCGCCGGCTTCGCGATTGGCCTTGCCGCGCTCAACACCACTGGCGCGCGGGCGACGGCGCTGGCGCAGGAATGGGTTACCTACGGTCGCCTGCTGCTGATGATCCTGTTCCTCGGCATCGCAATCGTCTGGGCCGAGCCTGGCAATCTGCAGCCGCTGATCCCCGGCGCAACTCCGAGCGCGCAGTTCGGCGCTTTCCTTGCCGTGGTTGGCACAGCGCCTTTCTGGTATGCCGGTTTCAATGTTGCTGCGACGGCTGCCGAAGAAAGCGGTACGTCCATGCGCACAGCCGGACGGGCGGTGGTGATTGCCGTGTTGGCGGCGGCTGCCTTTTATATTGCGCTGGTGCTTGCGGTCAGCGCAATGGTTCCGCGCGCGGTGCTGGTGACGCTCGACCTGCCCGCGGCGCAGGCGTTCGAAGTGGCGATGGGCTCCCCAACGGTGGCACGGCTTGTGCTGGCAACGGCAATTCTTGGCAATTTGACCGCCTGGAATGCCCTGCTGATGGCCGGCAGCAGGGTGTTCTTTGCGCTGGGCCGCGCGCAACTGTCGCCTTCCAGCTTTGCGCGGCTTGGGCCATCGGGTACGCCCGTCACCGGAATCCTGATCGTAACGCTGGTGACGCTTGGTGCCTTGCCCATGGGCAGGGGCTTCATTCTGCCCATCGTTAACCTTACGTCGGCGTGTTTCGCCATCACCTATCTCATCACATGCCTTGCCCTGCTGAAGCTGCGCCGGTCGGGCACGTCGGCGGCTTTTACCGCGCCCGGCGGCAGCTTGCTGGTGACGGCGGCGGCAATTTCGTCGGTTGTCATCTTCCTTGTCGCGATGATCCAGCCGTGGCTGGCCGGCCCCGATGTTCCGGCCGAAGCCCTCGCACTTGCCGGCTGGATGACCTTTGCTGCCGTACTTTGGTTGGTGATGCGGCGCAGCATTCTTGCCGTGCCCGATGCCGACCGCGCCAGGCAGTTGCGCGGCGATGTTGTCGACAACGTTTGAACCGAGCCGTTGCAATGCCCGACCATGCGTTTATCAACAAAAAGACATTGGTGTATCTCAACCTTAAGTGATCGCCCCGCTCGTCGAGGTCGATTGCTGCCGCCACCGGCCTCCGACGCCGACATATCGAGAGAAGAACCGTGAACAGCCATCCGATCATGATGCCGGTGTTGCAACTGCTCAGCCATGATGCTGCGGGCCTGATGTTCGCGGCCATCATCGGCGTGATCGGTGGGCTGTTTTTATGGCGACATTGGCGCAAGCTGGGCGCCGGGATCATCGTCACTGTACTGTTTCTCGCGGCCGGATCGATCATCCACCTTCTGAACGCCGCGTCGCTCGCCCGTGAAAATCCGGCACCCGGTCGGTTTGTCGAAATCGCCGGGATGCAGATTCATGTCCTGGCCGAAGGGTCGTCGGCCGCCGGTCGACCGACGATTGTCTGGTTCGGCGGCGCACACACCGGCGGCGCGGCTATGTCGCATCTGCACCGGATGATGAAGGGCGAATTTCGGTCCGTGCTGATCGATCGTCCAGGCACCGGCTGGAGCGGTATCGCAAGCTTCCCTCGAACAACGGCCGCCGAAGCAGACGAGATGTGGCAGGTACTTGCCGCCGCTGGCGAACGCGGGCCGTTTGTGCTGGTCGGCCATAGTTTTGGCGGCTTGCTTGCGGTGAACATGGCGCGGCGAGCACCGAACCGTGTTGCGGCCTTGGTGCTGCTCGACGCGACCCCACCCGATGTGATTGTTTATGGGCCGAATCTTGGCGCCGCACAGCTTTCCTGGCAGGCGTTCCAGGCGGGCGTGGCGCAACTGTTCGGCATCGACCTTGAGACGCTAGGGTCCGGTCCGCGCCCGGTTGGCCCACTCGAAAAGATCATCGCCGCCCAACTCGGTCGCCAAGGAGAGATACTGAAGGCGCAATCCAAGCTGCCGCGCGCCCAGATGGCCGGCGCATCAATCTATAGCGAACTTTCAGCCGCCGGCATGGCAAAGGATGCGTGGAACATGACGGTTTATGACGGCGAGCTGGATGACATGCCCGTCTATCTCGTCGCGCCGGACACATTACCGCCGGCCGCCTCCCTGCCAAAGACCAGTGCTCGGGAACAAGAAAGGCTGCTCAATCTTCTGAAGCGCGGGCGGGAGCGTTACATGGCGGTATCCGACAGATCGCAGCGGATCATCGCGCCGCCGGGTACCGGGCACAACTTTATTTATGAAGCGCCGCAGACGGTCATCGATGCCGTTCACCAGGCGGCCGGGCAGCAGCCGGTGCCGGCCTCCCCCTGAACCAGACAAACGCCAGCGCTAGCCGCTGTCTATTCGACTGCAAGGCCAAAGCGGCGCATCAGCGCCGACGGGTCGATGCTGCGGCCGTGAAATTCGCGATATGCCTGGTCGATCGGCACACGATGGCCGCGGCCCAGGATAAGCGAATTATAGCTGGCGCCGATGGTCTTGTCGAAAAACTGGTCCGGCGCCCGCAGGAACACTTCGGCAATATCTGCAGCCGCTGCGTCCGACCACAGATAGGTATAAAGGTTCGACGCATATTGCGGTGAGAAGGTGTGATAGGCGTGCGGCGTGCGCATTTCGGGATCGATCGAATCCGGCAGCCCATATTGCGCCAGGATCGCATTTTCGGTGGCGCCGACATCGAGCTTGCGGCCGTCTGCCGCCATATGCAGACGCAGATCGACGATGGCGGAAGCGAGATATTCGGGGTTGACGCTGAACACCCGGGCGAAGTCGCGTGACCGCCGCAGACGGTCCCGAAGATTGGCCGGCATCGGCTTGCCGGTGCGGTAGTCCGACAGGCGGTCAAGCGTGCGGTCGGTCAGCAGCCAGCGTTCGTTGAGCAGGGAGGGGACTTCGACAAAGTCCCAGGGCACAGCCAGGCTGCCGGTGCCGCGATACTGTGACTGGCTCGACAGCATATGCAGGACATGGCCGAATTCATGAAACAGCACATTGGCATAGTCATAGGGCAGCAGCAGCGGGCCATTTTTCAGCCCGGGCGGCGGGCTTGAATACAGGGCTGCAACCGGCAGGTCGCCGGGCATGCCGTCGCCGGCGACACGATATTCGTTGCTGAACGAACCATAGCGTTTGCCGGGACGGGGATGCAGATCGAGATAGGTGACGCCGATCGCCTTGCCGGCGCGTTCGACGCGATAGACCTCGATATCCGGGCTGACCGTCTGGACGTCGCGAAGTGGCACGAAATCATAGCCATAGACGTCGTGCGCGGCGGCGAACATCGCATCGCGGACGCGGCCAAGCTCGAAATAGCCAGCAATTTCCGTGCCATCGATGGCAAAGCGTGATTTGGTCAATTTGTCGAGATAATAGATCCGATCCCATGGCCGCAGCGCAGTGACGCCGTCAGCCGCGGCGAGTTTCGCCAGCTCGGCGCTGCGCGGCACCTCGGCGGCAAGGACGGTGCGCCAGACTGGGTCGAGCAGCGCCAGCGCCGTGGCAGACGTGCCCGCCATGCGCTGCGCCAGTACCATATCGGCAAAGGCCGGATAGCCGAGCAGCCGGGCCTTTTGGCCGCGCAGTTCGATAACATCATTGACCACACCGCGATTATCGAACTGGCCATCATGGGCGCCGCGCCCGGTCCATAGCCGCCAGACGTCTTCGCGCAGCGATCGATCGGCGACATTCGTCTGCACGGCCCAGACAGCGCTGCGATTGGCAGCGATGCCCCATTCGCCGGGGTGGCCGCTGGCCGCTGCCGCAGCGGCAGCGGCGGCCTTCGCCGTATCGGGAAGCCCGGCCAGACGGCGTTCATCGGTGACGAACAGCAATTGCTGTTCGTCGTGCGCGAGGTTCTGGCCGAACGCTGCCAGCCGTTCGGCCATCCGCGCTTCGATCGATGCCAGTTCGTCGCGCTTGGCCTGGGGCAGCCCTGCGCCCGCCTGTCGCATCGCCTGAAAGGTCAGTTCGGTCAATCTGGCGGCTTCGGGGCCGGGCGCGCTTTGTGGCAGGGCTGCGTTGACTCTTTGAACCCTTGTGAAAATCGCCGGGTCGGTGGACGCGCGCGAAATGACTTTCTCAGCAAGGCCCTTCAACTCGCCCGCAGCGGCAGTCCATTCTGGCGTTGACGCCGTGACGATATGGACATCGAGTAAGGCCTTGGCACGGCGATAGCGGCGCCCGGCGCGGTCGAGTGCTTCGACACTGTTCGAAAAAGTCGGCGGCTCGGGATTGCGGGCAATGGCATCGAGTTCGGCCTG
>JBILPK010000228.1:0-4835 GCA_044373875.1 Polymorphobacter sp.
GGTTACTCGTCCCTGCGCGACTAGATCGCGCTTGGCCATCGCACCACCCGCGTCAGCTTTTGCCCGCTTGCGGTTCACAGTGATGTCGTGGCCGTGTTTCATTCGCGCCGCTGCAGGCGCGATGACGGCATTCGCTGCAGCGATGATATGCGCGGACGATCGATAATTTTCGGTCAGCCAGACGGGTTTTGCGGTGTAATCGGCCTCGAAGCGCCGGATGAATGAGATCGAGGCGCCGGCGAAAGCATAAATGTTCTGATCATCATCGCCGACGGCAAAGAGGCTGATCCGCTGATCGGGGTCCTCGAGCGACCGCCCCGCAACGGCACCGATCAGCGCATAGTCCTCGGGACCGATATCTTGATACTCGTCGACGAAGAGCCATCGGAAGCCGGGGATGAGTGTTTCGCGAAGTGCCTCCGCCTCGAGCTTTGACAGACCGTCACCGCGCAGCAGCGCCACCGCCTGCATCATGATCCCGTCAAAGTCGCGCTGGGTGCCCCGGTCGCCGGCAAAGCTTGCCCCAATCAGCCGCATCGCCAGCGCATGACAGGTCGAAACCGTCACCGCTGCCGCATCGTCACCGATCAACTGTCGCAGGCGTTCACGGACCTCGGCGGCGGCATGGCGGTTGTAGGTCAAGACCAGGATGCCGCGTGGGTCTTCACGCCGAACGCGAATCAGATAGGCGATGCGGTGGACCAGTACCCGCGTCTTGCCCGATCCCGGCCCCGCCAGCACCAGCACATTGGTTTGATCGCGGTCGTCACGGACAATGTCCTGCTGGACGGGATTTTCGAGCGCGTCGACGATAAGTTTCCATGAAGCTGTTGTCGTCTGCCTTCGAAGCTCAGCCCCGCGGCCTGGCAGCCAGCGACGCAAGAAGGCATCTCGGTCGAGGACGAAATAATCTTCGGACAGGCGCTGCGCCTGTTCCATCGCGACCATGCCTTTTTCGGCATAGGCCGCCATGACATGGGTCTGGATCGTCTGTTCGGTGTAATGCTCCTCAAGCGGCATAAAATGCTGCTCGGTGAAACGTCCGCCCTTGGGGTTGAGATGCACGGTCATCGCCGCGCGGAAAAGCGTCCGGCCCTGGCCTAACGTCACCGCCTGGCCCTCGTGCAGCCATAGCAGCGCGCGATCCATCAAGCGGATCATGTCTTTGATCTCGGCCCGGAGCAGCGCATCGCCGTTCAATGCGACGAGCATGTCGCCCAAGGTGGTTCCAACCTGGATATCCTTGCCCCGCGTGCCTTTTGACACTTTGTCCACTAGGTGCGCCAGGAGCAGATGGGCACCTTGCCGGCGCAGGTCAGCACTGCGAGCAATCCTTCGCCATGACCGCTCGAGGCGTACCGACAGCGTGTTACGGCTGACCTTGCGCAACGTCAGATTGCCACGGCCGCCATCTTGATCGCGACCGTCGTGCGCCATGCTGCGCAGGATCGCCTCGACAACGTCGGGCCGCACCTGCGCATGACCCTTGTCGCGCAAGGCGCCGCAGGTCTCGATGAGATTCAGCGGATAAGGCTCGGCGCTTTCTGCATCGGGCGCCGCCTCCTGCATCAGAGCGATCAGATCGGCTTCCATCCTCGACGTCTGTTCGAGCCGACGGCGCGAAGAATCCCCTACTCCGACATGGACGAAGACCGTGACGGCGGTGTCATTGCTGGCGATGCTAAGTGTTTCGAGATCGGCCAGCGCGCGGTAAAGGTCGCGCCCTGACAAGCCGCAAGCGCCGGACAGATCATCGGTCGATATGCCTTCATCGGGCGCTGCGTTCATCAGATGGCGCACCAGGTTCAAGAGCTGGTTGCGCCTGGTGCCCGTGATTACCGCGCGATCGAGAATTTTAACCGCTTCATCGAGCGTGCGAATGCGAAGCGAGGACGCGAAGACCTGTACTCGGTTCTCTTCGCGCGACAGCAGTGTCGATTCCTCAAGCCACGCCACCGCGGTCTTCACCCTTGTATCGTCCGTGGTCTTGTCGCGCTCGAACTCCTGGTCCTTCTCTTCGCGAACAATCTCACCCGAAGTGGCGACGACCTTGCCGGTCTTTACGCGCGCATCGAGACGCCGGAGCACCTTCAAGATCGCGCTGATTTCATGGCGGGCAAGGCGCGATCCCGCCGAAAGGCCGAATTGTTTCTCGACGTCTTCGGGCACAAAAAGCAGCACGCAGTTGGCCGGTGCACGGTCGCGTCCGGCGCGTCCGGCTTCCTGCAGATAGTTCTCGAGCGATCCCGGAATGTCGCCATGAACGACGAGGCGGATATCAGGCTTATCAATACCCATGCCAAAGGCATTGGTTGCCGCGATTACCCGCAGCGCCCCGGCATGAAACGCCTCCTGGACTTCGCGCTTTCTCTCGGCGGTCAGGCCCGCGTGGAAATAATCGGCCGCCAGACCCTGACCTTTTAGAAACCTGGCCACGCGCTCGGTTGCGGCGCGCGTGGCACAATAGACAATGGCGCCAGAAGCCCCCTCCGGCGGCAGATTGGCCTCAATCGCAGCCAGGATGTCGGGTAGCTTGGTGGCTTTCTGGGAGGGCAGCACCGCAAAATACAGATTTGTCCGCACGGCGCCGCCGTCGAGCAGCATCAGCTCTACCCCGATGCGACTTTGAAAATGATCCTTGATTTCGCGCACCACCTCGGGCTTGGCGGTGGCAGTGAGGCACATGATCGGCGGCACATGATCGCCCGAGAACTCCTTGATAAAGCGGCTGACATAACGGTAGTCGGGGCGAAAATCATGACCCCATTTTGAGACGCAATGCGCCTCGTCGAGGACCCAAAGCCCGACCTCACGCTGTTGCAGCGCCGTGCGAATCGATGGCGAGCGCAGCTGCTCGGGCGAGATCAACAGGAACGCCGCATCGCCCATCCGTACCCGTTCAAGCGCATCATGGCGCTCGGGCAGCGACAGCATGCCGTTGACGGTGACGGCTGAAGAAATACCTGCCCGCGCCAGCCCCTGGATCTGGTCGGCCATGAGCGCGACGAGCGGCGAGATCACCACGGTCAGCGCCCCCGTCTTGTCGAAGCGCGACAGCGCGGGGATCTGGTAGCAGACCGACTTGCCCGTCCCCGTCGGCAAGATGCCGAGCACGCTTTTTCCCGCCATCGCCTCGGCGACGATCCGTTCTTGCATCGGGCGGCCCGTCTCGTCTGCCGGCTCGGGACGGAAGCTCGGAAAGCCGAACCAGCGTTCCAGCGCCTTTTTCGGGTCGCTCTTTTCTGCGCACCAATTGCATGTCGTGTCGACGCAGCTCGTATCGCGCAAGTGACGCACGATAAGCGCCGCCTGCGGGAACTGCGACCGCACCCAGGGTGGCATGACCGAATCGCCGCCTGCGACCGAAATCCATGACAGGGCATAAGCCATCGGCCAGCCAATCCGCTGGTCTGACAGACGGCCAAGGGTCTGCGCCAGCCGGTGGTTGCAGACTACACCGGTCAGCAGACGGCGGATGGCAGCATGCGCAACCGTGCCGTCGGGCATAGGTCCGCGCAGGTGTCGAAACAGCGCGCCAAAGCCAGCCGATCCTTCGCCGCGAGAGGTCAGATAATGATACGCCAGCAGCGTGTCCGGTGACTGCTCCGCTAGCTCTGCAAAGGCGCTGATTTGATCCGCCAGCAACTGCAACGCCAGCCGTGCGTCTTGCTCAGGATCATTGACATGGCCCACCTGCAGCCGGCCGTCGTGATAGTGTTTGACGAGATGATGGTAGGGATTTCTTGGAAAGGCCAGAGGGTTGAGCCAGAGCGTGTCGACCGGCGCCGCGCCGAGAGTGGCCAACCGCGCCCTGTTGGCCACGAGGTGCGGAATGTCGTGGCACAGGATGTTGTGGCCGATGATATGCCTGGCTTTTTCGCAGAATGCTTCCAGCCGATCGAGGGCAGGGGCAAGCGCGCCGCCCTTATGACTGATCGATGCGTCACCATGGACGGCGGCAAAGGCGAAGAGCCGCGCCGACTTCGGATCAATTTCCAGATCGACCGAAACGCAACGCGACAGGAAGGGAGCGAGGTCAGCGATCAAGAGCTCAACATTTCAATCTCGAGCAAGGGATATTCCAGACCGCACCACCGAGCCCCAATCCAAATTTTATCAAACGCCAGATCCCCCACGAAAAAACAGTGTCGACTTAATAAATTCTTAACCCACATGCTCTGAAAACATCAAACTGCGACACTTTTGCCATGTAGCTGCAACCAGGAGGTGGTAATCATCACGGGCAATCTCGCAGAATTCAAGCGGGTCGCCGGCCTCGTGTGCGAACACTGGACGTAGCCCGCGCGCCTCGACAAGCAGCGTCGGTCTTGGCCATTTGATAAATATTAACACATTTGTGATTTTCAACATATGTGCGCTATCGGAGTTTTTGACGAATCGACTGCCCCTGCTTCATGGTCATGGTCATGGTCGCAGTGAAGTCGGGGTGTGGATCGGCGCCAAACAGGCACCCCCATCTAATCCGATCTAAACATGTCAGATTGTACCGAAATTTTCAGTTTTGCGAGGTCCCGATCAACGGCAATCGGGATCCCGTCAAAGAACGGCTTTCTTAAACAACTTCAGACGTCTGCGCTGAATGTGCGCGCGGTGCCAGTTCGGCGCTGATCCACAGAATCGCCGCCAGAAACGGTGCCAGCCAAAGCTCCAGATCGCCACGCCAGTCATCCGACATCACCAGCCTCCCATAAAGCTGCCTCTCTATGAATCAGACAACTCGCATCAAGGGAATCGAAAAAATCGACTTCTGCCAAAATAGTACTAGAAAAAAGCATGGACGCACTTGTTTGAGCTGTCCCGGTATGACTACCTTG
>JBILPK010000086.1:0-13885 GCA_044373875.1 Polymorphobacter sp.
CGACGCGGGGGCCTTTGCCCCCGCTTTTTTTGCCTTGTCTCCGTCGAGCCAAGCCCCCGTTTTGCAACCAATCGAGTTGCCCACCCACCCTTCGCCAGCGCTAGCTTTGCTCGCGCCGAGCCCAAACCCCCTCCAAAGCCCCGACACTAAAATTAACGATTTATTGTTGTTTATTGACAAAACGTAAACATTTTTGCTAACCCTCTGCTGTCCTTGCGACACGTCGGGAAACCTATGCTGAAACCTGTCTTCATCGGCACATTTCTGCTGGTCACTGCGGGTGCGTCGGCAATCACGCTGGTCACGACCAAAACCGATGCTGCTGCGTATGAAAACATCGGCGGTTTTCTGCAGACGCGTTATCAACTGCCCAACCCGTCGGTCGGCAGCAGCGTGTTGCCGCCACTCGAGCATACCGTTGGCAAAGTTCGCATTGGCCGGCCGAACAATCCTGACGTCGAACGGACGCGCGGTTGCCCATCACCACTGGGGCCGCTGGCAGACCGGTTGGAGCCTATGCCGCATAGTGTCGCCGGACGGCGCTCGCCTGACCAGCGCGAGCCGGCCATAGTTGCCATTCCCGCCCGCCCGCATTACCCCCGCGCCAAGACCAGCGGGGCCCCCTTAATGCACAGCACAGTCATCCTTTCCGTTATCGGCGCCGATCGGCCCGGGCTCACCGAAGCGCTTGCCGTGGCGGTGCAGGAATCGGGCGGCAACTGGCTCGAAAGCCGGTTGACGCGGCTGGGCGGCAGTTATGTCGGCTCGGTGCTCGTCGAACTGCCGGACGACGCGCTCGAAACGCTGCGCGACAAGGCGGCGCATGTCGATGCCATAGGGCTCAAGGTCACCATCGCCGCCACCGGCCCGGCAGAAGCCGCCGCCGGCACGCCGCTCGACCTGTCGCTCGTCGGGCAGGACCGGCCGGGGATCGTCAAGGAAGTCAGCGCCGCGCTCGCTCGTCTGGGCGTCAATATCGAGGAACTCGAAACCGGCACCGAGGATGAAGCCTGGTCGGGCAACCGGCTGTTCCGCGCCACGCTGGCGCTGCGCGTGCCGGCCGGCATCGGTGCCGATGCCGTGCAGGAAGCGCTCGAGGCGATTTCGGGCGAGATCATGGTCGATTTCACCATGGTTGCGCCAACCGCCGCATAGGGCAGCGCACCGCTTTCGCGCTGCAACAATTCAGGGCATAAGCGCAGGCATGATCCAGCGCCTGCTCGCCGCCCTTTTTGCCCTGCTCGTCGCGGCGCCCCTGCTTGCGCAGGCGGTGAGCGACCAGCCGCACACCCGCATCGCGCTGATCGCCGAAAGCGTGAAGCCGGTGCCGGGCCAGCCGGTCAGCATCGGGCTGCAGCTCACCCCCAAGGATGGCTGGCACACCTATTGGTCGAACCCCGGCGATGCCGGCGCGCCGACGCGGGTGGCGTGGACCCTGCCCGCCGACACCGAAGCGCCGCCGCCGCTGGCCTATCCGGTGCCCGAAACGCTGATCGTTTCGGGGCTGATGAACTATGTCTATGCCCATACCAACGTGCTGGTGACGAGCATCACCCCGCCGGCGGGCCTCCGGAAGAACACGCCCTTCCCGGTCACGGTGAAGGCCGACTGGCTGGTGTGCAGCGCCGAACAATGCGTGCCCGAAAGCGCGACGCTGACCTTGCCGATGGTCATCGGCGATGGCGCCACCGATGGCGAGAACGGCTATGCCGTGGCACTGGCCAAGGCGGCGCTACCGCGGCCGCTCGCTGCCAGGGGGCGCTGGAACGCCAATGCCGGGCGCTTCGTGCTGGCGCAGCCGTTCGGTGCGCCGGGCAAGGTGCGCGCCGCCTATTTCTTCGCCGACCAGGAAGGCATTGTCGATTATGCCGCGCCGCAGGCGGTGACGGTGGCGGGCGATACGCTGCGCATCGAGACCGCCGCGGTCGAGGGCGGCGCCGGGCCGGTGACCGGCGTCCTGCGCGTCGAATTCCAGGATGATCCCAAGCCGCAGGGCTTTCGCATTACCGCCGAACCCGGCGAAACCCCCGCCGCCGGGGTGCCGCTGGCGGGCAACCGCCCGGCCGACAGCGGCCCCGGGCTGCCGCTGATCCTGCTCGGCGCGGTGCTCGGCGGCATCATCCTCAACGTCATGCCCTGCGTCTTCCCGATCCTGTCGTTGAAGGCATTGAGCCTCGCCAGCGGCAATATCGCCCCGGCGGCGGCGCGCCGCGATGCCATCGCCTATACGCTGGGCGTCGTGCTGGTCTGCGCGGCGCTCGGCGGGCTGGTGCTGCTGCTGCGCGCCGCGGGGTCGCAGGTCGGCTGGGCCTTCCAGTTGCAGGACCCGCGCGTCATCACCGGGCTTTTGCTGCTGGTCACCGCGATCGCGCTCAACCTGGCCGGGGTGTTCGAGATCAGCTTCACCACCGGCTCGCTGGGCGATGATGCCATCCGCAAGGGCGGCGCGCTCGGCAGTTTCGCCACCGGCGCGCTGGCGGCGTTCGTGGCGACGCCCTGCACCGGGCCGTTCATGGCCGGCGCGCTGGGCGCCGCGCTGGTGTTGCCGCCGGTCGCGGCGATCGCGGTGTTCGCAGGACTTGGCCTCGGACTGGCGCTGCCGTTCCTGATGGTCGGCTTCATCCCCGCGCTGCGCCGCCGCCTGCCGCGGCCGGGCACCTGGATGATCCGTTTCCGCGCCATATTGTCGATCCCGATGTTCCTGACCGCGCTGGCCTTGGCCTGGGTGCTGGGGCGGCAGGCGGGGGTCGAGGGCATGACCGCCGGCCTCGCCGGCGCGCTGGCGATCGGGCTGCTGCTGTGGTGGCTGGGCAGTCGCCAGCACGGCGGCAAGGCCGGCTGGATGCAGGGCGCTATCGCCATCGCCGCATCGGTGGCGGCGATCGTGCTGCTGCCGGTCGGCGCGGCGGCAACCGCGGTGACGACATCGGCACCGGTGGGGCTTTCGGCGCAGCATTTCAGCCCGGAAAAACTCGCCGAATTGCGCGCCGGCAAGACGCCGGTGTTCCTGTTCATGACCGCCGACTGGTGCCTGACCTGCAAGGTCAACGAAAAGGGTGCGATGGCCGATGCCGCCGTTGCCAAGGCGTTCAAGGACAAGGGCATCGCCGTACTGGAAGGCGACTGGACGCGCGGTGATCCGGTGATTTCGAAATGGCTCGCCGAACAGGGCCGCGCCGGGGTGCCGGTCTATGTCTATTATGCCGCCGATGGCAGCCAACAGGAATTGCCGCAGATCCTGACGGTAAAGGCGCTCACCGCACTGAGCTGACTTTACAATTACCATTAACTTCGCGTAATGTTAGGCGTGCTCGCGCATCGGCAAACAGCATCCCTCCGTGCTGGATATCGGTGCGCGAACGCCTGGATGGCCCATGTGCCGCCCCTGCCCCGCCGGCTGTCCCTCCTGCGGGGCAGATTGCGTCTTATCGCTGGCGATATACCCGACGGCCCGCCAGCCAGGTTTCAGCGACCGAGACTTTCCACAGATCGCCCGCTGCGATTGCGAACGGGTCCTGCTCGGTGACGATGAAATCGGCCCATTTGCCCGGCGTCAGCGTGCCGACCTTGGCCTCGGCATGGCCGGCCCAGGCAGCGCCGGTGGTGAAGGCAGCAAAGGCCTGGTTCATCGTCATTGCCTCGGCCATGCGCCAGCCCTGCGGCGGCTGGCCATCGCGTGACTGCCGGGTGACAGCGGCGTGCAGGCCATAGAAGGGATTGGGCGGTTCGACCGGGAAATCACTGCCACCGGCAACGCGCGCGCCGCTGTCGATGAGCGTTTTCCACGCATAGCCGCCGACCAGCCGCGCCTCGCCGACCCGGGCTTCGGCCATACCCTTGTCGCTGGTGGCATGGGTCGGCTGGATACTGGCGATGATACCGAGACGGGCAAAGCGCGGCAGGTCGCCGGTGTTGAGGATCTGGGCATGTTCGTCGCGGTGGCGCAACGCGCTGCGCTGGCTGGTGGGAATCGCCGCAAACGCCGACAGCACGGCGCCGTTGGCAGCATCGCCGATCGCGTGGACATTGGTCTGGAAACCCTTGGCCGAAGCATCGAGGATGATGCGGCGCAGATTGCCTTCTTCGAAGAACGGCAAGCCCTTGTTGCCGGGCGCGTCGCTGTAATCATCGGCCATCCAGGCGCCGCGCGATCCCAGCGCGCCATCGGCCTGCAGCTTCATCGCCATCATCGCCAGCCGGTCATTGTCGCGCCAGCCGATCGGGCCATCCGGCGCAATGGCATCGCGGTTGTCGGGGCCGTAGGCCATGGCATAAAGCCGCGCCGTCAGCTTGCCGCGCGTGGCAAAGCGGCGATAGCGGTCCCAGGTCGGGCGGTCGATCCCGGCATCATGCGCGCCGGTCAGCCCGACCGAGGCCATGATGGCGAGCGACTTGGTGAGCGCCGCATCGTTTTCGGCCGGTGACAGCGGCGGCACCACGGCGCCGACCAACTTCATCGCGGCATCGACGAGCACGCCATTGGGGTTGCCCGCGGCATCGCGCTCGATTCGGCCGCCGGCCGGATCGGGGGTGGCAGCGGTGATGCCGGCCAGCTTGATCGCCGCCGAATTGACCCAGACGGCATGGCCATCGACCCGGCGCAGCACGGCGGGGCGGCCACCGGTCACGGCATCGAGTTCGGCCGCGGTCGGGAAGCGCCCCAGCCCCCAGCGTTCCTGGTTCCAGCCGCCGCCGCGGATCCAGGCGCCCTTCCCGGGGTTGGCCTTCACCGCGGCCTGTGCCGCCGCCAGCGAGGTGGTTTCCGACAGGTCGACCGCCAGCGCGCGTTCGCCCAGGCTCATGACATGGCCATGCGCATCGATCAGCCCGGGCAGCAGCGTCCGGCCCTGCACATCGACCTTCTTGCCTCGGGGCACCGCCGCCCCGGCGGGCAGCGTCGCCTTCACCTTGCCGGCGTTGTCGACGACCAGCGTGGCAAAGCGGATGATCGTGCCGTCATCGCCGAGCGTATAGCCATTGGCGTTGACATAGGCGGTATCGGCCAGCGCCGGCGCTGAGAGCAGCAGGGCAATGGCAAGTGCGGACGGGCGCATGAACGAGTGAGTTGTCATGCGCCCGAACCTAACAGCCTATTACGGCGCGGCAAGTGCCGACGGGCGCTTAAGCCAGCGCCCGGCCTTTCCGGCGCGCGGCGGCGCCGACAAGGCCGAAGCCGGTGATCAGCATGGCCCAGCTCGCCGGCTCGGGCACCCCGGCCGGGCCGCCGGTGAAACGCACCTGCACCGCCGCCACCAGCAAATCGGCGGTCGGCGAGGTAAAGCTGATGAACTGGTTGGCACTGTCGGCAACGAAGCTGCCGACCACGAACTGCGGCCGCAGCGTCGCCGGTGCCAGCGGGCCTTGCGATCGGCCGGAATTGAACACCAGGCCCGACGCGTTGCCGGCAACATAGGATGTCGCCCAATTGTCGAACCAGAACGCCTGCCAGATCTGCAGCGTATAACTCGCCCCGATCGTCAGCCCGCCGATCTGCACGCGTCGGCGAGATTGCCTTCGGTATAGTCCGTCCTCGACAACAGCGTGTTGTAATCGGTATCCGCAAGATCGGCCGTGCCGGTCACCGACGGATGCAGCTTCAGCCCGACACCCTTCACCAGCAGCGGCTGGCTGTTATAGGCGCCAAAGTCGACACCGGCGACCGTTACCGGACCCGACAACCCCTTCGCCGCGTGCAGGCTGCCCGCCTGCACCACGTCACCGGTCGTCGCAACGGTCGTCGGCGTCTGCCAGATGGCCGTGGCTGCCGTTGCCGGCATCGCCAGCAGGCACAATGCCCCTGCCGCCAATTTGGCTAACCGCATTATCTTGTGCCCCTTTGCCAAAACAGGCAAGCGGACATGCGCAGCTAACCAAGGCCCCACCCTTACGTCGTTTCGACATTTTACGTTCCAAATGGACGCAGGTGCATGCCGTTTGGTTACCAGCGTCGAAGGGAAATCACTACCGGACCAGCCGCCGGATCAGCGACGATGTATCCTGCCGGCCGCCGCCCATTGCCTGCACATCGCCATAGAATTGATCGACGAGTGCCCCCAGCGGCAGGGTGACGCCGAGGCGGCGGGCTTCATCGAGCGCCAGCCCGAGGTCCTTGCGCATCCAGTCGACGGCAAAGCCGAAATCGAATTCGCCGCGCGCCATGGTGGCGGCGCGGTTTTCCATCTGCCAGCTTTGCGCCGCGCCCTTGGAAATGACATCGACGACCTGCGCCAGGTCGAGCCCCGCCGCCGCGCCAAATGCCAGCCCTTCGGCGAGGCCCTGTAAAACGCCGGCGATGCACAGCTGGTTGACCATCTTGGTCAATTGCCCGCTGCCGGCCGGGCCCATATGGCCGATGCGCTTGGCATAGGCCTGCATCACCGGCTGGCCTTCCGCAAAGGCCGTCGCGCTGCCGCCGCACATGATGGTGAGCGCGCCATTTTCGGCGCCGGCCTGCCCGCCCGAAACCGGCGCATCGAGCACCAGCAGGTCACGCGCCGCGCCGGCATCGGCGAGTTCGCGGGCAATGGCGGCGGAAACCGTGGTGTGGTCGATGAACAGGCTGCCCGGCGCCATTGCGGCAAAGGCGCCATCGGGACCGAGCGTGACGTCGCGCAGATCATTATCGGCCCCCACACAGGCGATGACGACTTCGGCGCCGGTCGCCGCGGCCGCCGGGGTCGCCACCGCCTGGCCACCATGCGCCGCCACCCAGGCTGCCGCCTTGGCCATGGTGCGGTTGTAGACGGTCACGTCATGCCCGGCTTTCGCAAGGTGCCGCGCCATCGGGCCGCCCATGATGCCGAGACCGAGGAAGGAAATGCGCATGGGAATATGCTCCGTTTGATGGCAACTCCCTCCCGCTTGCGGGGAGGAAGGTTACAGATCCAGCTTCTTGCCGAGCGCCTGTTCGGCGAGCTTCTGCAAGGCCGGATCGACCGGCGGATAGGCCAGGTCGACATCCTTGCCCAACACGTCGACAACCTTTTGCAAGCCGTTGATCCGCGCGGTTTTCTTGTCGTTCGCCGCGATCACTGTCCACGGCGCCAGCTTGGTCGATGTCTTGTCGAACATGTCGTGATAGGCGTCGAGATAGGCCTCGCGCCGCGCGCGGTTGTGGTAATCGTCGGTGCCGGTCTTCCAGCGTTTCCACGGCGTTTCGATACGTTCCTTGAGGCGCTTGTCCTGTTCGTCCTGGGTGATGTGGAGGAACAGTTTGACGATGCGCATGCCATCGGCGGCGTGGAGTGCTTCGAAGGCGTTGATCTCGTCATAGGCGCGCGTCCAGGCGTCGGCGGTGGCAAAGCCGTCGACGCGCTCGACGAGCACCCGGCCGTACCAGGTGCGATCGAACACCGCGATCTCGCGCGCGCCAGGCAGCCGCTGCCAGAAGCGCCAGAGATAATGATGCTCGGCCTCCTGTTTCGTCGGCGCGCCGATCGACCATACTTTCGTGTAGCGATGGTCGAGCGGCCCGACCATGCGGGTGATCAGCCCGCCCTTGCCCGCGGCATCCCAGCCTTCGAGCGCGATCATCGCCTTGCGGCCCTGGTTGATATAGGCTGACTGGATCAGTTCGAGCTGGTGCTGGAGCGTTTCGAGCTGCGATTCATAGGAATCCCGCTCCAAGTCGGGATCGCCTTCGAAATCAGCGAGTCGCAGCTTGGCCATCAGTCGACGATCCGGATGTGGAGTTCGCGCAACTGCTTGAGCGTCACATTGCCCGGCGCGTTCATCATCAGATCCTCGGCCTTCTGGTTCATCGGGAAGACGACGACTTCGCGGATATTGGGTTCATCGGCGATCAGCATGACCATGCGGTCAACGCCCGGCGCCGAGCCACCGTGCGGCGGGGCGCCGAACTTGAAGGCGTTGATCATGCCGGCGAAATCGCGGTCGACATCCTCGCGGGCATAGCCGGCGATTTCAAAGGCCTTGTACATGATTTCGGGGCGATGGTTGCGGATGGCGCCCGACGAAAGTTCGACGCCGTTGCAGACGATGTCGTACTGGAACGCCTTGATGGTCAGCGGGTCCTGGGTTTCGAGCGCTTCGAGTTCGCCCTGCGGCATGCTGAACGGGTTATGGCTGAAATCGATCTTCTTGTTGTCCTCGTCATATTCGAACATCGGGAAATCGACGATCCAGCAGAATTTGAAGACGTCCTTTTCGATGATGCCGAGTTCGGTGCCGACGCGGGTGCGCGCCAGCCCGGCGAGTTTCGCCGCCTGGGCTTCCTTGCCGGCGGCGAAGAAACAGCCGTCATCGGGGCCAAGGCCAAGCGCTTCATAGATTGCCAGCATGCCGGCTTCGCCATGGTTCTTGGCAATCGGGCCGCCGAAATCGCCGCCCTTGCGCGTCACATAGCCGAGCCCGGTATAGCCTTCGCTGCGCGCCCATTCGTTCATGTCGTCGAAGAACTTGCGGCTCTTTTCCTGGGTGCCGGGCGCCGGGATGGCGCGCACGACATTGCCGGCCTCGACGAGCTTGGCAAAGATGCCGAAGCCCGAGCCGACGAAGTGCGAACTGACATCGCTGATCTCGATCGGGTTGCGCAAATCGGGCTTGTCGTTGCCATATTTGAGCATCGAATCGGCATAGGGGATGCGCGGGAAAGCGCCCTTCGTCACCGCCCAGGGGTTGCGGCCACCAAAGCCGGCAAATTCCTCGAACACCCCGGCGAGCACCGGCTCGATCGTCGCGAAAACATCGTCTTGCGTGACGAAGCTCATTTCGAAATCGAGCTGGTAGAATTCGCCAGGCGAGCGGTCGGCGCGGGCGTCTTCATCGCGGAAGCACGGCGCGATCTGGAAATAACGATCGAAGCCGGCGACCATCAGCAGCTGCTTGAACATCTGCGGCGCCTGCGGCAGCGCATAGAATTTACCGGGGTGGACGCGGCTCGGCACGAGGTAATCGCGCGCGCCTTCCGGCGACGAAGCGGTCAGGATCGGGGTCTGGAACTCGGTAAAGCCCTTGTCGATCATGCGGCGGCGCAGGCTCGCGATGACGCCCGAGCGCAGCATCATGTTGGCGTGCAGCCGTTCGCGGCGCAGATCGAGGAAACGGTACTTGAGGCGGATGTCCTCGGGATATTCGGCATCGCCGGCCACCGGCATCGGCAGGTCGGTGGCGGCCGACTGCACGGTCACGGTCTGCGCACGCACTTCGATGGCGCCGGTGGCGAGGTTGCTGTTCACCGCGCCGCCTTCGCGCATCACGACATCGCCGGTGATGGTGACGACCGATTCGAGCCGGGCGCGATCGAGCGTCTCGAATGCCGGCGAGCCGGGGCCGACGACGATCTGGGTCAGCCCGAAATGATCGCGCAGATCGATGAACAGCACGCCGCCATGATCGCGCTTGCGATGGATCCAGCCCGAAACCCGCGCGGTGGAGCCGGCATTGGTGGCGCGCAGGGCGGCGCAATCATGGGTGCGATAAGCGTGCATAAAAACAAATCCGGGCAATATTGGAACAAAAATGAATGTGTGGCGTGACACACATAGCTTGGCGCTTTGTCAAGCGCGAGCGGCTGGGTTATGGCGGTTCATGCTCATTCATCCGCTGGTCACCGATACCGAAACCCTTGCCGCCCTGTGCGAACGCCTCGCGCTCGCCGATTTCGTGACGGTCGACACGGAATTCATGCGGGAAAGTACCTACTACCCCGATTTATGTCTCGTGCAGGTCGCCAGCCCGACCGAAGCAGCGGCGATCGACCCCAAGGCGCCGGGCATCAACCTTGCGCCCTTGCTCAAGCTGCTGGTCGAGGACGAGGTGCTCAAGGTATTCCATGCCGGCGGCCAGGATCTGGAGATCATCTACAATTTGACCGGCAGGACTCCGGCGCCGCTGTTCGACACCCAGATCGCCGCGATGGCATTGGGGCTCGGCGAACAGATCGGCTACACCAATCTCGTCGCCGCCTATCTCGGCCACCAGGTCGACAAGGGTGCCCGCTTCACCGACTGGAGCCGGCGACCCCTGAATGACCGCCAGCTCGAATATGCCATCGGCGATGTGACCCATCTGGCGACCTTGTTTCCCAAGATGGTCGACAAGCTGCGCCGCACCGGCCGCGGTGGCTGGCTTGACGATGAAATGGCGCGGGCCTGCGATCCCGCCACCTATGCCAATGACCCCGAAAAGGCCTGGACCCGGCTGCGCCTGCCGAGCCGCAAGGCCGATGTGCTCGGCCGGTTGAAGGCGCTGGCGAAATGGCGCGAACTCGAAGCGCAGGACAAGGACGTGCCACGCGGCCGCATCGTCAAGGACGAGACGCTGGGTGATCTTGCCGGATCGCCGCCGCGCTCGCAGGCCGATCTCGCCAAGGTGCGCGGGCTGTCCGCCGCATGGGGCAGCAACGCCATCGGCGATCGGCTGATCCGCGCCCTGCAGGATGCCGAGCCGCTCAGCCTTGAGGAAATGCCGGCGCGCGAGCCGCAGCGGCCCGGCCTCTCGTCCGAAGGCGCGCTGATCGCCGACCTGCTCAAATTGCTCCTGAAGATCCGCAGCAAGGAAAGCGGCGTCGCCCCCAAGCTGATCGTGCGCGGCGACGATCTCGACGCGCTGGCCGCCGGGGTCATCGACGGCCTGCCGGTGCTCGAAGGCTGGCGACGCGACATCTTCGGCAAGGATGCGCTGGCGCTGGTCGAAGGCGACCTGGGCTTTGTCGTCAAGGCCGGCAAGCTGACGATGACGCGGGTTTCGGACACGGATGAAGCAGCATGACCGGACGGCTTGACGGCAAGGTCGCGCTGATCACCGGCGCGGCGCGCGGCATGGGCTCGGCACATGCGCGGCGCTTCGTTGCCGAAGGCGCGCGGGTGGTGCTCGGCGACATCCTCGATGGCGAAGGCGCGGCGCTTGCGGCCGATCTTGGTCCGGCGGCGCGCTATATCCGCCTCGATGTGACGAAACCCGATGACTGGGCGGCGGCGGTGGCGCTGTGCGTGGCGGACTTCGGCGGGCTCGACATTCTCGTCAACAATGCCGGCATTTTCGGCGGCGCGGCGATCGTCGAGCACCCGCTCGATCTGTGGCAGCGCATGATCGACATCAACCTGACCGGCGTCTTCCTCGGCATCCGCGCCGCGACGACGGTGCTGGTGGCGAGCGGCAGCGGCTCGATCATCAACATTTCCTCGGTCGCCGGCTTGCGCGGTGCGCCGGGCGGATCGGCCTATGTCGCCTCCAAATTCGGGGTGCGCGGGCTGACCAAGGCGGTGGCGGCCGAACTGGCGCCCTTCGGCGTGCGCTGCAATTCGGTTCACCCCGGCATCATCGACACGCCGATGGCGGCGGGTCTCAACACACAAGGCTATGACTATCCGCTCGGCCGCATGGCGCGGTCGGAAGAAGTCACCAACATCGTGTTGTACCTCGCCAGCGACGAGGCCAGCTATTCGACCGGCAGCGAATTCGTCGTCGATGGCGGGCTGACGATGGGCGGCATCAGCCCGACGCGGGGCAACAGCTAGAGTCCCAGCACCCGCACCGCTTCGGCAACCCCGACATACCGCGGCCCCACGTCGTCGGCGAGATGGCGATGGGTCGGGATCCAGAACAACCCGGCATCGAGCCCGGCGAGCGCGATTTCGGCGCAGCGGTCGGGGGTGATGATGTGCATCTCGGCCGGCCAGCCTGCCGGGTCCGGCCCCAGCCCATCGGCGGTCATGCCGGTATAGACACCGCCGGGCAGCAGGACATGCACGTCCAAGGGCTTGCGACCGCCTTCGCATTCATTGCGCAGCCATTCGGCCAGCACTAGCACGCCATGTTTCGACGCCGCATAAAGCCCCAGGCCAAAGGTCTTGACCGCATCGGGCACCGACAGCGAATTTTCACTGCCGGTGATCATCAATCGCCCGCGCGTGCCCGCCGCCTCGAGCCGCGGCACGAAGGCCTGCGCCAGCCGGATCGCGGCGAACATGTTGACCTCGAACATCGCCGCGACGCGTGTCCCGTCGAGATCGGCCTTCAACAGCCGCTTCGGCCCCGGGCCGCTGCCCATGCCGGCGTTCGATGCGATGAAATCGACCCGCCCCGCCAGCTGCCAGGCGCGATCGAGCAGCCCGGCTGCAGCGCCCGGTTCAGCAAGATCGGCCGGCAAGGCGTCGCCGCCTGCCAACGCTGCGGTCGCCGCCGCGCCGTCGCCATCCAAATCGGCGACCAGCACTCGCGCGCCGCGTGCCGCCAGCGCCAGCGCCAGCCCGCGGCCGATGCCCGACGCGCCGCCCGTCACCAGCGCCACCTGCCCCTGATAATCGATCATCGTGCCGTCTCCGCTGCCAGCCAGTGGCGGAACGCCGCCATGGCGGGACGTTCGGGCCGTGAGCGCAGCCGCGTCAACCAGTAACTGCCGGCATCGACGCCGACGCCCGACAACGCCGCCAGCCGCCCGCTGGCCAGATCGGCGGCGAACAGCGCCAGCGGCAACAGCGCGACCCCGCCGCCCGCCACGGCCGCCGCCGCCAGCGCCAGCGCCGAATCGAACACCGGCCCGGTCGCCCGGCGTGGCGGCAGACCGGCGGCGGCAAACCAGGCCGGCCATTCGCCGCTGCGATACGAGCGCAGCAGCAGCGCCCGCGCCAGGTCGGTCCCCGGCGCAGCCAGCGGTGCCAGCGGGGCCGCCAGCAGCGGCGTCGCCACGACGCCGGGCCAGTCGCCATCACCAAAGCGAATGGCAAGGTCGAGCCCTTCCCCGGCCAGATCGACTCGGTTGTTGTTGGCGAGCACGCGCAGATCGATGACGGGATGCGCCGCGGCAAAGCCCGGCAGGCGCGGCAGCAACCAGCAGGCGGCAAAGCTCGCCACCACGCCGACGCTGAGCACCGTCTGGAAGCGCCCGTCGACAAAGCGGTCGAGCGCGGCGCCCACGGCGTCGAACGCCTCGGTCAGCACCGGCAGCGGCGCGGCGCCTTCGTCGGTCAGCATGACGCCGCGCGGCAGGCGGCGGAACAGCGCCACCCCCAGCCGCGCTTCCAGCCCCTTGATCTGGTGGCTGAGCGCCGCCTGGCTGACGCAGAGTTCAACGGCAGCGCGGGTGAAATTGAGGTGCCGCGCCGACACTTCGAAGGCGCGCAGGGCGTTCAGCGGCAGATGCGGGCGGTCCATGGCCGTCATTAGCGCAGCTCATGGCTGGCGTGAAGCAAGCTCGCTTGTGCCGGCGCGCCGGGCGGCGAACAATGGCCATGACATGAGGGAGACAGACATGACCGCATTGCCCGCCATCAGCCGCCGCCGCTTCACCGGCGGAGTGCTGCTGCTCGCTGCCGCCCCGGCACTGGCGGCGCCGCCGCTCGATCTCGAAGCGGCGGTACTGGCCGCGGAGAAAACCACCGGCGGCCGCATCGGGCTGGCGGTCCATGATACTGCCACCGGCCGGCGCTTCAGCCATCGCGGCGGTGAGCGTTTCCCGATGGCGAGCACCTTCAAGATGCTGCTTGTCGCCGCCGTGTTGGCGCGGGTCGACAAGGGTACCGACCGGCTCGATCGCGCCATTCCGGTCAGGGCCAGCGACATTCTCGACGTGTCGCCGGTATCGAAGGCGCATGTCGGCGGCACCGCGACGGTCGCCGAACTGTGCGAGGCGACGATCATCTATTCCGACAACACCGCCGCCAATCTGCTGCTGCCCGCGGTCGGCGGCCCGGCCGGGCTGACTGCCTGGCTGCGCGGCATCGGCGACAGGGTGACCCGGCTCGACCGGATCGAGCCGATGATGAGCGAAGCGCTGCCCGGCGACCCGCGCGACACGACGAGCCCCGATGCGGTGCTCGGCAGCTGGGAGACGCTCCTGCTCGGCACCACCCTGTCACCCGCCAGCCGGACGCGGCTGACCGGATGGCTGGTCGCCAACACCACCGGCGGCACCCGCCTGCGT
>JBILPK010000229.1:0-4825 GCA_044373875.1 Polymorphobacter sp.
CGAATGGAGCAGCACATCGGCGGTGGCGAGCAGCCGGTCGAGCGCCGCCTGGCCCTCGGCGGTCTTCAGGTCGAGCACCAGCCCGCGCTTGTTGCGGTTGCTGCCGAGGAACAGCGCCGCCATGCCGGGTTCGAGCCCCGGGCCGGTCTGCCGGGTGGAATCGCCCTCGGGGGCCTCCAGCTTGATGACATCGGCGCCGAGATCGGCAAACCACTGCGCGCAATAGGGGCCGAAGATGACCGAGGAAAGGTCGATGACCTTGAGACCGTGGAGCGGGAGCATGGGCTTGGGGTAGCGGGTTGGCGGGGAGGGTGCAACGCCGCCCCTCCCTTGCCGGCGGGGGAGCGTCAGGCAAGCCGTGCGGCGTGCCAGCGCAGATGGTCGTCGACGAAGCTCTGGATAAACCAGTAGCCATGGTCATAGCCGGCGTGGCGGCGCAGCGTTAGCGGGATGCCGGCGGCGGTGCAGGCGGCTTCCAGTCGTTCAGGCTGGAGCTGTTCGGCGAGGAAATTGTCGCCGAGGCCCTGGTCGACGAGGATCTCCGCCACGCGTGCGCCGGCGGCGATCAGCGCGCAGGCGTCGTGGCGGGCCCAGGCGACAGGGTTGTCGCCGAGGTAGAGCGGCAGCGCCTTCTGGCCCCACGGCACCTCGGTCGGTGCGACGATCGGCGCGAAGGCCGAGACGCTGTTGAACCGGCTGGGGTGCTTGAGCGTGAGGGTCAGCGCGCCATGGCCGCCCATCGAATGGCCCATGATCGACTGGCGCGTGAAATTGGCCGGAAAATGCGCCGCGATGATGTCGGGCAGTTCGGCGATCAGCCAGCTTTCCATGCGGAAATGCGTGGCCCAGGGCACCTCGGTGGCATCGAGATAGAAGCCGGCACCTTGCCCCATGTCCCAGGCGGTGTCGTCGGCGACGCCGTCACCGCGCGGCGAGGTGTCGGGGGTGATCAGCATCAGCCCGAGTTCGGCGGCGAGGCGCTGGGCTCCCGCCTTGATGGCAAAGGTTTCCTCGGTGCAGGTCAGGCCGGCGAGGCACCACAGGACGGGGAAGGGGCCAGCACCCGGCGGCGTGAAGACGCCGAACTTCATCGTCGTGCCGGTGCTTGTCGACGCGTGCGAATGAAAGGATTGGCGGCCGCCGTGGCATGCCGCCGACGCAAGCGTCTCCATCCTCAAAACACCACCACGGAACGGATGCTTTCCCCGGCGTGCATCAGGTCGAAGCCCTTGTTGATCTCGTCGAGCGTCAGCACGTGCGTGATCATCGGGTCGATCTCGATCTTGCCGTTCATGTACCAGTCGACGATTTTCGGCACGTCGGTGCGGCCCTTGGCACCGCCGAACGCCGTGCCGCGCCAGTTGCGCCCCGTCACCAGCTGGAACGGGCGGGTGCTGATTTCCTTGCCGGCTTCGGCGACGCCGATGATGATGCTGGTGCCCCAGCCGCGGTGGCAGCATTCGAGCGCTTGCCGCATGACGGTGGTGTTGCCGGTGCAATCGAAGGTGTAATCGGCGCCGCCGTCGGTGATTTCGACAAGGTGCTGCACCAGGTCGCCGTCGATGTCGGCGGGGTTGCAGAAATGCGTCATGCCGAAGCGTTCGCCCCAGGCTTGCCGGGCCGGGTTGATGTCGACGCCGATGATGATGTTGGCGCCGGCCATGCGCGCGCCCTGGATGACGTTGAGGCCGATGCCGCCCAGGCCGAAGACGATGACATTGTCGCCCGGCCGCACATCGGCGGTGTTGACGACGGCGCCGACCCCGGTGGTGACGCCGCAGCCGATGTAGCAGCTCGACTGGAAGGGCGCGTCGCGGCGGATCTTCGCCACAGCGATCTCGGGCAGCACGGTGAAGTTGGAAAAGGTCGAGCAGCCCATGTAATGGTGCAGCATCTGGCCCTTGTAGGAGAAGCGCGAGGTGCCGTCGGGCATCACGCCGCGGCCCTGGGTGGCGCGGATGGCGGTGCACAAATTGGTCTTGCCAGACAGGCACGACTTACACTGGCGGCATTCGGGCGTGTAGAGCGGGATGACATGGTCGCCGACCGCGACGCTGGTGACGCCGGCGCCGATTTCGCGGACGATGCCGGCGCCTTCATGGCCGAGGATGGCCGGGAACAGGCCTTCGCTGTCGAGTCCGTCGAGCGTGTAGGCATCGGTGTGGCAGATACCGGTCGCCATGATCTCCACCAGCACTTCGCCGGCGCGCGGGCCGTCGAGATCGACCTCGACGATTTCGAGCGGTGTTTTGGGTGCAAAGGCGACGGCGGCGCGGGTCTTCATTTCGGGTCCTTCAGCGATGCAGGGCGCTTTGTGCCGGGGGTAAGGCCTTAGCGATTGTCTGCCAAGCTTGCTTTTTGTTGCGAAGGCGCGCATTGGCCGCTGGCGCGAAGGTGCCTGATAACGATCCTGGTGCTTTTGCCCCTCTTTCGAAGAACGGTCCTGACAAGCATTCGTCGGAGCGTTTCCGACGGACAATCAGTATATTCACTAAGGAACTGACATGGCCACTGGCACAGTCAAATTTTTCAATGCCACCAAGGGTTATGGCTTCATTGCCCCCGATGGCGCTTCCAAGGACGTCTTCGTCCACATTTCGGCCGTTGAACGTGCCGGTCTTTCGGATCTCGCCGAAGGTGCTAAGGTTCAGTTCGACCTCGAAAATGACCGCCAGGGCCGCGCCTCGGCTGTCAATCTTTCGATGGCCTAAGACGCGCTTATGCCAAAAGAAGAGGTTATCAAGATCGAGGGCGTGATCGCCGAGATCCTGCCCGATGGCCGCTTTCGCGTGCGGCTGGAAAATGATCATGAAATCATCGCCTATACGGCGGGCAAGATGCGCAAGAATCGCATCCGCTCGATCGTCGGCGACCGGGTTCATGTTGAAATGACCCCTTATGACCTCGACAAGGGCCGCATCGTCTTCCGTGAGAAGACGGCGCCGATGCCCATGAACCAGCGGCGGTTCTTCCGCCGTTGATGTGGGCCCTCCAGCGGCGATTCTGTCGCTGCCGGGGCGGTCGGTCGTGATGACATGCACGTGACAACGAACAGGGCGCGGGGGTCAACTCCGCGCCCTGTTTCGTTGTGCCGTATTCGGCCATGCCCTGCGCTTCAGCAGCCCAGGCAATCGGCCAGGTCGGTCAGGCTCGCCGCCCGAAATTCCCAATCCGCAGCATAGGCGAGATCGGGCGCCGGCGCGCCGCCATATTCGAGCGGCCGGTGGACAAAGGCGGTCTGCAACCCGGCGGCCCGAGCCGCAGCGAGATCGCCATGGTGCGCCGCCACCAGGCAAAGCTCGCCCGGGGCGATATCGAGTGCCGCCGCCGTCGCCTGATAGGCCAGCGGCGCCGGCTTGTAGGTGCCGGCGATTTCCGCCCCCAATATGGCATCCCAGGGCAGCCCGGCGTGGCGCGCCATGGTGACGAGCAGCGCGACATGGCCGTTGGAACAGGTGACGATCGGAAAGCGGCGCTTCAGCCGGGTCAGGCCGGTAACACTGTCGGGCCAAGGATCGAGCCGGTGCCAGGCCAGCACCAGCGCCGCGCGGTCGCCGTCCGCCAGCGCGATGCCGGCTTCGGCAAGCAGATCATCGAGCATTTCGCGGTGCAGGATGTCGAGCTTGACGAAGCCGCGCGCGCTTTTGCCATGGGCGCGCATGCCGGCGACATAGCGCGCCCGCCAGGCATCGGTGAACCCCGCCGCATCGACATCGCCGTGGCCGGCTGCGGCCAGCACCGGCGCGACGGCGCGCGCAACCGAGGACCGCCAATCGACGACCGTGCCGAAGACATCAAAGGCCAGCGCCCGGGGTAGTGGCGTGTTCAGGGTGTCACCTCGAAATCGGCCGCTGCCGGCACCCGCGTCGCGTTCCAGTAATCCACCAGTGCGAACGGCCAGTTCTGCACCACGCGGCCCTTGGCATTCTTGTACCAGCTGTTCACATCGGGTGCCGCCCAGGCCATGCGGGCGTTTTCGGCATCGACGCGGGCGTTGAAATCCGCCGTCACATCCGGCTTGGGCATCAGCGCGGTCGTGCCGCCCTCGATCAGCAGTTTCAGGCAGCCGGTGATGTAGCGCACCGAACATTCCGAAAAGAAGATGATCGAGCCGTTGACGACGATATTGGTGTTGGGTCCATAGATCATGAAGAAATTCGGAAAACCCGGCACCGTCATGCCGAGATAGGCGCGGGCGTCGCCATCCCATTCCTTGTGCAGGTCGCGGCCGCCTTCGCCGGTGATCGCCATCGAGGCGAGAAAGTCCGAGGCGTGGAAGCCGGTGGCGTAGATGATGACATCGACGTCGACATGGCGGCCCGAGGTGAGCTGCACGCCGCCGGGCGTGATCGCGGTGATGGGATCGTCGATCAGTTCGACATTGTCGCGCTTCAGCGCCTGTGCCCAGACGCCATTGTCGACGAGCATGCGCTTGCCGCCCGGCGCATAGGCCGGGATCGACTTGGCGAGCAGGTCGGGCCGGTCGGCGAGCTGCGCGCTGATCGACGCTTCGAGCAATTGCCGCAGCCCGGCGTTCATTTCCGACAGCGAGCCGGGCTGGTTCCAGCCCTCGGTCATCGCGACGGCGGGACGCAGGAATTCGGTCAGCGTCCAGAACAGGCCGAAGCGGTTCCAATTGGCGTAAAAGGGCATGTGGCGGAGCAGCCAGCGCACGCCATCGGGCACCGCTTCGTGATAGATTTCGCTCGGCAGCAACCACGGCGGGGTGCGCTGGAAGACGCTCAGCGACGCGACCGTCCCGGCGATTTCGGGGACGATCTGAAAGGCGCTGGCGCCGGTGCCGATGACCGCGACGCGCTTGCCG
>JBILPK010000230.1:0-4814 GCA_044373875.1 Polymorphobacter sp.
GTCAAAAGAGGGCACCAAGTGTTAGATTCGATCCACTAGGATAACGTCACCTTATTCATTTGCAGCCCACAACGCCAGCATCTACCGAACGTCCGGGTGGAGAAGGCAGGTTGAACGCTGCCTCCAATTGACTTCCTATGAGCTGATTGCCTTCTTACCTGTTTCGTACCTAAGTAAATCCGCTTGTTGGAACCGCACGGTTCCCACATCGTAGATCGCTGTCGTCAGGCTTGTTTTAGCTTTCCCGCAGGTGAGAGAGGGGGGTCTGGGGCCTCAGGCCCCAGCCGCCGGAGGCGCTTGCTTCTAGGCTTTGGCGGTGCGGCGTTTTTTGGGGGCGGGGGCTTCCCCCTCACCCCGCTCGGCTGGCGCCGAGTCGCCCTCTTCCATGGAGCCGGAGGCGACCTTCGTCGCTGGGGGAGAGGGTTTGACGAGGAGCGGCGCGAGGTAATGCCCGGTATGGCTTGCGGCGCAGGCGGCGATCACGTCGGGGGTGCCAGTGGCGACGATCCGGCCGCCCTTGTCGCCGCCGTCGGGGCCGAGGTCGATGATCCGGTCGGCGGTCTTGATGACGTCGAGGTTGTGTTCGATGATGACGACGGTGTTGCCCTGGTCGATAGACCCGGTCGACGCGGGCGCGGAGGACGTCGCGGCGTTTGCGGACGTTTTCGAAGGGGCGGCCGGTCGCGGGTTCATCGCGGATGCAGAGGGTGCGCGGCGGGCGCGTTCCTAGGCGGGTTTGGCGCGTTGGGCTTCGCTGCTGCCGGGCATGAAAAAGCCGGGGCAGCGATTGCTGCCCCGGCTCTCGTCGTTTCGTCGGATCAGAAGCGGAAGCCGATGCCCACAAGGCCCTGGTTGCGGCTGAAATCGGATTCATAGTTGGTGTACTGATATTCGACCTTGGCATAGGCCTTGGGCGTGATGGCATATTCAAAGCCGACGCCGCCGCGGATGCCGTCGCCATTGTCGGCGGCGGTGAGGTTGCTGGCCGGGTTGGCCGTATCGATGTACGAGCCCGAAAGGCGGCCATTGGCGTAGCCGACCTTCACATAGAGCAGCGCATTTTCGCTGACCTTGCCGCCGAAGCGCACCAAGGCGCTGAGATCGCGCTTGGTATCGAGCTTTGCGGTGATCGTGCCGGCCGAGCCGGTGATGTTGGTCGAGGCCAGATCGGCGTTGACTTCGATCCCGATGATCAGATTGGGCGTGGCAGCGAAATCATAGCCGGCACCGATGCCATAGGCGAAACCGCCCTGGTTGAAGCCGCCGAACGAGACATTGTCATAACCGACATGGGCTTCGATACGCGGGCCGGTGAAATCGGCGGCGGATGCCTGCGATGCAGTGAAAGCGCACGCCAACGCGGTCGCCGAAGCGATGAATGTTTTCAACATGATGGTCCTCTTTTTTCGCCGGTGATTGGCAGGGGCGATTTAGGGAATTTTACATTGTATTGCCAGCCAGTCGTTCCGGGCGGCGAATGTAATTTTTATATATGTTGCTTGCTTGCAACTTAATATTACTTTTTTATGAAATAAATATCTGCGCCACCGGTTGCGCGTTTTGCCGCTCCCGACGGGGGGAGCTGACAAAGCCGGGTCCCGGGCCAAGCCCGGGATGACAAGACAAAAGCGGGTCTGGGGCCTCAGGCCCCAAGCCGCCGGAGGCGCTTTCTTCTAGGCTTTGGCGGTGCGGCGTTTTTTGGGAGCGGGGGCTTCCCCCTCACCCCGCTCGGCTAGCGCCGAGTCGCCCTCTTCCATGGAGCCGGAGGCGACCTTCGTCGCGAGGGGAGAGGGTTTGACGAGGAGCGGCGCCAGATAATGCCCGGTGTGGCTCGCGGCGCAGGCGGCGATGACGTCCGGCGTGCCGGTGGCCACGATTTGCCCGCCCTTGTCGCCGCCGTCGGGGCCGAGGTCGATGATCCAGTCGGCGGTCTTGATGACGTCGAGGTTGTGTTCGATGACGACGACGGTGTTGCCCTGGTCGACGAGGGCGTGGAGGACTTCGAGGAGTTTGCGGACGTCTTCGAAGTGGAGGCCGGTCGTGGGTTCATCGAGGATGTAGAGGGTTTGCCCGGTGGCGCGGCGGGCGAGTTCCTTGGCGAGCTTGACGCGTTGCGCTTCGCCGCCCGACAAGGTCGTCGCCTGCTGGCCGATCTTGACATAACCCAGGCCGACTTCGTGGAGCATGGCGAGCTTGTCGCGGATCGGCGGGACGGCCTTGAAGAATTCGACGCCATCTTCGACTGTCATGTCGAGCACATCGGCGATGCTGCGCCCCTTGAACTTCACTTCGAGCGTTTCGCGGTTGTAGCGGGCGCCGTGGCAGACGTCGCAGGTGACATAGACATCGGGCAGGAAGTGCATTTCGATCTTGATGAGGCCGTCGCCGGTGCAGGCTTCGCAGCGGCCGCCCTTGACGTTGAAGCTGAAGCGCCCGGGCTTGTAGCCGCGCGCCTGCGCCTCCGGCAGGCCGGCGAACCAGTCCCGGATGTTGGTGAAGGCGCCGGTGTAGGTGGCGGGGTTGGAGCGCGGCGTGCGGCCGATCGGCGACTGGTCGATATCGATGACCTTGTCGAGGTTCTTGAGCCCGTCGACGCCATCGTGCGGGGCCATGACGAGGCGCGCGCCGTTGAGCTCGCGCGCGGCCGCGGCATAGAGCGTATCGATGGTGAACGTGCTCTTGCCGCTGCCCGACACGCCGGTGATGCAGGTGAAGGTGCCGAGCGGGATCGACGCGGTGACGCCCTGGAGGTTGTTGCCGCGGGCGTTTTTGACCGTCAGCTTCTTGCCTGTGCCCTTGCGGCGCGTCGCGGGGAGGGGGACGCAGCGGCGGCCCGACAGGTAATCGGCGGTGATGCTGCCCGGGGTGGCGAGGATATCGGCCAGCGAGCCGCGCGCCACGACTTCGCCGCCATGGACGCCGGCGCCCGGCCCCATGTCGACGATATAGTCGGCGGTGCGGATCGCGTCTTCATCATGTTCCACCACGAGCACGGTGTTGCCGAGATCGCGCAGCCGGCGCAGCGTGACGAGCAGCCGGTCATTGTCGCGCTGGTGCAGCCCGATGCTGGGTTCATCGAGGACGTAGAGGACGCCCGAGAGCCCCGAGCCAATCTGCGAGGCGAGGCGGATGCGCTGGCTTTCGCCGCCCGACAGCGTGCCCGATTTGCGATCGAGATTCAGATAATCGAGCCCGACATTATCGAGAAAGCCGAGGCGTTCGGTGATTTCCTTGAGGATGCGTTCGCCGATGGTGCGCTGCTTCGGCGTCAACTGCTCGGCGAGGCCCTTGGCCCAGGCGAAGGCCTGGCTGACCGGGCGGCGGACGGCCTGGGCGATGGTTTCGCCGGCGATCTTGACCGCGAGCGCTTCGGGCTTGAGGCGGTCGCCATGGCAGACTTCGCACGGGGCAGCGGACTGGTAGCGCGACAGTTCCTCGCGCATCCAGGCGCTTTCGGTGGCGCGCAGGCGCTTTTCGAGGTTGGCGGTGACGCCTTCGAAGGGCTTGACGACTTCATAGCTCTTGCGCCCGTCCTCGAAGCGCAGCGCGATCGCCTTGCCGCCGGTGCCGTGCAGGATGGCATGCTGCGCCTCGGCCGACAGGTCGGCCCAGGGGGTCTTCAGGCTGAAGCCATAGGCGCGGCCGATGCTGGCGAGGACCTGCATGTAATAGGGGCTGGGCGGGTTGGATTTCGCCCAGGGCATGACGGCGCCCTTTTCGATGCTGAGCGCGTGGTTGGGGACCATCAGGTCGTCATCGAAGAGCAGTTTTTCGCCAAGGCCGTCGCACGCCGGGCAGGCGCCTTGCGGGGCGTTGAAGGAGAACAGCCGCGGCTCGATTTCGGCAATGGTGAAGCCCGAGACCGGACAGGCGAATTTTTCGGAGAAGGTGATGCGCCCAGATTCCTTGGCATCGCCGTCGGCAGGCTCGGCAATCGCCAGCCCTTCGGCGAGTTTGAGCGCGGTTTCGAAACTTTCGGCGAGGCGGGCCTCGATGCCTTGCTTTACGACGATGCGGTCGACCACCACATCGATGTCGTGCTTGTATTTTTTGTCGAGCGCCGGGGCGGCGTCGATGTCGTGGAATTCGCCATCGATCTTGACGCGGGTGAAGCCGTCCTTCTGCAGTTGCGCCAGTTCCTTGCGATATTCGCCCTTGCGGCCGCGCACGATCGGGGCGAGCAGGAACAGCCGCGTGCCCTCGGGCAGCGCCATGACGCGGTCGACCATCTGGCTGACGGTCTGCGCGGTGATCGGCAGGCCGGTGGCGGGGGAATAGGGGATGCCGACGCGCGCCCAGAGCAGCCGCATGTAATCATAGATTTCGGTGACGGTCGCGACGGTGGAACGCGGGTTCTTGCTGGTGGTCTTCTGCTCGATGCTGATGGCGGGGGACAGGCCCTCGATATGGTCGACATCGGGCTTCGACATCAGTTCGAGAAACTGGCGGGCATAGGCCGACAGCGATTCCACGTAGCGGCGCTGGCCTTCGGCATAGATGGTATCGAAGGCGAGGCTGGATTTGCCGCTGCCCGACAGGCCGGTAATGACGGTCAGGCTGTTCTTGGGCAGATCGACATCGACACCCTTGAGGTTGTGCTCGCGCGCGCCGCGCACCTGGATATGAGTCAGCATGGGAAGTTTGTTCCAGATTTGTTCGCGCGCTGCAAGTGGCGTTTCCGGCTTTCTCTAGGCGCGTGCGCCTTTCTGGTCGATGACGCACGCTGTCGCGCGGGTACAAAAAAGCCGGCGCCGGCAATCGCATTGCCGGCGCCGGGTGAACAGGGCGGGGTCGACGCCCTGAAGCGTGGTTTA